>JANNOR010000063.1:0-45507 GCA_031399265.1 Cyanobacteria bacterium SOY_34_metabat_3 | reverse complement strand
AGGCGGCGCATCTAGAAGCATTTCTTGTCAATAATTGGGAGGGTGTATTGAACGATTCTCGCGGCGAAAATTTGCCCGATTTCGCTGTCACCACGGACACCGAACCGCCAACAAACAACTAATCTCAAAGAGGTAATTTTTGATGTTGATTCAACGAATTTCTGCAATAGTCGTTTTAATGTTTACCTTCGGCACTACAGCCGCTGCAATAGCCGTTCCCAGTCCCGCCCAAGCTGAAACAATTGCCCAAAACGAAAAGCCAAATCGACCCGCCCGTCGGGAAGGTGGGCTGTTCGATAAACTTAATTTAAGTGCCGAGCAAAAGCAGAAAATGCAGACAGTTCGCGATCGCTACAAAGAGCAAGTTTCCCAGCGGATGCAAGCAGTCCGCCAAGCCAGACAAGAATTGGAAACGATGATGTCGAGTCCGACGGCAAATGTCAGCCAAATGCGCGAAAAACATCGTCAAATTATGGGATTGAGACAGCAGTTGGAAGAGGTACAATTTGAAACTACGCTGTCAATGCGAGAAGTGCTCACGCCTGAACAGCGCACCCAATTATCTCAACTAATGCAGCAGCGGCGACAAACTGTCAAAAACCGGATGCAAAATAACCCAAAACCGCAGTAATAGTTCCATTTTCTTCGAGGTTTACTAGAACCCCGACTTCTTGAAAAAGTCGGGGTTTTGGGTGTTATACTTAGTATTTGTTGTTAAATATCACTTTTTGGATGAATCTACAAAACGATTCGAGTTACATTTATTTACACGGATTTGCTTCAAGTCCCGATTCAGCTAAGGCTAAATATTTCCGATCTTGCTTTTCTTCCCTGGGAATTGACTTGAAAACTCCCGATCTCAATCAAAATGATTTTTCGGGTCTCACTCTCACCCGCCAGTTGCGGCAAATAGAAACAGAATTTTTGCCGATTCAATCCTCTCAATCCACGACAGAAAACGTAAAAAAATTAGGGGAAGTTACCATAATTGGGTCTAGTTTTGGGGGACTGACAGCAGCTTGGTTGGCCCAGCGACAATTATCAGTAAAGCAAATAGTTTTGTTAGCGCCTGCTTTTCAATTTCTCGGCTACTGGCTGCCGCTGTTGGGACAGCAACAGTTAGAAAAGTGGGAGTCTGAGAAATATTTGCCAGTTTACCACTACGGCGAACAGCGATATTTGCCGTTGAATTATCAGTTTGTGGCAGAAATGGCTCAATATCCTGAAGAAAAATTAATGCGGTCAGTCCCTACGTTAATTGTTCACGGCAAGCATGATACAATAATACCGATTCAAGCTAGTATAAATTTTGCCGATAACCGTCCCTGGGTGCAATTAATGGAACTAGAAGACGACCATTCTTTGGGAAATGTCCTGGGGGAAATTTGGGAATCGATTCAAAATTTTTGCCAATTCAAGTAAAATTGGATGAACTTGCAAGTTTTAACAATCAAATGATTGAACAATATCGATCGACTCGCACCTTAGCCGTTGACATTGGCGGAAGCGGCATCAAAGTTATGGTTTTGGACGCTGAAGGTGAACCGCAAACGGAACGCAGCCGGGTAGAAACGCCTCAACCGCCAAAGCCTGAACCTATATTAGAGGCGATCGCCTCTTTAGCCAGCGGACAAGGAGAATTTGACCGAGTATCCGTCGGTTTCCCTGGTGTGGTGCGTCTAGGCGTCATCAAAACCGCAGCGAATTTAGATTTGTCTTGGATTGATTTTGACCTAGCAACTACTCTCAAAGATCGGTTGGGAAAACCGGTGCGAGTGGCCAACGATGCCGACATTCAAGGATTGGGAGCAATTGCTGGTACTGGGGTAGAATTAGTAGTTACCCTCGGCACAGGTTTCGGTTCTGCCTTATTTGTCGATGGTATCTTAGTGCCAAATCTAGAATTAGGACATCACCCGTTTCGCAAAGGGGAAACTTACGAACAGCAATTAGGGCGATCGGCTTTAGATACAATAGGTGTCAAAAGGTGGAACCGCCGTCTGGAAAGAGCGATCGTCTCGCTGCAAAATCTGTTTAACTGCGATCGTTTTTACATCGGCGGCGGCAACACTAAAAAGATTGTTTTTGATTTACCGCAGTCGGTTAAAATTGTACCGAATGTCAGCGGTTTGTTGGGCGGGATTGCTTTGTGGCGCGATTCATAATTTTATGGCAAAAGTGTCCATCAAGATCAAAGAAACCGGGGTTTTTGTCAGGATTAAAGGCAATAATCCTGTAGTTTCGTAAACAACCCGGTTTCAGCGTCCAAGACAGACAGTTGATGTGGTTTTTGGCTTGGGCGTTAGCGGAGCCCTCAAAGACGATCGCCATTTAAAACAATTATTCGCCACCCATCGGATCGCGGTACTTTTTGGGTTCATCCTTGCGAAACAGATTTGCCAAACCGAGGATGCCCAACAAACCCAAAGCACCCCAATGATTGTTGTCGCCCTTGCTTTCTTGAAACGGAGTTGTATCTAGAATAACTCGATTAGAATTAGTATTGTTCTGTGCCGGAGCCGACTGCGTTTGAGCTGAGGCAGGCATAGCTGAAGGGACAACAGCCAAACTAAAAGCTAGAAGCGCCGAAGCTGCATATTTATTCATTGTCAGTTTCCAAATTTAAGCAGTTACTCTATCAAGATAATTAATTTGCCGCGATGCCTGCATCAATCGATCGACAGAAACTCATTTCCCCCTTTCCTCTTGCTTTCGAGATAGAACAAGCTCTATGCTAAGTTCAGATGCAAGCATCGCAGATAATCTAAAATAAAAAGTTGTAAATTATACCATGCTTCCTTTTATCCGAAAAGACTTAGTCGAACTCACCGCATACACTCCCCATCCGGGCAGCGCGTCAGGAGAATCACCGCACTCGGAAAGTACGATCGATCGTTTGGATACCAATGAATGCGCCTACGACTTACCAGCGGAATTAAAACAAAAGCTAGGTTGGACTTACCAGCAGCTAATTGAGACAAATCGCTACCCCGACGGCGGACACGCAGCGCTTAAAGGGGCGATCGCCCAATACGTCAACGAATCCCTAAATATCCCCCCCGGCTTAGGGGCTGAATCTATTCCTGTCCCCCCCCTTAACAAGGGGGGGCTAGGGGGGGTTCCACAGCCAAAAACCGCAATTACAGCCGACAATATCTCTGTCGGTAACGGTTCCGACGAACTAATTCGATCGCTCTTAATCGCTACTTGCTTAGGCGGCGCAGGCTCAATTTTAGTCGCCAATCCCACCTTTTCGATGTACGGAATTACCGCCACCACCCTGGGGATTCCAGTTGTCAGTGTTCCGCGAAAAGAGGATAACTTTGAAATTGATATCGAAGCTGCTAAAAGGGCGATCTCTCAAAATCAAAATCCGCCAGTACGGGTAGTTTTCGTCGTTCATCCCAATTCCCCCACAGCCAATGCTTTGACACCGGACGAAGTGGATTGGTTGGAAAATTTGCCCAAACAGATATTAGTAGTAATTGACGAAGCTTATTTTGAATTCAGCCAAAATACTTTAGCAGATCGATTGCACCAACATCCGAATTGGATAATTTTACGAACATTTTCCAAAGCATTTCGATTGGCTTCCATGAGAGTCGGATATGCGATCGCCAATCCAGAACTTGCAGCCGCCCTAGAAAAAATCCGTCTCCCCTACAACCTCCCCGCTTTTTCGCAAACCGCAGCCGAATTTGCCTTAGCGCAGCGGCAGTTATTACTAGCAGTAATTCCCGAAATTATAGCAGAAAGAGCCAAATTAATTGCAGCGCTAACTCAGCATCAAGAATTGCAAGTTTGGCCGAGTGCGGCTAACTTTGTTTACCTGCGGGTGAAAGCTGCTGAGGGCGAATCGCCAGAACAGGAACACCAACAAATCATGCAGCAGCTAAAAGAGCGAGGTACTTTAATTCGGCATACTGGAGGAGGTTTGCGGATTACGGTGGGTAGCCCGGAGGAAAATCAGCGAACTTGCGATCGAATAGGAGAAATTTTTAACAACTCATAATATTCGGTCTCCAGTTTCTGCTTAACAAAAAAATAAATTTGGAGAAGATATATATGCTTCAAGGAAAGGTTTTACGGGTTGCTCGTCCAACGGATCGCCTCGCTCAAGTTGTTCATTTCTACACAGAGGGTTTAGGGCTGCAAATCCTCGATCGTTTTGAAAACCATAAAGGTTTTGACGGAGTAATGGTTGGGATGCCAGGAGAAAGCCACCACTTTGAATTCATCCATCAACGGGGACATATTGTAGGTGGCGCTCCAACTGAAGACAATCTCATCGTCTTTTACCTTCCTAACCAACAAGAATGGCAGCAAGCTGTTGAGCGAATGAAAGCAATTGGATTTGAGCCTGTAAACTCTTACAATCCCTACTGGGACAAAGATGGAGTGACCTTTAAAGACCCAGATGGCTATCGAGTCGTTTTGCAGAATGCCGAGTGGAGCTTGTAGCAGCGCGATCGCAGCCTCACGTATCTACACCAATTTATAACTCATCATTTCCTTCTCGCGCCGCGCGAATAGTCTGGGGGAATACGCCGACTAAAAGTGCCAAAGCTCGATCGGGAATTTGTACTACTGTTTCCGCATCAAAATATTGTTCAAACTGAGTTAAAAGCACTTGCGCGCGTTCCAAAGCTACAGGCTTTCGCGTTAACTGTTCCGTTAACCGCACCCAATGCCGCCGAATGCCAAAAGCTTTCTGTCTTTCTTCGGGAGATTGAGGGGAAACCAAACAAAAATCGCCCACCGGAATCGCGTGCACAGAGTCAACATCAAAAGCACCCCCAACGGCAGCCCCTGGCCCGGCAAACTCCGCGTGGAAGCGTTTAATCAAAATTAGACCGTTCCGGCGACGGCTATCAACCATCAACAGTTTGCCGCTGTTGATTTCTGCGAGAAGAAGAGAGGAGTAGGGGTATTCTGTCAAATCTGTGCCAAGGTTTCAAAGTCCCAAGTCCGAGTCAGCAGAAAAGCTGGCGCGGATAATATCGCTAGAGTTACAATCAGAGCTGGATCGAGTATCAAATCTGGGATACTCCAGCGATCGATCGCACTTATTAATTTAAACTTACTACTAATATTGTCACAAGGTGGTATCTTGAGCGCGATCGAATATCAAATCCAGGTAGAACAAGCAGTAGAAACCCTGAAAGCGGATCTCCCGACCCTTTTTGAGAAAAACATCTCCTACGACATCTACACAAAAGGTGTCTATTTTCAAGATCCTGTTAACACATTTAAAGGAAAAATCAACTATCGGATTATCTTTTGGACTCTGCGGTTTCACGGCCAGCTATTCTTCACCGAGATTTACTTCGACCTGCACGACACAAGTCAGACAGCCCCTGATACTATTGTGGCAAATTGGACTGTTCGCGGCACGCTACGGGTTCCCTGGAAAGCTCATATTTTTTTTAAGGGCTATTCTACTTACAAGCTGGATGAACACGGCTTAATTTACGAACACGTTGACACCTGGGATCGAGAACCCGGAGAGATTTTAAAACAGTTTTTCCGCAAGGGTGAAGGTAGCGATAACTAAAAATTCACATAAATTTATTGCTAAAGTTAATTGTTAAATCTAAAATTCTATAGCTCTTAGAGCCCAGACTTTTTTAAGAAGTTTGGACTCTCTACATTCTGTTTTGTAGCCGTCGATCGCTTAATTATCCGAACCTAAAATCAAGCCTGAACGAGCTGGCATAGTCAATTCTAACTGCCGAGTTTCCCCTTCACCTTTCCAAACAAACTCGCCTTTTCCAAACAGCAATTTCTCGTGAGGAGATTTCAAATTAGCTGCCTCAAAGCTAATATGAGCTTCTTCTGTCGCGACATTGATAGCAACAACTATTTCCTCATCCCCCAAAATTCTGGCAAAAACGTAAACCGTTCCTTCCGCAAACAGAATTTGGTACGATCCAGTGCGGAGGGCAACGTATTTGTGCCGCAAAGCTATCAACTGCTTATGGTAATCTAAAACATCAAGTTCCCAGTGAGCTTCTAAGGGAAAACCGCGGCGAGAATCGGGATCGAGAGCACCGGGCAAACCAACTTCATCACCGTAGTAAATGCTGGGAGCTCCGGGAAAAGTTAACAGCAGCAAATTAGCGAGTTCGACGCTAGCTTTATCGCCTCCTGCAATTGTTAACAACCTCGCAGTATCGTGACTGGCCAACAAATTAAGTTGAGTTAGCTGTATCGGCCAGGGATACAGTTCCAAAACGTGTTGGATTTTGTCGCCGTACTCTTTAGCAAAAAGCGGCGGATAGGGATGGTAAGAACGGCCTTCAATTTGAGCTAAATCTACTCTGTCGCCCGCTGCAAAAGCAATAGTCGGTGCAGCAAAAAGGTAATTCATTACCCCGTCAAATTGACTGCCGTCGAGCCATTCTCTGGCATCTTCCCAAACTTCGCCGACAATGTATGCTTCGGGATTAACTGCTTTGACTCGCTCTCGAAATTCTTGCCAAAAGCCCGGAGTTTTAATTTCAAAAGGAACGTCGAGCCGCCAGCCGTCGATGCCGAATTTAATCCAGTATTCGGCAATTTCCATAATGTATTCTCGCACTTCTGGATTGTCGTGATTGAATTCAGGAAGTGCTCGATTGCCGTCCCAACCTGCATAATTAGCAGGAAAATTGCCATCGTAGGCGGATAGCGGCCAGCCTTCAATTTTAAACCAATCTACCCAGGGCGAATTGGGGCCGTTTTCCAGGATGTCGTGAAAGAAGAAAAAGCCGCGGCTGGCGTGGTTGAATACGCCGTCGAGAACAACTTTGATGTTGCGATCGTGCGCGGCATCTAGAAGCTCTTTAAAAGCTGGATTGCCGCCCAACATCGGATCGACTTGATAGTAGTCGTGGGTGTGGTAGCGGTGATTGCAGGCCGACTGAAATATGGGGGTGAAGTAAATTGCGTTAATGCCTAAGTCCTGCAAGTAGTCTAGCTGTTCCATCACGCCCCACAAGTCTCCGCCTTTGTAGCCTTGGAGGGTGGGGATTTCGTGCCATTCTTCCCACATGAAGTTTTGCAGCAGGCGTTTGCGGGGCTGTTTGCTTTTAGCGAAGCGATCGGGGAATATTTGGTAGAATACCGCGTGTTTAACCCAGTCCGGCGTTTGGATTTGCATACAATTTTCCTGTTATTCTAGTTGAGGCTACAGTAGCAGAGGTTTATAGCGGATCTAGCTTTTGTTGACAAACCTCTGCCTAAAGGCGAGAGGATTCTTGCTTCACAGGGATTCCGACGAATTTACCCTCAGCAAGCATCTTGACCGTATGCCCTACGGCTGCAAGTCCTCTAATTAGAACTACTTGAGCTGCTGCAACATCTCTATCGGTTGTGTAACCGCAATTTGAGCAAGTATGAGTACGCTCAGCCAGCTCTTTTTTGCCTGTTTCCACACCGCAATTTGGACAAATCTGACTGGTTTTCTTAGCATCCACTTTTTGGAAGTACACCCCGCGTTTCAAACAGGTTTGTTCCAAAATAGTGAAAAATTGACCCCATCCAGCGTCTAAGCAGTGCTTACCCAGCATCCCTCTGGATAGTCCAACTAAATTTAAGTTCTCAACGAATACCATCCCCACATCGTTGCAAATTTGATGAGAGATTTTGCGATGCCAATCTTTGCGACAATTAGCAACGTATTCATGCAAAAGAGAAACTTTTTTCTGAGCTTTGCGCCAATTATTTGAGCCAAGGCGCTTTTTACTCACACGTTTTTGCAGCAATTTAAGCTTGCGTTCTGCGTCTATAAAAAACCTTGGCCGCTTGACTAAAAGACTATTAGAAGTTGCTATGAAATTCGTTAGTCCGACATCGATTCCTAGGGGATTTCCGTGTGGCATTACGTCGGGAATTTTTACGTCCCATTCAGCGGTCAGCATTACATACCAGCCGGATGCACGATTTACCACCCGTGCCTGCTTAATAATTCCACCATCTGGAATCGCTCGGGATTGCCAAAATCTTACCCAGCCAATTACAGGCAGTTTGACACTACTATTTTGAATTGGGTTTAAGCCCAGTTGTGGAAACACAAAAGACCTCATGGTTCCCCTTTTTTTGAATCGGGGAAATCCGTGGTTTTGTTCCCACATACTTACAAATGCCTTTTCTAGTCTACGCAGCACTTGTTGTAAAGCTTGAGCATTGATACGTTGTAGTGCAGGGCTGGTTTTCCTGTATGCAGTTAACGCTTTACATTGAGTTGAGTAAGTTGGTCTGGGTGTGTCAGCTCTGATGATGAATTCCGAGCGAAGGGAACAAGCGTCAATCCGACATTTTCGCGAATTATACCAATCTTTACGTTCGAGGAGGGCATAATTATAGACCTTGCGACATTGTTCCAACCAATCCTCAAATATTGCCACTTGTGTTTTTGTTGGTTTCAATTTGAATTCATAAGTCAGATTGAACACTTGCATCACCTCCTTGTTTGATTTTACCAAATTTCTACAAAATGGCAAGAGGATTTCTAGAATAAACTCGTTTTAGAAGGACGAGGCTCTACCCCCCTAATTTTGGTAGAAAATAGACACTCGATCGAATTTTGCCGATCGGCAAAACCTCAAACCTTATTCTTTCGTTAAACAGACGTTATTTAATGAGGGGTATTTTAACTCACCACTCGCAACTTTTTCAAATATCGATTATGGATTGATGAGTATTTTAACTCATAACTCAAAACTCAAAACTTCCTCGCTCCCCCCCTTGTCAAGAAGCCCTCACCATCGGACACTGGACTTGGAGAGTTAATCGACCCTAGGGAGAAAGTTCCTTGAAAAAAGTCTTAGCCATCATCCTCGGTGGCGGTGTAGGCACCCGCCTTTACCCCCTAACCAAACTGCGAGCCAAACCCGCAGTTCCCCTTGCTGGCAAATATCGCCTCATCGATATTCCCGTCAGCAACTGCATCAACTCCGAAATAGTCAAAATCTACGTCCTCACCCAATTCAACTCGGCATCTCTCAACCGCCACATCTCGCGCACCTACCAGTTTTCCGGCTTCACCGACGGATTTGTGGAGGTGCTCGCCGCCCAGCAAACTCAGGAAAACCCCGACTGGTTTCAAGGGACAGCCGACGCAGTTCGCCAATATCTGTCGCTGCTAGAACAGTGGGACGTGGACGAATACCTGATTTTGTCAGGCGACCACCTCTACCGCATGGACTACCGTTTGTTTGTGGACAGACACCGCGAAACCAACGCCGATATCACCCTCTCGGTTTTGCCGATGGACGAGAAGCGGGCTTCGGATTTTGGTTTGATGAAAATCGACGGCGACGGTCGTATTGTTTCTTTCAGCGAAAAGCCAAAGGGCGATGCGCTCAAACAAATGCAGGTGGATACTACTACACTGGGACTGACGCCGCAACAGGCTCAGGAAAGCCCTTACATTGCTTCGATGGGGATTTACGTCTTCAAAAAAGAAGTTTTGATTAAACTGCTGAAAGAATCTCCCAACCAAACTGATTTTGGTAAAGAGATTATTCCGAATTCTGCAAAAGACCACAACGTTCAAGCTTATTTGTTTGACGATTACTGGGAAGATATCGGAACCATTGAGGCTTTTTACGATGCTAACATGGCTCTGACAAAACAGCCTCAGCCCCCTTTCAGTTTCTACGATGAAAATGCGCCGATTTACACTCGCCCGCGTTTCTTGCCCCCGACTAAGCTTTTAGACAGTCATGTGACGGAATCGATTATTGCTGAAGGCTGCATTCTCAAACAGTGCCGGATCGACCATTCTGTGTTGGGAGTTCGATCGCGCATTGAAGCTGGATGTACGATTCAAGATACTCTGGTTATGGGTGCTGACTTCTACGAACCAGATGCCGAACGGCATTCAAATTTGGATCACGGCGGCGTCGCTCTGGGTATCGGTGCAGATACTACAATTCGCCGCGCGATTGTAGATAAAAATGCCCGCATCGGTCGCAATGTTCAAATCATCAATAAAGACCGAGTGGAAGAAGCCAACCGCGAAAGCCAAGGTTTTTACATCCGCAGCGGCATTGTCGTAGTCCTGAAAAACGCCACAATTCCTGATGGAACTATCATTTAGTTATTAGTCATTAGTCATTAGTTGTCAGTCATTAATTTTTTAAGTTAAAATCTGTTACCTGCTTTTCAAGTGACTGATAATAAATGACTAAATTAGTGACAGATTACCAATGACCGATGACTGATACTTCGGCTACGCTCAGCACAAGTGACTGATGACGTTTTTTTATTAACTGCAACTACTTGTTGAGGTTGTCGAAATACTTGGGTGCATTCAAAGTATCGCGCCTTAATAAGGGATTGTCTCTGTTAGTGTCTGCGTTGATACAGATATGTTCGATCGCCTGCGTCTGGCGGATAGCTTCTGATTTTTGTATTTGCGATCGTAGCACGACTGACAAATGCGCTGCCCGTTTCTAAGCACAATACAACTCTCGGAACTATCTTTCCAATCGTCGCAGCAGCCGCAAGGCCAACTCAGCAAATAATCAATCATGTCAGCACCCTAGTCTCGTTAAAAACGTATTGAGTTACCATCCTATCTTAATTTTTCTAAATCTGTGTATTCTAGTTGACAAAGTAATTAAATATTTTGTGACGTTTTGTTGACTTCAATCTATTCATAGGTTGTAAAAATAAAATTTTAGAGAACTAATCTGGGATCGGGAAAAAATCTATCGAAAGGTTGTGGAATTACGGCGCGCTTTATGATACACTACGTTCACCATCCAGGCAGCAGATGCGATGGAACTTGCTGATGAGAAGGTGTTCGGATTAGCAACGGGTGAAAAGTTCAGCTCGAAAAGTTCGCAGGCGCAAGCTAAGGAAGTAGCCATCGCACCGCGCACCGCTAAAAAACAGCAAAAAAGATCGATCGTCCGTCCCAGTCAAACAAACTCAGTTTTAGGGCGGCTCAAGAAAGCAGCAGCCCAAAGTCCAGACGCCAGCGCAACTCCTCAAAACTTGTCGCGGCAAAAGTTTCACAGTCTCAAAGCTCAAAGTTAAAACAACCGCCAATAGGGTGAGGAAGTTCTTAACCGATCGAGTTCGGTTGTTGTTGTCGAATGCCGAAAGCATATGAGTTCCCGGTACTAGGGCGGCATAAAAAACACGGCTCTAGAGCCGAATGCTATAAAATCTAAAATAGCAGGGGAGTGCGGAAATTGCGATCGGCAGCCAAGCAACAACCGAACTCGATCGAGTCCCAAGCTTTGATAACCTATAATTTGAATAAGCTACCGCGAGCACTTCCGCCCGCGACATCAAACTAATTCGCTATCCTGCTAATTTGTGAATTATTCTTTCTAACAACTAACAACTAACAACTAAAAACTAATAAAGAGGAGATTGATTAATGGCTGCAACAGATTTTAAAGACTATTACGCAATTCTGGGACTCAACAAAACCGCCAGCGCAGATGAAATAAAAAAAACTTTCCGAAAACTTGCGCGGAAATATCACCCGGACATGAACCCAGGAAACAAAGAAGCAGAAGCTCGTTTTAAAGAAGTTAACGAAGCTTACGAAGTGCTCTCAGACTCAGACAAACGCAAACAATACGACCAGTACGGTCAATATTGGAAGCAAGCAGCAGCAACTCCCGGCGGATGGCCGGGCGGAGGCGGTACTGCGGTTGATTTTGGCGGCGTTGACTTCAGCCAGTACGGCAGTTTTGACGAATTTATCAATGCCTTGCTCGGCCGTGCGGCCGGTGCTGGTGCGGGTACTAACCGCAACGGCCAGTGGAATTACAGCAAGTACCGCACTAGCAGCGGCGGGGCGACTGGTTTTGGCGGATTTGAAGATTTCGCGGGGTACGAAAATCGGGCGGCAAGCACTTCTCTCGACACTGAGGTGACGGTTTCCCTGACTCTGGGGGAAGCATTTCGGGGTACTTCCAAGCGAGTCGCCACGGGCGAAGTTTCGATCCCTGCGGGAGTGAAAACCGGCAGCAAAATTCGGGTAAAAGGCAAAGGCCAAGTTGACCCGTACACGAAGCAGCAGGGAGATTTGTACCTAAAATTAGAAGTTTTGCCTCACGCTTTCTTCCAGTTCGAGGGAGAGAATTTGGTCTGCGAAGTGCCGATAACTCCCGATGAAGCGGTGTTGGGAGCATCAATTGAAGTGCCGGCGCCAGAAGGTATGATAACTGTAAAGTTTCCGGCAGGGATGCGATCGGGTCAATCTTTGCGGTTGCGGGGGAAAGGATGGCCGAAACCGAAGAAAGATGAACGGACTGATTTGTTGGTCAAAATTGCGATCGTGCCGCCGAAAGAACTCACTACTGAGGAACGAGAGTCCTATGAAAAAATCAAAGCAAATCGCACTTTTAATCCCCGGAACACTCTCAATCAGATGGTGATTTAATCTCGATCTCGATCGCCAAACCCTCGCAAATTGTTAATAATGGTTCGCAGTACATCAACTCAGATAGGTGGCAAAAAAAAGCTTGCTTGCTGCGTGATAGCATGAAAGCCATGCTTTGAGAGCGCTTGCTAGCAGCATAAATTTACTTTTTGCTGGCAGGAAGTGTCTGCTCGACTCCATAATATCGTTAGATAGGCTACAGCTTTGTTCACAAAACTCGAACACTCGCTAGCTAGAATCATCGATAATTGCGAAGTAACAGGGCGTGGTCTGAGTTGGGGTATTGTTGGGAGACCCTTAACACAAACCGCACTTTTCCTGCTAGGAATTAGGCGTATAATATTGGGTTGCAATTAATGCGGGGAGTTCGATCGCCGTTGGCAGCTAATTGAGACTGGCAATTAGCATCAACTGTTAACTGCCAACAGCCTGATTCGCGGCGGCGCGAACTTTAAACCTAATTTGAGATTACTCATCACTAGCTGTTAGCTGGCTGGGTTGTCGACCTTGTTTGAAGTTAATGCTAAGTTTTTTAGCTCCTTTCTTCTCCAAGTCTTTGATGTAGCTGTTCGTGCTATTAGAAGCTTCATCCTTGCTGTCGTAAGGGCCAAAGTAGTAGGTGCGCTTGGGCGAATCCGTATCAACTTCCACCCACCACTCGCGACCTCTACTGCTGCTCATCGGTTGAGTCAGTATCCAAAAAGCCGCCACGTACATACCGAATAAATAAAGTCCGAACATAGTAGCTATCCTCGAAGTCAAGTATTTTTTTATGTTCTTAACTTATCAGGACAAATAGCTCGATCGGATCGTCCTCAGTGCTGATTTAGCATAGGTAATTTTTGAGGGTTAATGCTTGTCACAGTCTGCATTTTGGTGGATAATATCAAGTCCGGCTGCGCTGGAATGAGATGGAGGACACGGCAGTGCCGTTTCCCTACAATAAATCACGGCGCAAGAAACGGCACTGCCGTGTCCTGATTTCGGGTTATATTAATTCCGATGCAACCGGAAACCATATAAGAGGCGGGTAAACCTGCCAATACCGGCCAAGAATTGACATCTCAAAAACCCGCCCCGACCGGGATATTATGGTTAATTGATCCGAGATCATATCAGAATATCAGACCTATCAAAATTATTAAGCCGCGATACCCTCTGACACTCTATCTTCGTCAATGGTGAGCTCGCGGGGCTGACACCGTTTGATGCGGATGCTGACTCTTTTGGCTCCCTCGCTTTCCAAGTCTTCGATGTAGCCTGGGGTATTGCTGGATGCTTCTTTGTCAGTGTCGAAGGGGCCAAAATAGTAGGTACAGCGGGGCGAGTCTGTGACAACTTCTACCCACCATTTCTCTGATCCGCGGATCGGCGCAGCAAACACGGACAAGACGGCGACGTAAATCAAAAATAAATAAAATCCGAGCATTTTTCCTCTTTATGGGTAATTTATTTTTTTTAGGGCTGACGCTCGCGAACTCAGTTTTGAGATAAATAAGAGGTTGAATCGCAGAGTATCTGGGAAAAAAGTGGGTCGATCGTTTCCTGTGCGCAAGTCCTATTCTCAGTTTATTAAAGTAATTTGGGCGATCGCATCAACCTGAGTGCTGATTTTTAGGCGAGAATCGCAGTGCATAGGCTATTTGACTTTGAAAATTAAGCTTTACGGCAGGCCTTGAATACCCGCGCCACAAGGTTTTAAGTGCGTAGTAGCTGTACGCATTGAATGCGCGACAGCTCCGTTGAGGAAATACGCCTGAATATAGAGCGAGCTGACGCTAGCAGCGCCGCAGGTGATAAATAGTCGCTTAACCACAAAACCCGCACAGGCGGGTTTTGTAGTTAAGCTATAAAATTCTTCAAACCAATCGGATTTATCTAGCTCAAGAGGCTGATGTTTAGCGTTTGCCTTTGGGGAACTGTTCGATACCAGCCCAACCGTAGAAAACCAGCTCGTCGTTTTGGACTCGACACCTGTCTACTCGCAGTTGAGTGCCTTCGAGGGCAAATTTGTCTAAGTCTAGCAGGTTATTTACGTGGGCAATTATAGCTTGACCCAAGTCTACTGCTTGCTCGTCGCCCCCGTAAGTAACGCTGACAAATTGAATTTTGCGTCGGTCTTCTACTTGCAATTGGGAAGTAATATCTATGTTGACCGGTTCGCTGGCATCGCCGATCGCAATTTGGGATTGAAGCCGAATTGATTTGTCGGCTCCGAAGCTGACTTCCGTGTTTTGAAAGTGCAAAGATTGCTCTTGATAACTCAGCTTCTGGAGTTTTTCAACTACAAAAGGTGTATTGAATGAGGTGGTTAAATCCGATCGGCTTAAGACTACTCGCATATTCGCCTGGGTAGGCTGCCGCAATTTTACTTGGCCTGCAAAAATCGCCCCAAAATCAATTGAGAGTGCTTGCAGGTAGAGTTCCATCACTTCTATGCGGAGGCCGTTGTACATCAACATACCTTTGCCAACGAAGTCAAAACCGTCGATGCTTCCCTGCAAGAGTTTGGCTACTGGTTCGACTCGGATGTTGGCTTCTGCCTTTTCAGAACGTTTGAATAAGGCTGCGATCGCAGCTCCTGCTACTTTGCTGACAAGGCGATCGCCACTTTGACCTTGAAAGGATGTACCGCTAAACAAAGCTGCTACCATTGATTCGTTTGCTCATCTACAGTCGCCATTATAACCTCGGATTAAGAATTGTTAAAATAGCTTGTGCTTATTTACTTGATAAGCATATGTTGTTCTTCTCGTCTGCCTTCAAAATCACACTTTGAATTTTAAAGGCTTAGGGGCGTGCCTTGGAGACAAGCTCGATCGAGCAAAGCTCCATCCCAGACAGTTTGTTCCATCGCGGCACAGAGCAAATTAGCCCCCGTCAGGTTAGCGCCACGGAATACGGCTCCATTCAGAATTGCTTCTTCCAAGTCCGCTCCCGACAAATCAGCGCCGGACAAGTTGGCATTACTCAAATCTGCCTGTTGCAAAATTGCCCGAGCCAGATTCGCGCCCCGCAAGTCAGCGCCGCGAAAATCAACACCGATCAGATCCAAATTGCCGATCGCCGCCCCAGTCAAAAAAGCACCGCCAAAACTGGCATCGCGGACTAAAGCATTAGCAAAGGAAGCTCCGCGCAAATCCGCATTCCGAAAATCTGCACCTCGCAGGTTGGCGCCGCTCAAGTCAGCGCCCCGGAGGTTGGCTCGCAGTACCGCCCCCTGCAAGTCGGCGCCAGCGAGATTAGCTCCGCTCAAGTTAGCTTGAGACAAGTCGGCGCCGGCGAGATCGGCTCCCGCTAAGTCACAGCCAGCTAAGTCAATGCCGGCCAACATATGAATTTTGCCTTTGCGTATGGCTTCGAGGTCATTAATCATTAGTCATTAGTTAAATGAAGGAAGTTCGGCAGCGGATTTTGTAGCGGATGTAACGGATGTCAGTCCGAAGGATGAAGGAAGAAGGATGAAGGATGAAGCTACCTATGCCCTATGCCCTATGCCCTATGCCCTATGCCCGATTACAGTGCCGGAGCGGCTGCGGTAGTTCGATCGCCCAAATCTTCCAACCAAATATTCGGCAGTTGGCTGGGGCGACTCGGTAGCTCCATCAAACCCATTTCTGTCAGCCTGACGACGTTGGCGAGACTTTCTACCAAAGCTGGATCGAAGCGAGTACCGGACTGTTCCCGGCACTTTTCTAAGGCTTCCGTCAAACTCAAAGCCGGACGATCGCCGCGCGGTTTAGTCAAAGCTTGAAAACAAGCAATCAACCCAATAATTCGCGAAGCAATGGGTATCCCTTCGCCTCGCAAACCCTCTGGTTTGCCGCTACCGTCCCAGTATTCGAGTTTGTGCTTGACAATTTCGGCAACAGGTGATAATTCCGGCATTGCTTGCAGGAGTTGAGAACCAATAAAACTTCGATCGCGCCAAAATGCCAGAGTCTGTTGGTCGAATTGATCGGATGTTTGAGTAAACACCTCATTCGGGGCGGAAACTAAACCAACTCGAAACAACAATCCCGCCAAGCGCAGCCTACGCAACTGCAAAGCTGGCAAATCCAGAAGTTGACCCAAAGTTTCCGACAAAGCCGCCACTTGCAAAGACGCTGTGGGATTCCAGCTATCGCGTTCGTCTACGCGCTGGGCCATCCGCAGAAAAGCTTGCAGTTTATTGGCGTTCAAATTGCGACTGACGCGCAAAGCTTGACCTTCTAATTCCCACAAATCGCGACTTTGACGGTTAATTGCCACCATTTGCTGCTGAGAAGTTTGTAGGTAAGTCACGATCCGAGTGACTACGCCACTAATGTCGGCTAGGGGCGGGCCGACTGTGGCGAGAATTTCGTGATGAATTTCCACCAAACTGTCGGCCAACGGGGGATTGTAATGTCGTGTTTGTTCTATAAAAATTTCTGCCGCCGCCGACACCAAGGACTGGTCAAACGACCACAAACCGTAGAATTTTCGCTCTGTATCGACATCTGGCTTGCCTTCTGGCAAGTATTCCTCATCTGAAAGTTCGCGGCAAAGCACCATTGCTTTGTAGGTTGGGGCGAGGATGATTAAATTCCATTCTTGAATGATCGGGTCGATCGGATCGAGGTCGATTAAAGATACATTTTCTAATTGACCGGTTTTGTGGGTAGCGAAACCGCTATCGACTACTGCGCCGATGACAACGCGCCGAGAAACATTAGCAATATCCAGGTAGCGATCGGCTTCCTGCAAATACCATTTTCCCTGCTGAAACGTAACCAAAACCAGCGGTTTGACTGCGATATCGTCTCCGCTGCCGCTGGTTTGCAAGATGTGGTCTTCTAGGGCGTGACACAGGGCTACTAGGGTGTTTTTGAAGTAGACCCCGTAGCTAGAAGGCAGTTTTCCGTCGGGGAGTGTAGCTTGTAGTCTGGCGAGAGTTGATTCTGGATTCATTTCAAAAGGCGGTGCCGGCTCTTAAGTCATTGTAGCGGGCGATCGAACTTATAGAAAGGATCAGATTGTCAAAATCAGGATTTTTAATTTATAACCGCAGATGGATGATTCGGAACGCTGAGGTGGTGCTGGGATCGGCGAGGGCAATTTTGCCGGCAGTCTATTTCTTTGCCTGATTTGTTGTATTTCATAAACCCGTCTTGAGGAAGACGCTTTGCAACTTAACTATTCTTTACTATTTTTCAAACAATACTGGAAAATAACAGCGTGATTCAACAAGAGCGGAATTTAGGGGAACAGGCGATCGACAAAGTAGTTGAAATTGCTATTTCCAGCCAACTCGACGAATCGGAAAGTTTGTCTGTCACAGTCCAAACCCAACCCATTCAGTTAGCTCAGGGCGAGGTAGATTCAGTCACCATTCAGGGTGAAGGTTTGGTGATCAAGCAAGATTTGCGCGTGACAGAATTGCAGGTAGAGGTTAAGGATATTTCTGTCAATCCCCTCAGCGCTATGTTTGGCAAAATTGAACTGAACGGGCCAGCTTTGGGGACTGCTCGTGCAGTTTTAACAGAAAGCGATATCAACCGCGCTTTTAATTCAGAATACATCGGCGACAAGCTGCGGGAATTAAAAGTTAATCGGGACGGACAAACGGTGACAATAGACGTTAAAACTATGGAGTGCAAGTTGCTGTCCGAGGGAAAAATTGGTTTAGATGCTGAGGTATTGGTGCGCGAAACAGCCTCAACTGAGAAAATTTATTTTACAGCAAAACCTCAGATTGATGCGGGCGGTTGGGCAATTTCTCTTCAGGATGTCGAGTATCCCGAAAACAAGGAATTTTCGCCGGAGTTGACTGCTGCTTTGGCGGCCAAAGCTGGTGAAGTTTTAAACTTGCGAAATTTTGAAATTGAGGGAATGTCGCTGCGAATTCAAAAGCTTGATGTGGAATCTGGTTTGCTGACGGTGCTCGCTGAAGCGAAAGTCGAACAATTTCCCAGTTAGTTAGATCGTTTCCGGCTGCACTCCTGATAATATAGAGGAGACGGCAGTGCCGTTTCCCTACCGCGATTAATTGTCGGGAAACGGCACTGCCGTGTTCTGATTTCGGGTTATATTAATTCCGATGCTGCCGGAGTTGATATTACTGCTGACTCTTGCTTTCAAAGCTTTTTGATATCTGCAACAGCTTTGTTCTATTTTTTTGTTGAGTCAGAAACATCAGCAATCAAATCGTCTTTATCAACCTGTGGGACAAAATCAGGACGATCTTTGGCTTCCCAACCGGGGGGGCGCTTGGAGTTGTACCAGGCGATCGAGCCGATACTAACCGCAGCCACAAATCCAGCAACAAGAACCGCGATCGGAGCCGTTAAGTTGACATCTGTCATGAGACTTAAATCCTTATTTACGCTACTTTTGTATTATTTTAAGTGCTAACGGCGTTTGGTTGATATATCTGAAGACTGAAAAAATGAGTAAATTCCCCTCATAATATTGAGATGTTGGAAATTGGAGGGCTGATTTTATGCCGTTGGGAACGATCGCATTGCTGTTGGCTGGTAGTTTCGTCTTGGGTGCTTTGCCGCTGGCTCGATGGATAGTGCAACTGTCTGCTGGTAAAGATTTGAGGGCGCTGGGCACGGGGAATGCTGGCGTGTCGGCTGCTTTCATTCACGGGGGAAAGTTAGCGGGGATTGCTGCGGTGTTGGCGGAAATTGCTAGAGGAATTATACCCGTTTTGGCGGCACGATTTTGGTTCCCGGAGCAAAGCCCGATCGCCCTTGCGCTATTAATCCCTCTAGTGGCGGGCAGATATGCGATCGCCCGTGGGGGAGGCGTGACCAACGCTGTTTGGGGTGTTTTCGCATTTTCGCCGCCGGTGGCTGTATCATCGGGTATTTCGGGGCTGCTAGTGTGGGGTTTGGCTGAGGTTGTGTGGGGTAAGGGCGATCGGGCGAGGCTGTTTGCAGCCCGCTGCGGATGTCTTTGCACCCCAATCTGGGTTTGGGTGTGGCGTCAAAATGTGGCAGAATTTTTAGCAGCCACAGGATTAGCACTTTTACTATTTACAATTAGTCTGCTTCAGGGTGATGATATGGCTTTATCTAAATCAAAAAAATTGCTTTCTCTCGATGACTCATTAGATGCCAAAGTCTGTGGCGATAAAGCCGCGAAATTGTCTCAACTGAAACGAGCCAATTTTAATGTACCGCCCGGTTGGATATTATTGAATTCAGAGGGCATCGGGCATCGGGAATCGGGCATTGGGAATCGGGCATTGGGAATCGGGAATTCAGAAAATAGTGAAAATTTGTTAATTCCTAATTCTTTAATCGAAAATCTAAAATCCAAAATTCAAAATCGGATGATTGTGCGCTCTTCTGCTGTGGGAGAAGACGGGGATATTAGTTCGGCGGCTGGACAATATCAAACCATCGGGCCTGTTTTCACTGAAACAGAATTAATCGATGGCATTAATCGCTGTCGCCAGTCTTATTGGACTTCCGAAGCAGTGGCCTACCGCCGCCAACGACAACTGCCCGATACTCAAATGGCTGTTTTGATTCAGCCTTATATTGATAGCAAATTTGCCGGAGTCATGTTCACCCGCAATCCTTTAGATGGCGGTTCCGAGGTAATTATAGAAGCTTTGCCGGGAGGAGCAGAATCTGTTGTCGGCGGACAATTTACTCCGGTTCATTTAGAACTTGATTTTAGCACGCCTGAATCTGTAGAAAAAAGTTTAAGTGAAATTGAAACTAATTCAATTATCGACAAATCGATTGTCACAGAATTGGTGAAAGTAGCGCAAGCAATCGAAGCTTTTTTTCACGGAATCCCGCAGGATATTGAGTGGAGTTGGGATGGCGAAAAAATTTGGATTTTGCAAAGCCGCCCGATTACTAATTTGCAGCCTTTTTGGACGCGGACTATTGCAGCAGAAGTGATTCCGGGTGCAATTCGCCCGCTTACTTGGTCGATTAATCGCCCGCTGACTTGCGGGGTTTGGGGAGAAATATTTAAGGTAGTTTTAGGCGAGAGAGCGGCTAATTTAAACTTTAATGAAACTGCAACTTTGCTGGGTTCTCACGCTTATTTTAATGCGACTTTGTTGGGCGAAATTTTTCGGATGATGGGATTGCCGGAGCAGGGTTTGGAATTTTTGCTGAGAGGGCAAAAAATGGGCAAGCCGCCTTTGGGGAAGATTTTGCCATCTTTGCCCGGTTTGTGGCGTCTGGTGCAGCGGGAGAGGGCGCTGAATGCAGAATTTAAGGTCGATCGCACTTCTATTTTCTTACCAGCACTGCAAAAATTGGAGGAAGGCACGACACGGATTTTGACACGGATACACGGATTAACTATTGACTGTGAGTCAGAAGTCAACCCCCCCCTGCCCCCCCCAAGGGGGGAAATAAGAGGGAATAATTCCCAAGATTTAATGAAATTGTTAGAAAGAGCCGAGCAAATTCAGGAGTGGCTAAAACCGATTACTTACTATAATATATTAGGCCCGATCGGGCTGGCAATTCGCAAATCACTTTTTCGCATTTCCGATGAATGGCTGGATAATGAAAATGCTCCTGAAATTGCTTCGGTTCGAGCTTTGCAGCAGTTAGCTCAAAAATTGCGAGAATCTGCAATTTCGGAATCTGAGGAAACTATTTCAACGGCACAATTAACACAGGTATTTGCCGAAAGTTCGGCTTTGCAAGCGGAGTTTGCACAGTGGCTTGACACTTACGGATATTTGAGCGAGGTGGGGACGGATATTGCTGTTGCTACTTGGCGAGAACAACCAGAAGTTTACCAAAAATTGTTAGTGAATATGGCGGTCAAATCTGCTGCAACTAATTCAGCCGAAAAGCGTGAATTAAGCTTGACTTTTTGGGAGAAGTGGCGGTTAGATAAGTGTCGGGAAAGAGCTACAGTCAAAAATGAAATTAGCGAAATCTACGCGCGGTTGTTGGCCCATTTACGCTGGACTTTTTTGGAGATAGAAGCTGCTGGCTTAGCACAGGAGATATTTGAGGAAGCAGGGGATATCTTTTATTTGGAATTTGCGGAAGTTCAGGAGTGGATTCGCAGCGGCGCGAGTGTTTCGTTTCAGGATACAATTAGACAAAGGCGCGAACAGTTGAAGATCGATCGCACTCGCACAATTCCACCTGTAGTCTACGGCAATCTGCTGCCCAATTCTCAGAAAAGGTCGATCGACCCTGCAACATCCGCAACCAATATCATGCAGGGAATTCCCGCAAGTATCGGCCGCGTCGAAGGCTTTGTCAAGATTTGCCGCACCGCGAGCACTGAATTAGGCGAAAATGCGATCGTCGTCGTTCCATACACCGATGCAGGTTGGGCGCCGCTACTCTTAGGAGCAACAGCAATTATAGCCGAAGTTGGCGGTCAATTGTCTCACGGAGCAATTATCGCCCGCGAGTACAAAATTCCCGCAGTCATGAATATTGCAGAAGCCACAACTCGTCTGAGAGATGGTCAAAAAGTCCGAGTAGACGGCTATCTCGGCACCGTAGAATTGCTGGAATAAAACTGATATCAATTCCGGTTTCACCGGAATTGATATCAGAATTTCTACGCTTTCAAGAAATTCTGAACAACATAGTTCCCCACATTTCTACCAGAACTCAAACCATCTACATTAGCACTCATGAAATGGATGCCTCCGAAAATGCGGCTCATCCCCGATTCGTCAGCAGCTTGGGCAAAGTTGTCAAAAGTCCGCAAACTGTTGACAGTTTTATCTCCCTTGTCCGCAAAGCCGTAATCCGCACCGAATACAGCGTTCATAACAGGCTCTGCCGCACCGCTAAAGGTACTGTGCCCCGACGTGTACTCCGAGAATGGCGGAGTTGTAATCAGGGGAGTCCACAGGGGGTCGGCTGTGGTATTCGGGTTGTTGTCTGTGTCAGCTTGGCGGATAGCTGTCACTGGCCGCCACAAATCGTACTTATACTTGGCATCCCACGAAGTAATCGCTGCATCAGCCAAGGCAAAATTTAGCAGGGCGAACAAGCGGGCGTTCTCTTCCAGAGAGTTACCCGCTAGGGCTGCTGCTTCTTGGGCGATTTGGTTCCAGTGGCCTGGAGGCGTAAAAGTACCGGCGCCGTTGGCCCAGAATTTGGCAATCCCTGTTTGGTCGGGGGTGCGCGTGAGGCTGTCACTTTTCCCTATTTCTTTGACTTCGTTAAGTTCCTGTGCGTACTTGGCGCTGTCGAGGGCGGGCGGGCCCGACGGGCGGAACTGAGAACCGCTAGTCATCGCAAAGGGAGTAACCTCAGGCCACTGGGGTGCCAGTCCAGGGGCAAAAGCCGGAGGAGTCGGGTTCCAACTACCGGGTTCAGTTTTGGGGGTGTACTGCACAACTTTCGTGATGCCGTCTGTACTCCGCAAAGTGATAATTTGGTCGGCAACTTGCTGTCCGAGGGCGATGCCGTCGTTTTTAGCTTTACCGTCGGGAATTTGGGCCAAAGACGATGCGTATGCTTGATTGAATGTGACAGCTTGGGCTGGGTAGAGGCTGACTAAGACGCGGTGGGCTGCCGCAGCGGTAGCTGCTTCTGGTGATGCGCCTGCTGGTGCATCGATACTGACTTTGTAAGAGCTGTATTTTTTGCTAATGGAGTTAACAGAGTCGTAAACCGCTGCCTGAACCATTGCCATGTTTCGCGAGGCCAAAGGAGGTGCGGTGCTGGCTGTCCGAATTGCATTTAGCATGACTCCGTTCCAATCAAGGACAGGGTTTCCCGATAAGTGAGTTGTGAAGTTACTGGAGTTAACACTGCTGCTGTTGACTCCTTGCAATACGGCTAAATACTCACCCGTAAGTTTGTCTTGAATTACGGCGCTGTTGCTGTTGCTGCCCGTCCCTTGCTGGATGTTTAAATCGTTAAAAGTCAGGCCGTCTAGCAATCGAATTTGGTCATTTCCGTTGCCAAAATCGGCGATGAAGTCGGCTGTGGCTACCGTTGAGCCGCCGCTGCCTTTACTGATGGCGAAAATGTCGTTTCCTGCGCCGCCGCTGATGGTATCGCTGCCTTCACCGCCGTAAATAGTGTCGTTGCCGGATTCGCCGGAAATTAAGTCGCTGCCTTTTCCTCCCCAGAGGATGTCATTGTCTGCACCGCCGAAAATCGTATCGTTGCCTTGGTCGCCGCAGATTTTGTCTTTGCCTGCATCGCCTCCGAGAAGGTCGTCTCCGCTATTGGCGTAAAGTATGTCGTTGCCCTCCAATCCGTTTAATCTGTCTGCTTGAGTGGTTCCTGCGAGAAAGTCAAATTTAGGACTTGGGGTGAGAGATGCCATGTTTATTTATGGGATAGTTAGATTAAATCACTCAGATTAATAACGCCTGTAGATGCTTAGGCTTATTTGCTGCTGGTTTAAGCTTAATCAACTTTCTGGCTCAACTGTAAACGCCCTAACGGAAATTTATTAAATCTTTAAAATTTAACTGGTTTTTTATGAAGTTTTGCACTGTCACACTGCGTAATAATACGAGCATTAAAACTGCAAAGAACGATACTTTTGTTAAGTCTTTACAAAATAACTGTTGTTTTTAAAGTTTAGATAAAGATGTTTGTAACACCATAAAACGAACGAATTGTCTACTTACGTAAGTAAATATTTATTACGCACTTCTCAAAGCTGCGATCGGGTCGAGTTTGGCGGCTTGGCGGGCGGGGACAACGCCGAAGAAGAGGCCCACTGCACCGGAGACGCTGACTGCAAGGGCGATCGCCACTGGTGATATTCCGGCTTGCAGGGGCGTGAAATTACCAACCAGCAGAATGCCGCCGACGCCGACGCAAGTGCCGACAATTCCTCCGGCGGCTGATAAAATCACCGCTTCGACAATAAACTGAAACAAAATATCTTGTTGGGAGGCGCCGATCGCCTTTCTGAGCCCGATTTCCTGGGTGCGTTCGCTGACGGAAACCAGCATAATATTCATAATGCCAATGCCGCCGACTAACAAAGAAATACTGGCAACAGCAGTTAACATAATAGTCAAAGCGCCGGAAATTGCCCCCATTCTTGCCATTAAATCTTTCTGGTTTCTGACAGTAAAGTCATCTTCTGTGGTAATTTTATGCCGCAGTCTCAGCAAATTTTCTACCTGAAATTGTGCCGCATCCATTTGCAATTCATCTTTAATCGAAATAAATATCGACGTGACAGCCAAACCATAGGGAGATTTGCGCCCGACTATGCGATTGGCCATTGTGGCGATCGGCACTGCGGCCGAATTATCAAAATTAGTACCGAAAGATGTACCTTTTGGTGCCAATACTCCAACTACTTTCATGCTGACATTCTTAATCCGCACCTGTTCGCCTAGCGGATTAGTATTGCCAAAAAGCTTCTCAGCTAATTCCGATCCGAGAACCGCAACTTGGCTGTTTTGCTTGATATCCATCTCAGTCAAAAACCGCCCTTTAGCCATTTCAAAACTTCGCACTTCGAGAAATTCGGGAATCGTGCCAAAAATCAAAGCTGAAACATTTTTGCTGCTGTAGCGAACAATTTCCGAACTGTTAAGTTCTGCGGAAACGCCTTGAACGGAAGGGACTTGAGTTGCGATCGCCTTTGCATCTTCTATTATCAGTGTTTGAGGCGCATTGCCGAGTCCACCACGCCTCGCATTCGGTACTCCAGCCCTCACGATCAAGACATTTGTACCCAGAGATTGAACTTGTCCTGCTACAAATTTTTGCGCGCCTTCTCCAATTCCAATCATCGCAATCACTGAAGCGTTACCCACAATCATCCCGATCATCGTTAAACTGCTGCGAGTTTTATTCGCTACTAATGTTTGACCGGCCATTTTAACGCTTTCAATAAAATTCATAATTGGGGAATTGGGAATTGGGCATGGTAATGAGGAATCGGGCATCGGGCATCGGGCATTGGGCATTGGTTATTGGAGGAGGTAGAGCCTCTAGGTATGTATTCCCCTGCCTTCTTGGAACAAGGAATTGCTCTTTCTTCCTTCTTCCTTCTTCCTTCTTCCTTCTTCCTTCTTAAGCGCTTCTGAGTGCGACAATCGGATCTAATTTTGCAGCTTGTTTTGCGGGTACGACGCCGAAAAATAAGCCTATACCGCCGGAAACACCGACTGCAAGGGCGATCGCCACTGGGGAAACACTAGCCTGCAAAGGAGTGAAAGCAGCCACCAAAAACACGCCGCCAATACCGAATGCAGTGCCGATCGCACCGCCGGCAGCCGACAAAATCACAGCCTCTATCATAAACTGAATCAAGATATCTTGCCCAGATGCTCCGATCGCCTTTCTGAGTCCAATTTCCTTCGTGCGTTCGGTAACAGAAACCAGCATAATATTCATAATTCCGATGCCGCCGACAAACAGCGAAATTGCCGCCACAAAAGCCAGCATCAACGTCAAAGCACCAGTAATACTGCCCAAAGTTTTCATTAAATCTTTCTGATTTCGGACAGTAAAATCATCCTCCTTAGTAATTTTGTGACGCAACCTCAGCAAATTTTCTATTTGAAATTGCGCCGCTTGCATCTGAGTTTCATCCTTGATGGCAACCGAAATAAATGTAACTTTTGTACCGTAGGGAGACGAGCGACCGACGATGCGATTTGCCATAGTTGTCAACGGCAAATAAACATTCATATCTTGATTGTCGCCAAAACTAGAACCTTTCGCCTGCATAACCCCTACTACTTGAAAAGTCGAATTTTTGATGCGAATGTATTGGCCGATCGGCTGTGAATTTCCAAACAATTGTTCCGCAGCTTCCGAACCTAAAGCTACTACATTTTCTTCCCTTTGTAAATCTAATTTGCTTAAAAATCGACCTTGGGCAACATCAAAACTTCTGACAGTCAGAAATTCGGGAGTTGTTCCCACAATCGAAGACGAGACATTTTTGTTGCGGAAGGTAACGAGTTGGCTGTCGTTGAGAGTTGGTGCGACTTCTTCGACAGAAGCAACTTGGGAGGCGATCGCCTCTGCATCTTCCACTACCAAAGTTTGGGGCGGAATCACCGGGCGGCTTTGCGCTTCAGGACTTCCGGGAATGATAAATAGCAAGTTTGAACCGAGAGAGTTAACTTGTCCCTCGATAAACGTTTGAGCTCCTTCGCCGATGCCGATCATCGCAATGACGGAAGCATTACCGATGATAATTCCTAACATCGTCAAGCTGCTGCGAAGCTTGTTTGCCGTCAAGGTTGTGACAGCCATTTTGACGCTTTCAACAATATCCATAATTTTTGGAAGAAAGAAGGAAGAAGGAAGAAGGAAGAAGGAAGAGGGAAGAAGGAAGAGGGAAAAAGGAGCAATTATGAAATAACAAATAATCAACAATCAGTTCGCAATGCCCTATGCCCCATGCCCTATGCCCCATTCCCCATTCCCTACTTTTGATTCTTGATAATATCCTCAAGTTTTTTACCTTGAGGAAGTTCAGTAAACACCCGATCGCCCGCCTTCGCACCCTCCAAAATCTGAATCTTATTGCCAATAGTCGATCCAACCGTCACAGGCTTAAACTTCGGCTGCTGTTTCTCATCGGGAACCAACACGCCTGTTTGACCTTTATTAGTCACAATTGCCACAGTCGGGACAACCAAAGCATTGCTCAGTTTTTGACCGACAAATCTCAAATCTACATTCATTCCCGATTGCAAGAAATCCTTGCCGGTGTCGATCGCAACTCGCACTTGAAACAGCGTTACATCCCGTTCTTTGACAGCTTCCGGCGCAATCAATTTCACCTTGCCCTTAAACACCTTATCTGGATAAGCATCGGCAACTATTTCAACAACTTGACCAGGTTTAATTTGACTGATGTCTGCTTCGGGAACTTTCGCTAAAACTTCCACATCTCTTGCGAGAGCCACGATCGATGTCGAAGTTGCCGAAGTTGCTTCCGATGCCGAAGTTGCCGGAGTTACAAAAGCTCCTTGAATCGCATATCTTTGCGTGATTACACCTGCAAACGGAGCGCGAACTTTGGTATCTTCCAACTGCACTTCTTGAAAGCGGACTTGAGCTTGAACTTCAGCTAATTCAGCTTGAGCTTGAGCTATTTCTTCCGGGCGAGAACCGTTTTCTTGTGCTGCTAATTGGCTTTTTGCTTCAGCAACTGCTGCTTGGGCTTTGGCGATTTCTTCTGGGCGGTTGCCGTTTTCTACTTGCGCTAATTTGCTTTTAGCTTCGGCAACTTCAGCTTCGCCTTTAGTGATTTCTTCCGATCGCGTCCCGTTTTGCAATTGCTTCAATGCTTGCTGTTCGACTTCGACAGCAGCTTGCAGTTGCTGGATTTGCGACAGTCGGTTTTGTTGCAGTTGTTCTAGGCGTTTTTGAGATTCTGTTACTCTAGCTTGGGCCGTCCGATTTTCTTTGATCAGTTCATCGAGTTTATCTTTAGCCAGAGCACCTTCTTGTACTAATGGCCGATTGCGTTGCACCCGTTTAGCTGTTAATTCGGCTTGGGCTTTACTCGAATCAATTTGGGTTTGTGCTTGGGCAATTTCTTGTTGCGAACTACCAGTTTGAGCGTCTGCTAAACGAGCCTGAGCTTGCACTAATTTAGCTCGTCCTTGATTGACTGCTTCTACGCGGCTGCCGGCCCGCAGTTGCTGCAAGCCGGCTTGAGCTTGCTGGAAACGGGCTCTGGCTGCTGCGACTTCTTCAACGCGACTCCCCGATCGCATTTGCGCCAGACTAGCCTCAGCTTGATCTAAGCGCGCTTGGGCGCTGGCGATATCTTCCGATCGATTCCCGGCTTCGATTTTGGCAAGTTTAGCTCGAACACTAGCTTCGCGGGCCTTGAATTGAGCGAGTTGGGCTTCTACGTCGCGACTTTCCATGCGGGCGACGATTTGTCCGGCTTCGACTCGATCGCCCTGTTCGACAAATAATTCGGCGATCCGCCCGGAGCCTTTGGGGCTGAGATTCACGCGCTGTACCGGCTGCACCGTACCGCTGGACGTAATCCGCACTGTGAGGTTTTGTGCTTCCACGGGCACAGTCATCGTGGCGATCGCATCTACCTTTGGCTGCGATCGACTTTTTACTAAATATATGGTAGTCGGTACAGCTAGCAGCCCGGCTGCAACCAACCCGATCGCCCACCGCTTCGATTTCGGCGCGGGTTTCTTCGGAGACTGCTTTTGGGCGATTTTTGTATCTACAACTTTAGTCTCAATGGCCTTGGTGTCTACAGTCTGAGTATCTTCCACCTTGACCTGAGCAGTTTCCTTTTTAGGGCTAACGATCATACCGACTCACCTAATTTAATCTCACGATTACCTTAAAGGTAAAATTTTTTCTGATGCTCGGCATCGTCTTTGAGACTCATCCGATCGGGTGATTTTAAAAAAAGTTCCCCAACCAGCACCTGTAAACAATTATAGCGAATCTTTGCAATTTATTAAAAAATGTTAAATTTTCTCAGCCAAAAGAGCTAGACGGGAACAAGTTCGTAGGCGTAAGCCGGGGCGTAGCCATCGACACCACAGCGCCGCCCTGAGCGTAGTCGTTCGCTTCGATTTAAAGGGTCGAAAGGTCGAAGGGTCGAAGTGTGGAGATTTTGCCACCCAGGAAGTGCGATCGACTCAATAAATATAGCCTAACAAGGTAAAATATTTTTCAAATCCCCTTAAAGATGGAAAATCAATAAACATGAATCGCCCTCAAAGTGTGACAATTCTGGCAATTTTGCAGCTACTGAGCGCTATCTTCAGCCTGTTCGACGGCTTGGTCATCTTATTTTTTGCGGGTATTTTTGGCGGGATCGGCGGTGCCCTCGGCGGGGCAAAAGTGGGGACTGTCATTGGCGGGGCGATCGCCCTTTTTGCCGCCATCAGTCTGATTATAGGAATTGTATCTTTAATTTTAACTTGGGGTTTGTATGAACTCAAAAGTTGGGCTTGGATGGGAACCTTAATCGTCCATGCGATCGCCGCACTGGCGCAATTAGCTAAACTATTTGGCACCGCAGGCGCTGGTGCAAATTTTTCAATTCTCGGTTTTGCAGTTGGTTGTATTTACTATCTACTGAAGCCGGATGTCAAACAAGCATTTAGGGTTTAATTTAGGCTTTAACTTTTCAGTTCCCCTCTTCTGGGACTTGATTGAACAAGCAGCTATTTTGATCGCCCAATTTACCCAATATCATCTGCATCAGGATCGATACCCATTGCTAGCAGTCGTTCAGCAAGTCGCGCCGCTTTTTTTTCCGCCCTTTCAGCACGTTGATGTTCCTGTTCAGTTTTTAGTTTTTCAAGTTCAGCTCTTTCATCACCAATTAATAATAAATTTCCCTGAATATCCCACCACCGCAACCAAAGTTGCGTTTGATTTTGATAACTTCCCTGCCACAGTCCCAGCTCAATTTCTAATGGTTCAATTAGATAATGACCCCGTTGATTAGGTTCTAGTTTGTGATAAGCAAAATCTCTCAAATGATAAACTTCTAATCGATCGTTGCTCATCTCATAAATACCGTAGTAAGGAATCCGAATAATTTGCTCGTAAACCCAAAACTTACCCGGTTTTTGCACATCTCCTTCATCAGTCATCAACAGAGGAGTGGCATTCCGTTCTTCATTGCCATTTCCGCTGGCAAATTCCAAAGCAATTAAAGGTGCCATATGTTCTCGCCACAGCACGTAAGAACGGCGATATTTTCCCTGTTCCGGGCGTGCTGAAACATTCGGCGCGTAGAACCAGTCGGGAGCTTCTGCACCTTTTTCTGGTGGATCGGTTTCTCGCCAATAAATCCCAGAATCTTGTCCAATGCAGTAGCGTCCGTCGGGATGCAGCCGTTGCAAAACAGGCCCAATGGAATCAGTGAGAATTATGCTTTGAGGATGCTCCTGAAAATTTTTCACGAAAGCACCGTCAGACTCGGGAAGTTGTGTATGATCGGGGAATTGGGGGGGAAGACCTATGTCAATTAATGTTTCCGACATAATTTTAGGGCGATCGGAGCTATTGTTTACAATTTTTTCGTAAGATATTTTATCAATAGTCAGATATTACTTACTAAATTTGGAGTATAAATTTTGATGGGGTTAGTTGAAACGGTAAAAAAGCTGACTGGGTACAAAGCGTGGGCAAATGATATTACCTTTGCAGCGGTAAAATGCCTGCCAGAGGGTGAAGCAAATAAAGAACGCAAAACCCGCTATAAAAACATGATTTATACACTTAATCATGTATATGTTATCGATTGTATTTTCAAAGCTCATTTAGAAAATAAGCGTCACCCGTATACTGCGAGAAATACCGAAACTTATCCGCCATTAGAAGAGCTATGGCAGGCAGTCAAGATTATTGACCAGTGGTATATTGACTATACTGATTCGATTTCTGAAACAGAGTTACTAGAAATCGTAAATTTCCAATTTGTTGATGGAGGTGAAGGGGCCATGTCACGTAGTGAAATGATCCTTCATGTTGTCAATCATGGAACCTATCATAGGGGTTTAGTAAGTGACATGATGTATCAAGTGCCTGCAATACCCCCAACGAATGACTTAACTATTTACCTAAGAGATACTGGGCGATGTCAGCCACTCGATCAATTTTCTGGCATCTAGCCAATGTTCTAAATTGCCTGAATTCGCAATACGATCGCACCTACCCTACAACTCATAACTTTCTTCACCCATACTCTCGAATTCTGGGGCCTCTAAACTTTCTATTTCTGCCAATTCCTCTTCATCAACAGAAGTCAAACTTTCCACCACAAACGGCAAACCAGCAGCCATCAAACCGCGTTGAATACGATCGTCCGTTTCATCAAACAACACAAACAAAGGATGAACAGCCTCAGCCTCATCGCTGTAGATGTGCTTGTAGCGGTATGGCATCACCCACTCGTAACTTTTATCCAGCCAAACCTGACACTGCCGCCAGCGGCCCAACAAGCCAGAAAAATCTTCACCAGGGCGATGAATAAAAATCAGAATTTCCACCCCAATTTTTACCTTCCACTCTGGATCGCACATCAAAATTGCCAAATCGCAGGGCAAACAAACCGCCTGTCCAGGTGATATACTAGCACCATTACTTCCGGCATAGGATACTCCTTCTCGTATCCGGGCGATCGGCAAAGGAATGGTAATTAAACTTTCGTTAGCGCGGCGGATACTCGGAATCATTTCCATGTAAACCCGATACTTTTTCAGCAGGGCGATCGCAGCAGAAAATTCACTGTATTCTGCTAGTAAAGCTTCGTAATGTGATTGTTTAACTGACATCTTAAATTAAGTAATAGGTAATTAGCCAATTAAGTAATAGGTAATTAGCCAACAGCCAACAGTTAACTGACAACAGTCAACTGCCAACTGCCAACTGACTTTTTGTTACAGCTTCTCAAACACTGAGAACATCGGTAGATACATCGATAGCAAAATCGAACCTACAATACCACCAACGAGAACAATCATCAGAGGTTCTAGCATACTGGTAAGTCCTTTTACTGCTTCTTCAACTTCGGTTTCGTAGAAAGAGCCAACTTTCATTAGCATCTTGTCAAGTTCCCCAGTTTCCTCTCCAATTGCGATCATTTGAATTGCCAAAGACGGAAAAATTTGCTGTTCTTGCAAAGCAATACTGATCATGCCGCCGTTTTGAATTTCCTGTCTGACATATTCGATCGCATTCGAGATCGCTTGATTCCCCGCCACATCTCGCACAATTTCCAAAGAACTGAGAATCGGCACGCCCGATCGCGTCAGCGACCCAAAGATCACGCAAAACCTAGCCACAGCAGATTTTTCAATCAAATCTCCAAAGATCGGCAACTTCATCGCAATGCGATCGATTTGCAAGTGACCTATTGGAGTTTTATAGTACATATCGAAAGCAATTTTTAGAGCCGCAATCACCCCAAGAACTGTAAGCTGTTGGATAGGAGGCCAAGCCGTACAAAATGCACTAATCCCCAACATGAACAGCGTAAAAGCCGGCAACTCTGCACCAATATCCTTAAAGATTTTAGCAAAAGTTGGCAGCAAGAATATGGTCATTGCGAAAAAAATCACGATCGCGATAAAGAACACAGTCTTCGGATAAGACATAGCCGACTTAATTTCAGCTTCCGTCTTGTGATTTTTTTCCATCATCATCGCCAGACGTTCTAGGGTTTCATCTAGTACCCCCCCAACTTCTCCCGCCGCCACCATACTAATAAATAGTTGGTCAAAAACATTAGGAAACTTAGCCATCGCTTCTGCCAAGTTTATCCCTTCCTGCACGTCAGCACTCATGCTTCTGAGCGCTCGTTTCAACTTAGCATTAGAACACTGATCGTACAGTACAGAAAGGCATCTAACGATCGGTACCCCTGCATTAAACATAGCCGCAAATTGACGAGCAAAAATAGCCATATCCTTAACAGTCAAACTGGTAAGGTTGAACTCAATTTGCTCTTGAATCTTACTGAAATCAAAGCCACTTTTCGGCTTTTGGCGGATTACATTGGTAGCCACAGCTCACCTCTGAACAATTATTAACAGTTAGTAGTCAGTAGTCAGTAGTCAGTAGTTGTTAGTTGTTAGGTTTTAGTCATTTGTTGATACTAATAACCAATAATATCAATTCCGGCTGCGCCGGAATGATATAGAGGACACGGCAGTGCCGTTTCCCTACCTAGATCAATTGTAGGGACTAATGCCAAGCCGTATCCTGCATTTATATCATTCCGCTGCTAACGGATTTGATATAACCAATCGCCAATAACTAACAACTAATAACTAATGACTGCTGACTGAATTAACGAGCTCCTACTTGGGTAGGAGCAACCGGTGCCGGGCCGATCAAACGTTCTAGTTCGTCAGCCTTAGAAGCCTTACTCATTGCCGATTCCCAAGTGATTTTACCGGTTTTGTAAAGTTCAGCGAGGGCCATTTCCATCGTCCTCATCCCCAATTTTGCACCCATTTGGATTTGGGAGTAAATCATGGGAGTTTTTCCTTCCCGGATCAAGTTAGCCATAGCAGGAGTATTCACCATGATTTCCATAGCGCTGCAACGGCCGCCTCCAACTTTCGATATTAAATTTTGGCTACAAATTCCAACCAAAGAGTTAGAAACCTGGGCGCGAATCTGCGGTTGTTGAATGGGCGGAAACACGTCCAAAATCCGATCGATCGTTGCAGCCGCCGAATTAGTGTGTAACGTTCCCATGACCAAGTGTCCCGTTTCCGCAGCCGAGATTGCCAGAGCGATCGTTTCCAAGTCGCGCATTTCCCCCACCAGAATCACGTCAGGATCTTCCCGCAGAGCCGCTCTCAGCGCATTTGCAAAGCTCTTAGTGTCTTCGCCCTTTTGACGCTGGTGAAACAAACTCTTGATATTCGGAAACACATATTCGATCGGGTCTTCAACAGTCAGAATGTGTTCTGCCCGCGTCCGGTTGACCAGATCCAACAAAGCCGCCATCGTAGTCGTTTTCCCGGAACCCGTTTGTCCCGTCACCAAAATCATACCTCTGGGTCTTTCCGTCAGATCCCGCAAAATCTGCGGTATGCCTAAAGCGTCGGCGTTAGGAATCTTAGAAGCCAGAGCCCGCATACAAGCAGCCCAGCAACCCCGCTCCCGGTAGACATTTACCCGGAACCGAGCCAGTCCCTTTACCCCGTAGGCGCAGTCCAGTTCCCATTCCATTTCCAACTGCTTGCGCTGCATATTGTTGAGCATTTGGAAAATCAGGATCTGCACTTCCTCAGCAGACATAATGTCGCCGTATTGCGACTGAGGAGTTAGTTTCCCGTTGACGCGGAAGAAGATAGGCGCGCCTGCTTGGATGTGTATGTCCGAACCCCCTTGCTCTACCAGGGACTCCAGTACGTCTTCAATCATCAGACTCATAGATACCTCTCCTAGATCGAGTTGATAGTTATTGACCAATTTAGCTGCTATACAAATACTAAACAAGTCTAGACATTTGCTTCTTACTTCATCGGGGGCATGGGAGCGGTTATCCCTCAGTAAGCTTTCACGCTCTAGCCAAACGTGATGAATTAATCGCAGTGTTCAAATCTCGGTCCATCGAATTACCACAACTTTCGTAGTTGTAGGTTCTTTCTTTCAGTGGCATATCTTGGATATGCCCACAGCTTAACTATTATTTTGTAAGGGCGGAAATCAGCGGTCAGCAATGATTATTTCACAACCAAACTTTTTAGCCTTATATTCTAGGTGACGCTTGAATTCAGAGAATCCACAGTCAGCTATTACCTGCGCTAGTTTGTGATTTTTTAGCATCCCATCAAAATTTAAATCTTCTACTTATTTTTGCGTGGTTTTTGCATAAATAAGTAGTGACTTGATACTGAAAGTCTAAGCTATTTCGCAAATCGCGCAGGGTTTGAACATGGCACACTATGAGTGTTTGTCTACAAGTGTATCATTGTCTATTTGATTGCTAGCGTATGACTAGCTCACTCAACAGTGAACAGTCAACTGTTCACTGTTGACGGATCGATAAATTAATCCAAAAAGCGTGGCGTCAAGCAGTACGGACAGTCCAGCATCTCTGGCTTCAATTCCGCCTGACAAGTTTTGCAAGTAAGTCCCTGCTTGCGTTTGGCTTTCAGTTCCGCCTCCAACCCCGAGTCAGTAAACGTTACCCGCTCGACTTCTTCAAAAGTAGTTGCGCCTTCTCGCACTAACTGCAAGCTGTAAGCCAACAACGTTTTCATCCCTTCTTCTACTGCTGCTTCCTTAATTTGCTCTGTGGGAGCGCCTTGAGTGATCAGAGTTTGAAGCCGCTCAGTATTTTTTAGGAACTCGTAAACCCCTATCCGTCCTTTGTAGCCTATCCCACCGCACTTGATACAAAGTTGCTCGCGTTCTGCCAGTTCCTTCCTCTGTTCAACTGGTATGGTGTTGGCTTTGTAGACAGTCAGATCCATTTCTTGAGAAGCCGACAAACCGTAGCGACCGAGTTCGGTTGCCGTAGGCTGGTAAGGAATGCAGCATTTGTCACAAACGCGTCGCATCAAACGCTGAGCTAACACGCCCAACAAAGCTGCCGAAACCATGAAGGGTTCTACGCCCATTTCTGCCAAACGCGCGATCGCCCCAGCCGCGTCGTTCGTGTGCAGCGTCGTTAGGACCAAGTGTCCGGTCAAAGCAGCTTCCAGAGCAGTTTTTGCCGTTTCTTTGTCCCTGGTTTCCCCTACCAGCATCACGTCAGGGTCTTGCCGCAAAAACGCCCGTAGAATGTTGGAAAAAGTCAAGTCTTTTTCCCGAATTACTTGACATTGGGTGATTCCTGGCAAAGCATATTCGATCGGGTCTTCCGCCGTACTGATATTAATCCCCGGATCGTTCCGTTCCGCCAAAATCGAGTACAGAGTAGTTGACTTACCCGAACCCGTCGGCCCCGTCACCAAAATCAGCCCGAACGGACTATTAGCAGTCTCTCGCACTTGAGCCAGAGTTTCCTCATCGGAGATTAACAAACCCAGACCTAACTGAGTGCTGGAACTATCCAAAATCCGCAGCACGATTTTTTCGCCGTACCGCGAAGGCAAGCTGTTTACCCGGAAATCCACCGTGCGTCCCTCAAACACCCGGCGGATGCGTCCATCTTGAGCTTGTCGGCGTTCGGCAATGTCCAGGTTGGCAATAATCTTGAAACGAGCAGTAATCGATGCTACTACCTGTTTTGGAAACCGGAAATACTCTTCGAGCACCCCGTCCTTCCGCATCCGAATCCGCATGAAATCTTCTTGAGGTTCTACGTGGATGTCAGACACTTTTTCCGACAAAGCTTTAGCCAAAATGATATTGACGGCCTTAATTACCGGAGCCGCCTCAGCATCGTCCAAGGTGTTAGCTAGGTCTTCTTGGTCAGCACCCTCTTCTTCTAGGGAGAGCTCGCCAAAATCTCCCTCCCCCAGATCCATCTTTCTCTGCTTTTCTGCTTCAGCTTTTTTAGCTTCCCTCTTAACTTGGTCGTCTTGATAGGTGGAAGTTATGTCCTGATAGTCGTCTGGCGTAATCACCCGCCGCTGCAAAGCCAAGCCGTGAGGCTGTAAAATCCGCCGTAAATCTTCTACGGCGTTGAGGTTGTCGGGATCGACCATTGCCACCAGAATCGCCGGAGGCTCAGTTTCAGTCCTTGCTACGGGTAAAAACCGACCTTGATGACAAATGTCGATCGAAATCTTCAACCCGTCGAGCATAGTTCCCAGTTGCTCGTTAGACAGTTCGCTCATCTCCGGGTCATATGCTTCAACGCCGTAGACTATCTTCCGTTCAAACATCTGCTGCTTCTTGTAAAGCCGCAGCAATTCTGGCGGCAACTGCTGGCCGGTAAGGGCTTCCAATACCTCTGTCAACCGCTTTCCCGACTTCCGGCTTTCAATTTGAGCTTGCTTCAGTTGGTCGCCGTTGACGTAACCCGACTGAATCATTTTGTTGAGAGCTGGAGTAAAATTGCTCGCAGCAACTATCGATGTGGAGCGAAACCCCTGGGATGTGTTAGTCATAAAAAACACTCAATAGGTGGAAAACTCAGTCACAAAGAGTGCTGAGAGGAAAACCAACGCGGGGTTTTAACCCCGTATTCTTGGCTTGCGGATCGGCGATCGTGATAAGAGCTGAATCCCTATCTGTCAAGTGTAAGCCGTATGACAAGCTCTTTCGTTAGAGGGATTTGCTGATGCTGGCGATCGGATATTGTTCGTTTAGTGTTCCCGATAACGAGAGTTGCCCGATCGATCTGCGGGATACTCTCGTTATGGGCTCAAGGCTGATCGCGGGCTGGATTGCCTTTGGCGTTCGAGTCAAGGGCGGCGGGTGTGTCGCCGAACCACGATCGTTATTGTATATTCCCAAATTCTTAGGTCAAATCGCAGCGCCCGTGGCGGGGCGGTTAGCTTTACTGGGGTTAAACACGAGCTATCTTCTGTGATGATAGCTTTCAGGGCAGGGTCGATCGGTCTTTTGAAGGATATTTTGATTGATTATCTGCGATCGGTCGATCGAGATCCACCGCCGATTTTCAGCATCTCTAATCTTTGCCGATCGAATATTACTGCTCGCAACCCTAGTGTCCCAACCTTTGTCATCCAAGCTTCACGGTTCAGAAATCTTGGATACAGGCAAATTAAATATCAATCGTATCTACCGATTAGCACGTCCGCGATACCTGCTAATTGCTCTCATTTAACAGCAAAAAACTCTAAATCTCATGTTATTTCCGTCTCGAATCAGAAAAATAGCAGCCCCAATTAGCATAAAAATTAACAACCTACTATCTGCCTCACACCAGCAGATAGCTAATATTATGTCTGTCTAAATTCCCTGATGGCAAAGCTGATGAGAGCAGAGCGCACTAATCTCAAGCCGTACATTTTTTTAATTTAATTGGTTTTGCAAACCATACATCGCAAGTAATTTGACGGACTTTATCTGACTACCGATTCGCTATGCAGACAGTCTAATTAAATTGTAGCGGGTAAATATGCCAAAATGTTTATTGCCGAACTTACGCAAAAAGATGTTTGACGCGCTACGCATAGCGTTAAGGTACGCGGTAGAATAGCACCCTAATGCAAGTTGTACGCCTGGTACTGTGTCAAGTGTAAATTAATTGAAAATCAACCTTAAACCTTGAAATATTTACAAATTAAGGCTCTTAAATAACAAGTTAAACTTGCTCTAAAATTTAGAAAAACGCGTTCTTTCGTCTCGAGCTAATCTTAAAGTATTAAGCAGAAAAAATATTAACAGACGCAGCGGTAAAATATACTTTTAAAAACAACTCGCTGCTGCGATCGCCTTTATCGAAGAAAATCAGGGAGCAAAAAACGTTTTGTAGATTCAAAATATGACCGTACTATAGGTAGAGTTCTCAACAGTTATTTCAAAATTGGATTGAAAGCTTTGAGAGATGCCTCCACATTTGGTAAGATTTTCGATGAATCACATAGTGCCATACAGGGCAAATTATAATTATCTCTTATTTACCGGGTAAACTGTATCTGCTAGAATTGATAGGGTTCTGTCGCGAAGCTTTTATGATTGACGAGGAAAAACAGGAAGATCGAGATCCTAGCTCAACAGGGGAAACCCCAGAAGGTTCCCCAACGGCAAGCGAAACTCGGCAGGCACCAGCAAACTCGAACCAAGCAGCCGATTGGGAGCTCGAACTTGCTAGAGCTTACCAAAGTGCTCAGGGCGATTCCCTGCGGGATAGCTCCGACGCGCGTACGCCGGCAAACGCATCGGAGCCAGCCGTCGTCACAGTCAGTTCCAGCAACAGCCCGACAGCAGACGCGGCGGAGTCATTGCAGAGGGAACTGGCGCAAGCAACCGATGAAAAAGAGGCTTTAAAAACTCAGTTGCTTGCGGCATCAGCTCAAGTAGAAGACCTAAAAAATCAACATCTCCGCCTAGCAGCAGATTTTGATAACTTCCGCAGGCGCACGCAAAAGGAAAAAGAAGAGTTAGATTTACAGGCAAGGTGTGTCACGATCAAACCCCTATTGCCGGTGATCGACAATTTCGAGCGCGCTCGATCGCACATCAAGCCGCAAACCGACGGCGAAATGAATATTCACAAAAGCTACCAAAGCGTTTACAAGCAAATGGTAGAAGGTCTCAAGCAAATCGGGGTTTCTCCGATGCGCCCCGAAGGCGAACAGTTTGACCCCAACCTCCACGAAGCTCTGCTCAGCGAGCCCACAGACGAACACGAGGAAGGAACAATCATCCAAGAACTAGAACGCGGCTACATTCTGGGCGATCGCGTCCTGCGGCACGCCAAAGTGAAAGTTGCGGCGGCTGGATCATCTGTGGTAGCCTCAGATGAAAATCCCGATAGTTCGGAAACTTAATCGATATAAAAGCTACTGCATTCCTCGAAATCACCGACCCCCGAATTCTATTCGGGGGTCTGAAGTCGGTAGACTCGCCAACTTCTCAATTCAGGACTAAAAGCAGATCGGCGCTAAAAAAATCTGAAAAATGTTTTTACCCGTCTTTGATATTGTCTTGGAACACCAAGTTTAGATCCTACAAATCCGGTCGGGTGATGCTTGTAAAAACAAGCTGAGTCGTTTTTCCTCCCCCAACTTGCAGTTGGAGGTTTCCAAACATCCCACAAAGTTTTATGAGGCGCTATGGGGAAAATTATTGGAATTGACTTAGGCACGACTAACAGTTGCGTAGCTGTTTTAGAAGGCGGTAAACCCGTCGTGATCGCTAATTCCGAAGGCGGCCGCACAACTCCGAGCATCGTAGGATTTGGCAAAGCGGGCGATCGCTTAGTAGGTCAATTGGCTAAACGGCAAGCTGTAACTAATGCTGCAAATACTGTCTACAGCATCAAACGATTTATCGGGCGCAGGTGGGACGACACGGAAGAAGAACGAGCCCGAACTCCCTATACCTGCATCAAAGGCAAAGATGACACCGTAAACGTCCAAATTCGGAACAAGGTTCACACCCCCCAAGAAATCTCGGCAATGGTACTCCAAAAGCTCAAGCAAGATGCTGAAGCTTATTTGGGACAAACTGTTACCCAAGCCGTAATTACAGTGCCAGCTTACTTCACCGACGCCCAGCGGCAAGCGACTAAAGACGCCGGTACGATCGCGGGTTTAGAAGTCCTGCGCATCGTCAACGAACCGACAGCGGCCGCCCTTTCCTACGGGCTCGACAAGCAAAATATCGAACAGAAAATCTTGGTCTTTGACCTCGGCGGCGGTACTTTCGACGTTTCGATCCTGCAACTGGGAGACGGAATTTTTGAAGTAAACGCTACCTCTGGTAACAACCATCTGGGAGGAGACGACTTCGACGACTGCATAGTCCAGTGGCTGGTAGAAGCTTTTCGCACCCAAGAAGGCAGCGACCTATCTACCGATAAAATGGCCTTGCAACGGCTCAGAGAAGCTGCGGAAAAGGCGAAAATAGAACTTTCACTCTCGCAATCGACTTCCATAAACTTGCCGTTCATTTCCTCTGATGCCAAAGGGCCGAAGCATCTGGAAATGGATCTCTCCAAAGCTCAGTTTGAAAAACTGGTGGCTCATTTGGTGCAAACGACGATCGATCCGGTAACTCAAGCCCTCAAAGACGCAAATTTGACTCCCCAAGATATAGACAGAATTATTTTAGTGGGAGGCTCAACCCGGATTCCGGCAGTGCAAGAGGCAATTAGCAAATATTTTGGCGGCGTGTCTCCCGATAAATCGGTGAATCCCGACGAAGCTGTAGCCGTAGGCGCGGCAATTCAAGCCGGAGTGTTGGGCGGTGAGGTCAAAGATTTGCTGCTGCTAGACGTGACGCCGCTCTCTCTGGGACTCGAAACCTTGGGCGGAGTGTTCACAAAAGTAATCGAGCGCAATACAACTATCCCCACCAGCCGATCGCAAATGTACAGCACGGCGGCAGACGGGCAAACTTCCGTAGAAATTCACGCCCTCCAAGGCGAGCGCGCATTAGTTAAAGACAATAAAAGTCTTGGTAAATTCCTGCTAAAAGGCATTCCCGCAGCCCCCCGGGGCGTACCTCAAATCGAAGTTACCTTTGAAATCGATGCCAACGGCATTCTCAAAGTGGCCGCCGAAGACAAGGGAACCGGAAAAGAACAAAGCATCCAAATTTCCAATACAGGGGGGTTGAGCGAAACGGAAGTCGAGCGGATGCGGCAAGAAGCGGAACTTTACGCCGATGAAGACATCAAGCGCGCTCAACTCGTCGAACTCAAAAATCAAGCCGACACCCTGGTCTATAATTGTGGTGTTACTTTGAAAACCAACGCGCAACTGCTCTCGCACGACCTTCAGGTCGAAGCGGAAACAGCAGCAGCAGCCTTGCAGGGGGCGATGGCTAACCCAGACATCACAGCCGAGGAACTCACCGAACAAATCGAATCTTTCAAGCAACTGCTATACTCGCTCGGGACAGCAGTCTACGACCAAGCCCGCAGCCAAGCCCCCTCGGTCGCAGAGATTGAAAGCGAGATGATATCAGAGGTAGAAGAATTTGCAGCTAACGATGACAGCATTTTGCTGACAGAAGAGGTTGCAGCTACCGACGACAGCATTTTGCTGACAGAAGAGTTGCTAATGGTGACGCCCCAAGCCCCGCCCCAAGCTCCACCAAAACCGCAATCAAAGGCTCCACTAAAACCGGAACCAAAGCCGGAACCAAAGCCGGAACGACAGTCAAAGCGACAGCCCAATACACAGTCCAATCCCAAGTCAGAACAAAAACCGAAGGTTCCCGAACCTGAAGTTGATGACATGAATCCTTTCCTTTAGAACTAAAAAGCTAACAATTAAAAGTTAAAAATTAACACTAATAATTTTTAGTTTTTAATTGGTAATTTCAGGAAAGGTAGCCCGTTTTTTTTCGTACACTTTTTGTTATTTACCTCCAGGCAAGCAGCTCTATGGCCGGTGATTACTATGAAATATTAGGCGTTTCTCGCAGTGCAGACAAAGAGGAGATTAAGCGTGCTTACCGCCGCCTAGCTCGCAAGTACCATCCAGATGTCAATAAAGAACCCAGTGCCGAGGATCGGTTTAAAGAAATTAACCGCGCCTACGAGGTACTCTCAGAACCGGAAACTCGCGCCCGTTTCGATCGCTTTGGCGAAGCAGGCGTGAGCGGTGCAGCCGCTCCAGGCTTCCAAGATTTCGGCGACAGCTTTGCTGATATTTTTGAAAGCTTCTTTAATGGTTTTCAGGGAGGGGCGGGCGGTCAACAACAAGGTCGCAGACGCAGCGGGCCGGTGCGCGGAGACGATTTGCGCCTCGATTTGCGCCTCGATTTCCGCGAAGCCGTGTTTGGTGGGGAAAAAGAACTCCGGATCAAGCACCTAGAAACTTGCGAAACTTGCACCGGGACTGGCGCCAAACCGGGAACCCGGCCTCAAACCTGCTCGACTTGTACTGGTAGCGGACAAGTCCGCCGCGCTACCCGCACCCCCTTCGGCAGTTTTACTCAAGTTTCAGTTTGCCCCACTTGCAACGGCACGGGCCAAGTGATTGAGGATAAGTGCGAAACTTGCGGCGGCCGAGGCCAGAAAGAAGTGATGAAAAAGCTGAAAATCACAATTCCGGCTGGGGTTGACAACGGTACTCGCTTGCGCGTTTCCAATGAGGGGGATGCGGGGAAACTCGGCGGGCCGCCCGGGGATCTTTACGTGTTCTTGGCTGTGAATGAAGACCCGCTATTTAAGCGGGATGGGATTAACGTTAACTCCGAAGTCAAGATTAGTTACTTGCAAGCAATTTTGGGGTGCAGGTTGGAAGTTGAAACGGTAGATGGGCCGACGGAATTGTTGATTCCTACCGGAACTCAGGCGAATACTGTTCTGACTCTGGAGAAAAAAGGGGTACCTCGATTGGGAAATCCAGTCAGTCGCGGCGACCATTTGATTACCGTGTCTATTGACATTCCGACTAAGGTGACGGCTGAGGAGCGGGAGTTGCTGATGCAGCTTGCTAAGCTGAAGGGTGATCGTACGGGTAAAGGTGGCTTGGAAGGATTTCTGGGAAATCTGTTTCAGAAATAAGCAAAAAAGTGAGCGCAGTTTATTATTTCTGAAAAAAATGAGCGCAATTGCGCTCATTTTTTTCAGAAATAATAATAAATTGCATCTCCGGGACTTACGCACGCCGAGTCAAAAACCTGCTGGTTGAGCGAAGTCAAAACCAGTTTTTATGGTTTTCTTCCTTCTTCCTTCTTCCTTCTTCCTTCTTCCTTCTTCCTTCAACATTTGCTATATGAATTCAACATCGAAAATTGAAAATCCCAAATCCCCAGATGCCCAGCTGGATCTGCGGGGTACGCCCTGCCCGATCAATTTTGTTCGTACTAAACTGCGCTTGGAACAAATGACGCCTGGATCGGTTTTGGAGGTGTGGCTGGACGCTGGGGAGCCGATCGAACAAGTGCCGGATAGTCTAAAAATGGAAGGTTACCAGATTCTGGAAACGCAATTTGTGGCGGATGAGACGGATTCGGGCTTCTTTGCGATGAAAGTGCAACGCCCAGAACATCAGGAAGCAGGATGAACCTGAATTTATCCTCGATCGTGGGTACTGTAGTGGCAGTTCAGGCTAACTTCTACCAAGTAAGTTTAGATCCAGAAGCCTGCACTGACGGGAAAAATCGTCCCCTGGCCGATGCTCCGAGTCTGCTGTGCACTCGCCGCACTCGACTGAAAAAAATTGGGCAACAGGTGATGGTGGGCGATCGCGTGGTAGTAGAAGAACCCGACTGGACCGATCGCCGGGGTGTCATTTCTCAAGTCTTCCCGCGCCAAACAGAACTCAACCGCCCGCCTGTAGCTAATGCCGATCGCATTCTCCTGGTTTTTGCCCTCACAGAACCCGACTTAGACCCCGCATCATTAACTCGGTTTTTAGTCAAGGCTGAATCTACAGGTTTAGAGGTGAGTTTGTGCCTGAACAAATGCGATTTGGTGACAAAAGAGGAATTGGAACAGTGGCGCGATCGGCTGAGAAGCTGGGGTTACGAACCAATATTTATTAGCGTCCGCAGCGGCTTGGGAATCTACCAGGAAGCCTCCAATGAGAGTCAAAATGAACTTTCTGAGTCTAAATCTTCCAACCCCACTCTATCAAATGAAATAAATAGCTGCGATCGGCATTCGCCCCAAGCTGGGAGTGAGGGGGATGTTGCATTCTCTCTCCAAAGTCACTTGCAAGGCAAAATAACCGTAATTTGCGGGCCTTCAGGAGTCGGTAAGTCGAGTTTGATCAACCAACTGATTCCGGATCTGAATATTCGAGTCAACGCTGTTTCTGGCAAACTCGGCCGCGGGCGACATACTACTCGCCACGTCGAACTGTTCGATCTCCCCGGTGGCGGACTTTTGGCAGATACTCCAGGCTTCAATCAGCCGGCACTTGAATGCGATCCGTCCGAGTTACCTCGATATTTCCCAGAAGCTAGACAAAGGCTGACTTTTGGTAGTTGTCAGTTTAGCGACTGCTCCCACCGAAGTGAGCCTAACTGTGTTGTACGGGGCGATTGGGAGCGCTATGAGTATTACTTGCAGTTTCTCGAAGAGGCGATCGTCCGCCAGCAACAAGAGCAAAATTCTAGTAGTGCTGAGGCTAGTTTGAAGCAGCAAACGAAGTCGGATGGTACGCAGCAATATGAACCGAAGCTGCAAACTAAAAAATATCGCCGCTCTTCCCGTCGCGTTCAACACCAGTCGCTGCAAGAGATGTGTGAAGAAGACTTAGATGAAAATGATTAAATAGTCGATCGGCTCCAGAACACGGTAAATTAATAGCTAAAATTAAATGGCCTTAAATTTGTTAAAAAAAGTAGAACAGAAGCAAAGGTTAGCAGGTTATGCAGGAGTAAAAATACTGTGAATATTCAAGAACTGTTTGAAAAAGGCGGCCCCGCCATGTGGCCCCTGTTGGTGTTATCGATTCTATCTGTAAGTACAATTATCGAGCGCTTGTGGTTCTGGGCGAGCCTCTTGAGCAAAGAAAAGCAAATAGTTAACCGCATCCTCGAAGCTGCTCGCAGCGATTGGGGTGCTGCTAACGAGATTGCTAGACAAGCTAACCGACAGCCGATCGGGCGATTCCTTTCTGCACCCCTGCGGCTGTACAATCCTGAACCCGACTTATTTCGACTCGCACTCGAAGCCGCAGCCGATGAAGAGTTGGCTTCGATGCGCCGCGGCGACAAAATCTTAGAAGCGACGATCGCTCTAGCCCCTTTGTTGGGCTTGCTGGGAACTGTTTTGGGCTTGATTAACTCCCTGAGTTCGATCCGGCTGGGCGACATCGGTACCTCGGCAACAACTGGCGTGACTTTGGGGATTAGTGAAGCGCTGATCACTACAGCGACGGGGATGATAGTAGCAATTTTTAGCTTGACCTTTTATCGCATATTTCAAGCTTTTTTATTCGAGCAAGCCAAGATTTTTCGCAAAGCTGGAAATGAAATGGAATTGCTCTACAGACAATATTGGCCTACGGCTAATGCTAAAGGTCGATCGAGGGACGCAGAATACAGCAATTCTTCCTTTGGTTCCGATGGTTTGAACAGGCGTTCTTTGAATTCTCAACCAGAATCTGAAGAACGAAATCGGGAGCCGAAACCGAAATTGAAAGGTTCCGATCCCGATCTCGATTCAACTTCTAATAA
>JANNOR010000043.1:0-9608 GCA_031399265.1 Cyanobacteria bacterium SOY_34_metabat_3 | reverse complement strand
GTTCGGCTTCCTGAGTCGCAATACTCGCTTGCAAAGCCAACAATTCCGACTCTCCCAAAGCTTTAACGCGGGCATTCAGCGCGTCAAGTTCGGCAGTTGCTGCTTGAATTTGAGTGGTAATTGCTTGCAGTTGTGCGGTGAGATCGGTAGAATTGCGATCGCCCGCTTCGATTTGTTCCCGCAGTTTCCATTCTTGCTTTTGCAACTGACGAAATTTAAGGACTATTTCCCACTGCGATTTTTCTTGAAATTCCGCCCGCAATTTTTGATACTTTTCGGCTTTTGTGCGATCGTTAGCCAGTCGATCCCGCTGAGAAATTAACTCTTTTTCTACAATGCCGCTGCGTTCTTCCACATCCTTAACTTCATCCAACTTCTGCCTAGCTAGAGAGATTTTGCGATCGAACTGAGCCACTCCAGCCAATTCGTCAATGATTTCTCGGCGTTCCTTAGAATTCATCGAAATAATGCTGGTAACGTCTCCTTGTAGCACGACGTTATAACCTTCTGGATAAATTCGCAAACGGTTAAGTTGTTCGTGCAGTTGAGTCAGCGTACAAGGTGCGCCGTTAATGTAATAAGTTGAAGTGTAAGTACCTTGTCGAGTTACTCGAAGTTTCCGCGTTACACTCCACTCATCCGATTTAGGATTTGGGATTTTAGCTTTAGAATTAGTAGCGAGTAGTTGTCCGTTATTGTCTTGAGTTGCTGCAATTTCTATCTCTTCGACTTCTGAAACAGATAACTCATCCGAGTTGGGATTAACAGGAGATGATTGTCCGTTTTTGTCTCCAATTTCGGGAATTTCTATCCCTTCGACTTCCCCAGTTGCAACAGATAAATCATCCGATTCTGGATTAGCAGATAATTGTCCCTGATTGTCTTGAGTTTCTGGGATTTCAGCCTCATCCTCATCTTCATCCTGGGTGAACCATTCATCTCCCACATCTTCCAGCGCAAAAGTAGCAGTGACGCTAGCTTCGATCGTACCGCGCTTATTTTGAGCCGTGTTCACCAAATCCGGCAAACGTTCCGCCCGCATTCCCTTAGAAGTCGAAAGTCCCAGACAAAACAGCAAAGCATCGAGGATGTTAGACTTACCAGAACCGTTGGGGCCGGAAACCACAGTAAAACCGGGTAGCACGGGAATGGCCGTCGTGCCGCCAAAAGATTTAAAGTTAGTTAGTTCGATCCGTTTAATGTGAACCATATGCTAGCACTAGCTTTGGCTCTAGGTTGTTGTCACAGGTTAGCACAGGGAATAGGGCGATCGACAACCTGTGAACTTTCCGGCATAGTCGATCGAACAGACATCTTACACCTTTACCAACAACCCATTCGCCTTGTACTACAAAACAGCTTATTGAGAATAGCACCGCATCTGTGCCCCAACCGACAACCACAAACAAACAGTAAATTTTGATACATATAACTGCATGAAACTCGATCGGCATTATTTGTGCGATCGTACCTGAAAGCCTCACCCAGACACAATGGGAGCCAAGACAATACCAGGAATTCTTAACATCCCCCCTAGACATATAAAAACTTTCCGGTAAAATCGAACCAAAATTAATAATGTATAAAGTAACGAAGCGCATATGGAGGGCAAACCCATTACACCAGCTCAGCACTCATCTAATCTGTCAGTTGCACCTGAAAGCGACGAACAAGTATTGCAAATCTGGGGCCGCCAGCCTCTGAAAGGACACGTCAAAATCAGCGGCGCCAAAAACTCAGCCTTAGTCATCATGGCTGGGTCTCTGCTCTGCCCTGACGATTGCCGCCTCCGCAACGTTCCCGGTTTAGCCGATGTCGCCCGCATGAGACAAATTCTGTCGGCTGTAGGAGTCAAATTACAGCAGAATGGCGACGTTTTAGACATCAACGCCAGCAACCTCATAGACGCTCAAGCCCCCTACGAATTAGTCAGCCAACTGCGGGCGAGCTTCTTCATCATCGGGCCGCTCCTAGCGCGTCTGGGATTTGCCAAAGTGCCATTACCCGGAGGTTGCGCCATCGGCGCCAGGCCCGTTGAACTGCACGTTCGCGGACTGCAAGCCCTCGGCGCCGAAGTCCACATCGACCACGGTACCGTTCACGCTTACGTCAAAGGGCCGAACCGCCGCCTCAAAGGTGCCAAAATTTATCTGGATTACCCCAGCGTCGGCGCAACTGAAACTTTGATGATGGCGGCGACTCTGGCTGAAGGAGAAACCGTAATTGAAAATGCCGCTCAAGAGCCAGAAGTCGCAGATTTGGCGAATTTCTGCCGCGCAATGGGAGCAAACATTCAAGGCGCCGGCACAAATACGATCGTCATTTCGGGAGTTCCCAGACTGCACGCGGTAGACTATTCGATTATTCCCGATCGCATCGAAGCCGGAACATTTTTAGTAGCAGGAGCCATCACTCACTCCGAAATCAGCTTGTCGCCGGTAATTCCCGACCACCTGACCGCCGTCATTGCCAAATTGAAGACAATCGGCGCGACAATTATTGCCGAATCCCCGGATATTTTGCGGATAGTTCCCGGCAAAACTCACTCCGCCACCGACATTGAAACTCTGCCTTACCCCGGTTTTCCGACAGATATGCAAGCTCAGTTTATGGCCTTGCTGACTCTGAGCGACGGAGACAGTTTGATCAAAGAAACCGTATTTGAGAACCGCTTGCGTCACGTAGCAGAACTCAACCGCATGGGCGCCGACATTCGCGTTAAAGGCAATGTCGCGATAGTGCGCGGAGTGGCGCGACTGTCAGGTGCGCCCGTAGTAGCAACAGATTTGCGGGCATCGGCGGCCTTAGTGCTGGCCGGACTAGCAGCCGAGGGTGTCACCACAATCAGCAGTTTGCACCACTTAGACCGCGGCTACGAGCAGTTAGAGGTGAAACTCCAAAAATTGGGAGCTAACCTGCGACGGGTCAAAGAGGGCACAGAACCGGTGATTGCTGAGTCGGTCATTGCTGAGGCTCCTGTCAATCCCGTGCGATCGGGTTTAAAGTAGTCAGAAGGAAGAAGGAAGAAGGAAGAAGGAAGAAGGAAGAGGGAAGAAGGAAGAAGGAAAAGAATTCCCCATGCCCAATTCCCAATTCCCAATTCCCAATTCCCAATTCCCAATTCCCAATTCCCAACTGACTAAAATGTTAAACATCCCGCTCATCGGCTTGAAAGCAGACCAGTTTCGGCACCCGCTAGACTTGGCAGCCACCAACAGTCTCAAACAACTTCCTGGGCTGGATTTGATGGTGCGGCAGTTGCTAGGACAACTTGGCGAACAGTTTTTCATGCTCGAAAATCTAGCTTCTAGCGTCCAAGTCGGCGAAAATCAATTGCCTCACCTGCATCAATTGATGGTGGATGCGTGCAAAACTTTGGATTTAGAAGTGCCGCAGCTTTATGTCCGCCAGCATCCGATGCCCAATGCTTACACCTTCGCGATGCGGGGAAAACAGCCTTTTGTGGTGATGCACACTTCTCTAATTGATTTGCTCACAGACGAGGAAGTGAAGGCAGTAATCGGTCACGAGTTGGGTCATTTAAAGTGCGAGCACGGAGTTTACCTGACTCTGGCTAATCTAATCGTGTTAGCCGCCGGTCAAATTTCGCCTGTGGGAACCGTTCTGGTGCAGGGTTTGCAGGCGCAAATGTTGGAATGGTTGCGGTGTGCCGAATTTACGTGCGATCGCGCCGCCTTACTCGCAACCCAAGACCCGAGAGTGGTAGCATCGGTGTTGATGAAACTGGCCGGAGGTTCGCCGACTTTAGCGCCGAAACTGAATGTAGATGCGTTTTTGGCGCAGGCCCGGGCCTACGACGACCTCAGCAGCACTCAACTCGGAGAAATGCTCAAACAAGCCCAAACCGCTCAGTTGTCCCATCCTGTACCAGTATTGCGCGCCAGAGAGATCGATCGCTGGGCAAGTTCAAAAGATTACGAATCTCTTGTGCAAAATCGATCGGTGTGCTATGATGGTGAAACCAACAAAAAGGGCGGGTGGCGGAATTGGTAGACGCATCAGACTCAAAATCTGACACCGAAAGGTATGAGAGTTCGATTCTCTCTTCGCCCACTACTACAAAAGCTAAATAAATCTAGGGTTCCAGATGATAAGTCTGGAACCCTAATTTATATTTGGGCATCGGGCATGGGGAATTGGGCATCGGGCATTGGGCATTGCGAATTGGTAATTAATGTCAACAGTTAACAGCCAACAGTCAACAGTCAACAGTTAACAGTCAACTAACTTTATGGGTGAATTAGCTGCTTTAAGCGCTGCATTTGTCTGGGCCCTATCTTCCACAATCTGGCAGCGAGTGGGACAGCAAATCCCCGCAGTGGTACTAAATTTGCTCAAAGGCGCGATCGCCCTTTTCATGCTTCTTGCCACTATACTAATTTTAGGCAAATCCTTACCACCAGTCAACCCCAATATTTTAGCAATGCTGCTCATCAGTGGCGCTCTAGGAATTGGTGTCGGAGACACCGCTTTCTTTCTCGTCTTAAAATATTTAGGAGCGAGGCGAACGCTGCTTTTAGAAACCCTATCTCCCCCTTTAACCGCTTTATTTGGCTTCATCTTTTTGCAAGAAAAGTTATCACCCATTGCTTGTATCGGCATTCTTTTAACAATCTGCGGCGTAGCTTGGGTAATTGCCGAACGAACAGCCGAAACAGCCTTACCGTCAAAACATTTTTGGCAAGGATTAGGCATTAGTTTATTAGGACAAACAGCCCATGCCGCCGGAGCAGTTTTATCCCGCGCCGCTTTCACTCAAATAGATATCGATCCCCTGTGGACAGCAGCAATACGTTTGAGTGGCGGAATGGCAGTCATGCTGTGCTTTTTGAACCGGAGAAACCTGGATAGTTTCCAACAATTAAAAGTGCCAAAAATCTTAGGCGCAATAATTCTGGCGGCTTTTTTAGGAACCTATCTCGGAATTTCTCTGCAACAGACTTCCCTGAAATACGCACCCGCAGCCATCGCCCAAGCACTCAGTTCTACCAGTCCCCTATTTATACTACCTTTAGCCGTGCTGGCCGGCGAAAAGGTGAGCTGGCGCGCTGTTGTGGGCGTAGTTGGTGCGATCGGTGGAATCGCGCTATTATTGGGTTTGAAATGATTTTATTTAAGATTTTAAACTTTAAATTTGCAAAATGACTGATTATCGGGGCGATCGACAAACTAACAATTTAGCAGCTATCCACCAACAAATCAATTGGCTTCAGCAACAGCCAGACGGCATCATATTCCAACAAAATTCCGGCGACAACTGCATAGCAGTCAAAAAAATAAAATCTTTACTCCTACTGCTGTTAGCAGACAAAGAAACTTTAAGTACAAACGTAGCTCAATCAATCCTCGACCTCGAGAATCCACTAAATTTAATCTTTCCCTATGCCAGAGCAATGCTGCTAGCATTAGTCTGGCAAAATCAACCCAAGAAAATCTATATAATCGGTTTTGGTGGCGGTAGTATTCCCCGATTTTTTTATCACCATTTCGCTGATGCAACAGTCGAATGTGCAGACATTGACAAAACAGTAGTCGAAGTTTCTCGCACATTTTTTGGCATTCAATTTGACGACAGATTAACAGTAGCAATTCAAGACGGGCGCGAATATCTTGCTCAGCAAAAATACGCAGTAAAAAATGATATAATTATTGTCGATGCAGGTTTTGGTAGTGGCTATATGCCCTATAGATTGGTGACACAAGAATTTTACCAACTGTGCAAAACTCGCTTGTCAACCGCAGGTGTTTTAGTTGTCCACCTGTTCCACAAACAAGAGTTTAATGCGGCAGTAGTGAAAACTCTTCAAACTGTATTCGCACAAATTTATATATGCAATTTGGAAACCGGAAATAGCATTGCGATTGCGACTAATGCTCCCGATTTAGCTCAAAATGAAATTTTCTTCAAAGCCGAACTTATTCAAGATTTCTACAGTTTAGGATTTTCTTTAATCGAAATGTCTCTTCAGCTAAAAAAAGTAGCCCAATTCCCGGAATGGGTGCAAATTTGGGAAACGCTGCCAATTTTTACAGATGCTGAAATGCCCGCAGGATATTGAAACTGCTAAATACACACATCGACGGATTTTGAGGAAACAATCCAAAAATCCCCTGTGATAACTCATAAGCTCGATCGGGCTTTAGTCTGTAGGGCGCGTCGCTGCGAGATATTTATAACTTGCTGAAATACCCGTGGTGACGCACCCTACTTGCTTCATAAATATGGAATCTGCTGTATTAGCGAATATCTGTCTCAAAAATACTTGACAGTCTAATTACGCTGGCGTAGTATAAAAGTAATACAAGTTAGAAGTAAAAATATGAGACTAAAAAGTTGGGAGTCTCCCCGCCGCGAGGGCAGAAACTCCAAAGGCAAAGGTGGCTCAGCTAGAGCTCGACAGCTCAAAAAGCGACAGCAAACTCTCCGCAAACTCTTAAAAGCTGGAGGCGATAGACAAAACAATCGACAAAACCACCAACCAAATAATCAAGGGAAGGAAACCAATAATTCCTTCCCTTATTTTTTGTCTGTATGTAGCTAGATCGGGCTGAATGTTCGGACAAATCCTGCGAGTAATGCACGGAGTCGATCGCACCTCCCGGGGACACTGTTTCTCAGTAATCTTAATAAGGAGGATTTTTTTTAGATACGTTGTTGAGGGAGGGCAACTGAGGTCGAGAAGACTGAGGAGGAAGATAGTATTCTGGAGCAGGTGCGGGCTGTTCGGCTTCAGAGCGGTAACTCTGCCACCAGCGGAGGGCGATCGCCACCCCAGCAGTACCCAGCCCAAAAGCCAATAAAGAACCACTCGCACCGATGCTGCCGATCGCTGCATCGACAACACCGACAGTCACAACAAAGCTGGTAATTGGCTCTCTACGGTAAGCTGACCTCAAAAGTCGCGTCCACGAAGGATTCATAAAAAAACTCGGTAAGTGGGAAACTCAGATTCTTTAGACCTGAGAGGAATCTGTTCTATATTTATTTACAAACTCTAAAACTTAGAGTTGGCAAGGCGAGCGGGATTTCTAGCTCAGACATTAGCTTCAGCTAAATTAATCTTCTCGCCTGTGGGGAATTGTACGGGAGCTTAGCCAAATTGCCAAGCTGGTCCCATCAATACTTGACCCGAGATACACCTTCAGAAGCCAGCTCTGGCATTCGGTTCGCCGAGCTATCTCGACGCCTGAAGTCGCTAGGCTTGTTTCTAATTAATATTCTAATCAATTCCCGAATTTGTCGCGGTCAGCAGAGGTAACACCCGTTGCCGTTCGAGTCAAAACAAAGTGTAAGGCTGACAGCGCCAAACCGCTAAAATTAGTTAAGGCCTAACCAAGACAGCAAGCCCTGGCCTGTGACATACTCGATAATTAAAGTTAGGGAAAAACCGATCATTGCGGCTCGACCGTTAAGGCGTTCCGCGTAGCTGTTGAAGCCAAATCTCGGCTGTTCCAGTTTGGGAGTGACGGTGGGTTGTAGTTGTGTCATTGCTTTTGATACCTGGCGATATACGCTGTTCAAGTGTGAAATCGAATGTTAGTTACAATTCTTAAACATTTCTGCTCTTATTGTAAAGAGGGTTAACCGCCGTCAACCGTCCCCGAAGAGAAAAAACTGCTGCCCACTAAAGTCACTTAATACCCGCTCAAAATATGACTAATCAGTTAGATACCGATAAGCTTCCCGCAGCCGTACAGCGAGTTGCCTTTGCCCTTCGTACAGTAGGCTGGGTTAGCTTCTGGGTGCAGTCTGTGCTAGCGGTGGTAGCGGGGATCATTTTGCTCTTTGCCATCCCCTTCGCCATCCCCAGCGCTACTGCGGCTGCGAGTTCAACCAGTGCCGGCACTGGCGGCGGTGTATTTTTTGCCATTTGCGGGCTGCTCGTGCTCGGTTACAGCGTATTTCGGGCTTTTCGCTTCACCCGCTTGTCGAGACAACTGCGATCGCCCGCCAACGCTGTCCGCCCCAAAAAAGCAGACACCATCAAACAGGTGCAATTGACACTGGTCAGCAACTTGGTAGGAATGCTGTTAACGCTCGTCGGCGCAGAAGCCATCAGCGGCACGCTTTTAGCGAAGTCTCTAGCTCAGCCCCAAGCTTTGTTCGGCGCCACAGTCGATGTGGGCAGATTTATTCAGCCTTTAGACATATTTGTGGTACTCGCCAATACTCACGCTACTGTTGCTCACTTTGTCGGGATTGTCGGGACTCTTTGGTTGCTCGATCGCATACACAAACAGTAGTCCTGGGGCATGGGGCATGGGGCATGGGGCATGGGGCAACCGACATCCGGAATCAGTGCCAAGCTGTCGAAGAACGTACTCAGATACCTTCTACAACACAAACATCATGGCACTGAAACCCGAGGCTTATTTTGGGGTGACAGATCACGCAACTATTGAAATTCCTCAAGAAAGTTTTCGTTCTGTCCTCGGTCAAATAGAAGTTGAACTTCTCTGTAGCGACACCTACAGCCAGGCCCTAGCTAGCTTGCAAACCATGTTGGGCGAAGCTGCTTCTGCTGCCGAAATTTTGATTAGAGCAGTTAGCAGAGAAGCCGTCAAGCTCGCATTCGATCGGTTTCCCAAACCAAACAAAACGGAAATTCAAGTTGTTCAAGAAAGTTTTCCCGCGGCGCCCTCTGTTAAAGAATTAGAGCCGTCAGTACCTGCTCCTGTTTTCTATTGGCGCAGCGCTACTTTGGAAGCTCCCCCCAAAACCGATTCCGAAACTGCTGAAAATCTCGATCGAGAAAACAACACTTCAGAAGAAAGCCAACAAGCGCCCAAAGACAAAAGTCAAGCCGAGTCGGCAGCACCTGCAACTGTCACCGCCCCTGTAAAATCCTTCCCAGGGTTCGGCTTGCCCAAGAAGCCGAAAAAACTCACCCCCGAAGAAGAAGCAGCAATAGCAGTTAAACAGCGAGAAGAGTGCCTGCGAGAGTTGGGTTCAGAATTGCGTAAAGGACGGCAAATTCGATCGCTATCCATCCAGCAACTTCACAGTCAAACTCTCGTACCGCTGCACCACATCGAATCGATCGAAAATGGGGAAATCGAGAAACTGCCCCAAGATATCTACGTTAGAGGTTTTATCCGCAGGCTGGGCGACGCCTTGGGACTAGACGGCCTAGCGATGGCAAATGCTTTGCCCAAACCGGCTCCGAGTCCAATTCTCAGTATGTATTCGGCTGTTTCCGACTCCGAGTCAGCCGAAGGCTTTCAAATGCGTCCGGTGCATTTGTACCTCGGCTACACCGCTTTGATGGCTGGGGCGATAGGGGGTGTGGGTTGGCTGTCCCAGCAACCCGTGGTGCCGGGGGCAAATGCAGTACCTCCCACGCAGGTGACACCGCCGGCCTCAGTTGCACCGGCTCAGAAGAGTCCAGAAAAAACACCTCAACCGGGTGTGAAGAAGTCTAGCAGTCACGGGGGAATGATGATTGTGGGGGCTGACATGGCGCCGCCGGAGGTGATTTTTGGTTAGAGTGTGTCGGGCGATCGATAGCCCGACAAACAAGGCGCAGGCGAGCGAGGAAACCGGGTTTCCACGCACGCCGGCACACGGAGGGATAAACAGCATTAAA
>JANNOR010000134.1:0-52966 GCA_031399265.1 Cyanobacteria bacterium SOY_34_metabat_3 | reverse complement strand
GTCCGGCTACGAAAGGCATTATATATGCCTGCGCTGGTGGCGATGCGTTGTCATCCTTTGCTGAAAGCCATGAGTGAGCGATTATGAGGTCGTGGCAAGGTCACAATGCAGGTGATTGGCGCTCTGATCAGGAAATTGGTGTATTTGGCTTTTGGGATTTTAAAGTCCCAAAAGCCTTTCGACCCCAATTATTTACTCGCTACCCCTTGACAGATCAAGACAGTATCTACAATATCTGGAATTATACGATCGCAGACCGTTTTATATTTTACCCGATCGCACTCAAATGCGATTGAAAATATTGCCGGTACAACTCGCACCTCGGCACGCACTCGTTTCCCTGCAATTTCACCAACCCCAAACTGTCCAACTTAAACGCCTGAATCGCCTTTAATTGCACCGGAGAATCCGCCGCCACAATCTCTCTCATCCCCGCAGCCAACTCTGGATACTCTTCCAAATTCCACAGTTGGCGGCGCAAATGATCGCTGTAAATTCCGGCATCGGCGATCGCACTTTCTGTTAATTCATCCAGCGTCAACTCTGACTGCGAAATGTGATACAATGCAACCCGCACCAAATAAGGATGTCCGCCGACAATTGCCATCAATTTATCAACTTCGGCATCCGACCAATTCAAGTGGTGGCGCGCTGCTAAATCTTGAATTTGTCCAGCGTTGAATTCCGGCAAATCTACGGGAAGTCCGACGTTGAAAGGTGATTGATTGATATTCATCGGAATGTAAACTTCGGTGGAGTGAACCACAATTAACCGCAGTTTCTTCCAGATATCGCGCCGTTTCGATTCTTCGTGCCACGCCCGCAACAATCCTAAAAAGTCTTCCGCAATATCGGGATATTGAAAAACGCGATCGATCTCGTCTAATCCTAAAATTAAAGGACTGTCGATTTGCGGCAAAATGTATTTTTCAAAGTAATCTTTGCAGTTAACTTTGCTGCCAAAAATCTCGTCCCAATAATCGTCTAATTGATTTGGCAAGTGCAACTCGCGCCCGACATAGGCGCAAAACCACTTTAAGAATTTATCCAAGTTGGCGAATACAGCTTTATCTACTAACTGAAAAGTTAGCGGCACTGTGCAATAACCTTGACGCGATCCGTGATGCAAAATTCTGGCCATCAAGGAAGTTTTACCCATTTGTCTGGGTGCTTTAATTCTAATTAACGCGCTGGGCTGCAAAATCGTTTGATAGCAGCGTTCTTCGATGGGCTGGCGCTCTATATAAAATTGAGAAGCGACATCGACTTGTCCTCCCGGCAATTCCGGTTCGGCGGCGGGTAACGGAATGTGATCGCTGCTAATTTCTAATACTTGATTTGGCGTTAAATCTTCAGGCTTATCTTTGATTGGTGCGGGAGTTTCTGCTAGCAATTTCAGCACTTCTTCGATTAGAATCGGAGTGTCGGCGGTGGTTTGCCATTCTCTTTGTTCGATTCGGTACAGATAGCCCCGCAAATCGTGGTTTAGAGGCACGTTCAAGGGAAAACCGACACGAATTGGTAAAATTATTGGTTTCTTGTCAGGGCGAGAGTCTTGCAGTTCTTTTGCTTGTTGGACTTGATATGTTAGCAGTTCGCTTTGGCTGACTGTTGGCGGCAATAGCAACAATAAATAATCGCATTCTTTGAGGAAGAAATTAATGCGGTCGAACCAATTATCTCCTAATTTAATGCTGTTTTCTGCGGTAAAGACTGTATGCCCGATCGCACTTAAGGCAATTTCCAACTGTTTTCCCAATTCGCGATCGGGTTCGGCGCTGCGATAGCTGATAAATACTTTCACGCGGAGGCTGCTGGCGGTTTCTTCTGCGATCGGCAAATTGTTCGACTCACCGACATCTTCAGCATCATCTAGTTTCGCCGATCGATGGTCGCCATTCGCCAAAGTTAGCTCAAAAGCCGCGAATAACTGGCGAATTTTACTCAAATCCGCACCTTCTCTACCCTGCTTAATTTTGCTGACTGTATCGATACCGACGCCAGACTCGGCCTCGATTTCCGTCAGAGTACCTCTAATGTTATATCGGTCAGACCATTCTTGGAGCGCCTCGTTAAGTTTCTTTAAGCCCGAGGCGGTGAGAATGCGACCGCGATCGCGTTTTGACTTGAGCACTTCGCTTGCAGTAAAAAGGAGCAGGAATATAAGAATTTTAACGCCTTAACTGCCTATTTTAAGCCATTTTAAGCAAGATAATCAGCCAACCGGAATTTAAGGAATTTTACCGAGAGAGGTTTTTTGGGCGATCGACTTCTCAAACTCCTTCCTGATAACGGCTTCAACCTTTGAATATATTTGAGGAGAAAAAAGTTTTCTTAACTCCCCAATCTCCGCCACCAATAACGACTTAATTTTTTAGAGTAGATACATCAAGCCAAAAAGGAGCATCAAAATGAGCAAAATCTTACACAGACTGGCAATGGCAGCTTTAGGAACCGCAGCCATTTTCACAATTAATACACTTAATAATTTAACAGAAGCATCAGCCGCTGGTAAATTCGACCAACCAGAAATTCATCAAAACAAAGTTTTTTCAATTCCCATACCCAGTCAATTTCACAAATAGGCAAATTCATTAACTTAATTAAGGAGAAATTATGAAATCTACACTTTGTTCGCCACAAATTACGACTACAAAATCGGACTCCGTTGATGCTGATGCGATCGATGCTTGCATTGCACTTGCGTGGGTTGAATTGGTAGCCTTAGATGAGGGCGCTCTCACGGGCGATGATTGGCTAGTGCTGTGCGATGATATTGATAGCGGCGAAATCTATCGAGGCTGGTTTATCTGGCATGACTGCGAAGTTAGCGGTAATTGGGAAGCTTACGATCCTTCGAGCGATCGCCGATTTGTACACAAAGAACAAGTTTTTGTCAAAAGCGCGATCGATTCGATCGAAGATGCGAGAAATCGGGCGATCGCACAGCTAGAATTTATCTAAAGCGCCGAGATTTCGCAACTGTACTTGCCTTTCGTCCGCCCTTCTTTTCGGGAAGAAAAAGGGGTAATACAACTGGATTTGATATCAGTCCCGGAAACCGAATATTTTCCAATAAAATAATAAAATTTACGACTGCTGGCAAGAGTTATTGAGCCACAATTTTAGTCAAACGCCCTTACAATGACCCGATTCTCAGAGATTTTGTGCGCCGGATTTCACCAAATAGCCGGGTTTGAAGCCCCAGCATGAAGGCAGATTGTGATAAGAACGGAGTTTAAATCTCCGTTTTTATCACTTCGCTGTCAACTGTCAACTGTCAACTGTTTAAGGATTGTCTGCAATTATTTAGACCAACGTGCGACGAAAGTATCTGAGAATTTGCGTTGATAATAGAGGACACGGCAGTGCCGTGTCCTGATTTCGAGTAATATTAATTCCGATGCCACCGGAATTGATATAGTCACTCTGGGCGCTCGACAGCCACAGTCAAATGAGCCACCACAGCCCCAACAGTCGCAAGTACAGCAGCAATTGGAAATACTACACTACCTGCAACGCCACCTACCAATCCGGCCATCAGCGGAACGTCTGCCAAAATCCGTCCTTCCGAATTTTTGATTACCATGCGGCGGAGTTTTCCTTGCTGAATTAGTTCTTTGACTTTCCCAATTAAACTGTCAGCGCTAATCTTAAACTCTTCCACTCTAACTTTTTCCTCAGTGACAAATTCAGAGGCGAATAAAGGAGTTTCAACTGTGGCGTTTGCTGAATCGGAGACTGCTGCTGCTTCGTCTTGTAAAATCGTTACTTGTTCTTCTAGTTGTTGTGAGTTCATTTTTTGTAGGGCGGGTGAAAACCAGCCGTTTAATTTCTATACTTTTATCTTGGACGATCGCCCTTGACAACGACAGGCAAGAAAACCCTACAATCTGGATTCGTACTTTCCACCCCACATTTTTGCTCAAAACCATATCTTTGTTTGGTTAGATAACGGCTGGTTTATCTATTCCTAAAGGTAGAGCATCGGAACGATCTAAACGGAGGAGACGGCATTGCCTTTGTCCCTACAATCGATCGCGGTAGGGACACGGCACTGCCGTGTCCTCTATATCCTTCCGGCGCAGCCGGAATTGATATAACGATTAATTACCAATTCCCAATTCCCAATTCCCAATCCCCAATTCCCAATTCCCAGAGTTTTATTTGTGTCGAATTAGCTCATAAATTTCCACATAATCTTTAGCTGGATATTTCCACGAATTGTCACAGTTCATGCCTTGAATCATGAGCTTTTCAAATTGATCGTGATAGTCATGCCACAGTCCAATCGCGCGATCGAGCGCCGACTCTAAAGCACTGCAATCTGTTTGGTAGAATACATAGCCGTTGCGCTCTTCCGGCAAGTGACGTGTGTCGTAATCGCGATCGAACACAGTATTTACCAAACCCCCAACTCCCCGCACCACAGGCACTGTCCCGTACCTCAACCCGATCATCTGAGTCAGCCCGCAGGGTTCGTAATTGCTCGGAACCACAATCAGATCCGAACCAGCATAAATTAAGTGCGACAGTTCCTCATTAAAACCTAGTTCCAAATGGCAGTCGGGATTGTCATTTAAAACTTGTTTTTCGTGCTGGAAATGCGCGTTAATTCCCGCTTCTGTCGCCGAGCCCAAAAGCACAAATTGCGCGCCTTTATTCAGAGCGTAATAAATGGCGTGGTGGACGAGGTGAACGCCTTTTTGGTCGTCTAAACGACCGATAAACGCCACAATTGGCTTGTCAGCATCCCGCAGGAAAAGCCGATCGCGCAAAGCTGTTTTAGTTTCGGCTTTTCCTGCCAAATCCTCCTGAGTGTAATGTTCGGGAATGTAGCGATCGCTCTCGGGATTCCACACGTCATAATCGATACCGTTGAGCACCCCGCGAAACTTGTCTTGATACAAATGCAAAGTATGCCCCAACCCATAGCCAAACTCGCCCACATGAGCTTCCCAAGCGTGGTGCGGCGAAACCGTCGTGACAAAGTTCGAGTACACAATGCCACCTTTCATAAAATTGATGGCAAAAGGGTTAAAATTATCTCGCAGGCGATCGTACTCAAAATAATAATCCGATCGATTCAAGCCCGTTGCTTCGAGAATATCGCTGCCGCCCATTCCTTGGTGTTTGAAATTGTGAATGGTATAACAGACTCGCTGATTTTCCATCCAGTTGTATTTGTATATTTCAAACAGCATCACTGGAATCAAACCAGTTTGCCAATCGTGACAGTGAATCACATCAGGGCGCTTGTTGCTTCTGAGCAAAAATTCCAAAGCAGCCTTGCTAAAAAATGCAAACCGCAGATTATCGTCACCGCAACCGTAATAACAGCCGCGGTTAAAAAAGTCATCTTGAGAGCGAGGTTCAATGAAAAAACACAACAGCCCGTGAACCCAGCCGCAGTAGACATCGCATAATATTTCGCCGCCGTACCAGGGCACAGCCAGATCGTGATAAGCCTCGTGAAGTCCCCAAATGTGGTCGTACCTCATGCAGTCGTACTTGGGCAGAATAATTTCGACGGTGTGGCCGGAATTCTGCAACTCGCGACTCAAACCGTAAACTACGTCGCCCAAACCCCCTGCTTTGATAACGGGGGCGCACTCCGAGGCAATTTGTACGATGTACATTTTTTTTCCTTGCTCCTGGATGAATCTAAAAAATATTTTCTTAACTTGACAAAGTATATGATTTCTAGGCAGATAAGCAAGTCGGCCATTGGGAATACAGGGGGCGATATTCGCTCCCAGCAGCCGGATTTAAGCCTGTTGCGGGCGATAACGGGCAATAACCTAACGCAAAAGCCGATCGCCCCTGGCTCGCGCTGCAAGCTGTCCTTCACAGCAGAAATCATCGGTTGAGCGAGTCAAAATTGCTGCAAGTCGATCGCAAATCCCGCAAAACGTAACTCATTTAATCGCATTTGTCAACTCAATCTTTTGAGTCAAATCGCCATCAGTCTCGTCTTGTTCCGAATAGCGATCGAACAACTCAGTCAAAGCTTCTTCACCAGCAATCTCTCCATTACTGACAAACTTCTCTACCTCCACCAAACCATCACTCAAAAATTCAATTTCCCACGGTTCCCCAGGTACAGCCACAATTACCATCACAGCTTCGTCGCGATGATGCGCCAAACTGTAATCGATCGCCTGTTTTTCCAATTTTTGCAAAAATAAAATTATTCTGTCAAATCCATTAGCTTTCATCACTGTCAACTGTCAACTGTCAACTGTTTACCCCAAACCCATCGCATCATTTTCACACACTAACAATTTACCTTTTCCCTGATAAAACCAAACATAACCCTCCCCACCGCCTTTCCCAAAATGACCTAACTTGCGGTAATCTTCCTCAATCCCCTTCGTAAATCCTTTTACCAAATCGCAATCAGCAATCAAAACTTCACCTTGTCTGAGTTCGACAATCTTTGCAGGCGTATTTGTCGCGGCTACAACTGTAGCTTGATGTTCCCGCAAAGCTTTAACCGCAATTCTCCACCTACCGTCATTAGAACCAGTTATTTGTCGGAATTTTAATTTTTTAGCACCGATAACTACATTGTCCGAACAAAACTGAAATATACCGTCATCAAACTCCCACTGCTCCGCATCCGAAAGCTCGATCGGCATATAATGCAAAAAATGCCCTTTTTGTCTCGGTTCCAGTTGCACCGTACCAGTCCCGTGATACACAGGAGCATTGTATTCAATTTCCGTGGTCAAAGAAACCCACATATCTTTCAAACGGTTGTCAGTTTTATAAACACCGTAACTCAATTGCCCCATACACCAATGCAGCGCGCCTTTTTGAATTATTACACCCGAATTGTTCAAATTTATTTCAACTTGCTGCACAAACGGAATATTCTTAGTGGGATGGTAAAACTTGTTGGTTTCTTTGTTGATATTATTTTGGACATACCACAAATCAGTCGGTTCCAAAACATTGATTTCGTATTTCATGATTTGCCTCGCCTGTGTACGTGAAATATGTTTAACATTTTACCCGCAATTCCGGGCTGACGCTCTACCCAACTTATCTTCTAAAATTCATGCTTTGCAGGCAGATTCTGCTACTCTTAAATCTTACAGCTATTTTAGCAATAGCAGACAGTACCGCTCCACAATTCTTGAGGAAAGTTTTATGCCTGCGATCGCACAATCTCCCAATCCATCCATTTTAAACGAAATCAACTCAGGATTGCCCAACATTTGCGGTTCCGAAGCAGAAATTAGCGCTGCCGCCAACAGCCAAGAACCAGTCTTTCTACCTACCACAAATCTCCGGCTCGAAAACATTCAAGCCGGATTCGCCTGCGCCCTGCATATGCACCAACCCACAATTCCAGCCGGTGCAAACGGCGAACTAATCTGCAATCTCCAGAATATGTTTGAAAATCCCAACCAAGGAGACAATCACAACGCCGGAGTCTTTGCTTGGTGCTATTCCCGCATGGGAGAATTCATTCCCCAACTAATTGCTGAAGGTTGCAACCCGCGAATCATGCTCGATTATTCCGGCAACTTGCTGTGGGGATTGCGCCAAATGGGACGCGACGACATCTTCGACAATCTCAAGCGAATTACCTGCGATCCGCAGTACCAACCTCACGTAGAATGGCTGGGAACAATGTGGAGTCATGCCGTGATTCCCTCAACTCCAATCCCCGACATCAAACTTCAAATACAAGCATGGCAGCATCATTTCGCCGCCATTTTTGGCATAGATGCCCTGAAGCGCGTCAAAGGTTTTTCGCCCCCAGAAATGCACTTTCCCAATCACCCAGACACGCTTTATGAATACATCAAAGCTTTGAAAGAATGCGGCTACCGCTGGCTGATGGTACAGGAACATTCTGTGGAAAATATCGACGGTTCGGGATTGTCGCAAGACCAAAAATATATTCCCAACCGTTTGATGGCACGCAATTCTCGCGGGGAAAGCATCAGCATCACAGCTTTGATTAAAACCCAAGGTTCCGATACCAAATTGGTCGGTCAAATGCAGCCATATTACGAAGCAAAAGGACGCAACAAACAGCAAATTGGCAATGTCACAATTCCTTCTTTAGTGACTCAAATTGCTGACGGCGAAAATGGCGGCGTGATGATGAATGAATTCCCCAGCGCCTTTGTCAAAGCTTGGCACGAAAACCGCGAACAAGGTGGCGGAAAATCGGGTGTTGTCGGTTTAAACGGCACTGAATATTTGGAACTCATCGAAGCTGCGGGTGTTAATCCTGATGATTATCCGATTTGTCAAGGGGTTAACCAGCACAAAATCTGGCAGTTAGTCGATACTGAGAGTGCGACGCCGGAAAAAGTGGAAAGTGCGATCGACCAACTCAAACAAACCGACCACAATTTTCACATGGATGGTGCCTCTTGGACAAACGATTTGAGTTGGGTTAAAGGCTACGAAAACGTCTTGGAACCGATGAATCAACTCAGCGCCGCATTTCACCAAAAGTACGACCCCCTGGTGCAGGAAGATGCCGCCGTTACCAAGCAGTTTGAATACCAACAAGCTTTGCTTTACAATTTGTTGGTGCAAACAAGCTGTTTCCGCTATTGGGGACAGGGAACTTGGACTGATTACGCGCGGGAACTTTACAACCGCGGCGCTGCTTTAATGAAGTAGGAAAAGTTGGTAATTGCGATCGGGCAAATACCTTGGATCAATTATTAGCCTTCGTATTTATGCAGGAATACTATATGTAGTCTGCATAAGGTCCTGTATAGAGTGGGGCTAACAAGATGCACACCCCACTCTATGACGCGAGTTTCTTTAAACCTTGGTCAGGAGTTCGTAAATAGCTGTTTTTGTTGTCGTCGATTTGACTACTCCAGCATCCTGGATATATTGCAAGAGGCGTAGGGCTTCTTCCAGTTTGTTGGTAGCATCCATAACGAGTGGATGACGAGACACTTTAAGGTCTTTGATCAAGGTAGAGATAGGCTTGTCTATGCAAAGAGATAGTTGTTGATGGTTGGATGACTGTTTGGTCATATTTTTTAGACTTTTGAATCACTACATCTATAGCTTTGCACTCCTATAGCTAGTCGGTTCCAAACAAAGGTTAGGAAATTTGTTAGGATTATCTGTTAGGGACTCGATCGTGTGGTAATGATGGTACGCACTCCAGATTCATCCGAAGACTTATTTGCCGAAGCCGCAACTAATTGGGAGCTGCAAAAGTTATACAAAGATTTAGCTGTTGCCAAGCGAGAGTTTGCGCCTCACATGAAGCCAAAACTTACAGATGTTGAGAAACTCCATCTACGCGGATTACTATGTGGCTATGCTCGAGCTATTATGGCTGAGAAGATTCCGAAAAGTTATGGTGGTTTGCGAGCTGCTCTTAGCGAGACTATATATCGGTATGTTGAACAACTGACCAAACGACAACCCAAAACGCTAAAAAATTGGCGGAATATTCTTGAGTGGTTGGAACAAACTGGATACAAAATACAGGTATTTGATGGCGTTGATGGTAAGAAGGCGATCGAATTCTCTCTTTCAGATCATTTAGCTGATATTGAACTTGTCTCTGACTTATTGGTAAAAAGAACCTGGAAAAAGTCCTCTTTTTCTCATCAAATATTTCAAGAATATTTGAGTGCCGAGGAATTGGTAAGCTCTCAACAGGGTTGTCAGCAACTCGTTCTTCATATAACTGAACCACGGTGGCGACAAATATTTTTGCAGGCTTCTAATAAATTGTCCGCAGCAGATAGTTTATTAAAACTAATGAAGCGACAAGTTGATATGCTCATGATTACTGATAAAAAACTCCAGGAATTTCTCAGGTGGGTAAGTAAGAAATCGAATTCAGTGAATGTCTCTTACAAACCAGCAGCCGTTCGTCTTTTTTACATTACCCGTGCTCGCGCTATTGCTATGGCTAGCGACCCAGACTGTGCTGTTGGCGGCGCTATTGGTAGCCTTATTGAGGTGACTACCACTAATGCTATTTTCACTGGCTTGGACATTGATATCAACACTACAACTGACCTAGACATTGCTATCGACTACATGAGTGCTCTTGCTATTAGTAGAGCCATTGCCACCAATATAGCCATTAATATTATCAATCCTGATGTTATTCTGAATGCGATCACTATAAATCTCGATGAACTCCTCAAAGAGAACACTAATTATGACTTAAATGAAGCAATTGAAAATTTTAAAAATGACTTGCCTATTTCAAATAGAGATATATTTAGGCAATGGTGGCTAAATAATGGTTTAGAGTGGACTGAGAACTTAAGAGATGTGATAATTCAGTATCGCGATCTCGGTCAGGATTGGCAGTTCACAGAATCGCAAAAAGAATTGCTGGTTCAGTATTATCAGGCTAATAAATTTTTGATGGAGTGCCTAAACAGTGCTTGTAACGTCTCGCCTGAAGTCCGATCGCACATCGAAGACAACCTATTTTTACCCCTTGATTCCTCGCTCTGCTAGAAAAAACAGGGGAAAAGATGCTGGAGCTGACGGGATTATCACTCCGTCAGAGCCGAGTCTCGATTTCCCCATGCCCCATTCCCCAAATCTTACATTTCCTGCATCAACCGCAAATAATTTTGTCGCATCTGCGTCATATTTTCCATCATTCTATTAGCCATATCTTTCTCAACATCGCTCATCTGCTGCCAAAATAAGGCCGATCGCCTCGCGAGAATTGCCTCTTCCCACAGCATCTCCAAAAGTTGCGCCGCCATCGGGTTTTCAGCATCGATAATCCCGCACAACTGCTCGAAAGCTCGGGTAGCTTCGGCGTGGCTGCCAACATCCTGAGCCAGCATCAGGCATTTTTTCAGTTGTACGATCGGGTTTTCAGAAGAATAAGCCATAATTTGATTGAGATAAGTGACAAAATTTACAGTGACATCTTTGACATTACTTGAATCTAGATACAGCCGCACAGTTCCCAATATACCAACGCCAAGGTAAATCTATCCCTTGCGAAATCCCGATCCGCGTAGTTTGCACGATACTAATCGTACCTGAGTCGATCGCCTCCTGAAATTGGGCACTCCGGTGTTCCAACCTCAGCGGTTCCCCGACAGCCAAAGGTAAAGCGTTTAAAGTTCGATCGATCTCAAGTATTTTACACAGTTTGCCAGGCCCGGAGGCGAGGCGCGATCGTTTTTTTTCAGGGAGATCCGAAAACCGTTTGGGAAGCGCATCTAGCTGTAAAGCTCTAATTAACACACCGCTAGCAACTCCGTCTGCATCCGTCACGACATTAAAGCAGTGGTACATCCCGTAGATCAGATAGACGTAACTCACGCCCGCAGCCCCGAACATTGCCTCGTTGCGAGGAGTGCGGCGCGTGTAAGCGTGACAAGCCGGATCTCCGGGCCCATAGGCTTCGGTTTCTACAATCGTCGCCCGAATCGTCTCCCCGTTGGGAAACTGTCGCACCAGACTACAGCCAAGCAAATCTGACGCTACGCTGGTAGATGGCCGCGCCAGCCAAAAAGACTCTACAATTTGAGTATTTCCACTCACTGAACAAGAGAAGGTAAATTATGGACGTTAAGTTAGTTTTAGCAGTCTTGACAGCAGTTTTCACTGTGTGCTGTCTGTTTTTCGGTACAAAAAACGGATTCTACGACAGCGACAAGTATCACGGTAACGGTTCTGCTCACTAATTTTAGGGGCTGTTAGTTGCTTAAAAAACCGCCGTCTGAATAACAGACGGCGGTTTTTTTTATGAACCGCAGAGGCCGCAGAGGACACAGAGAAAGAGAAAAAAGAGAACAGAAAGAATGAAAAGAAGTTGGCAAATTATGAGACAGCAGGTTGCTATATTTGCAGGAATTAAGGATGAATGTTGCCATCAGGCATTTTAGTTTCCTGCAATTTAGCATTCTCGAAGTCGGCGCATCCCGGTAGGTTGAAACGCATTGTGGCTCCCCGGTCGGTTGCTTTCATGTTGAAACCAACTACTGCATTTTCGGGGTTATTTTTTTCGGAGACGGCACTGACTTTAAAATCCATATTTGCTTCTGTTTCATTGGCATCAAGGTTGAAACTGATACCGCTACAGCCTAAATCAGCTCCGGTCAGGTTGGCTCTATTTAAGTTGGCATTTTTGAGGTTGGCATTGGCTAATTTTGCTCCCGACAAATTAGCACCTTCGAGGTTTGCTCCCTGCAAGTTAAATCCTTGCAAGTCCATTCCCTTTAGGTTGACATTGCTGAAATTGCATTCTGGACATTGTTTGGTTTCCAGCAGTTGCTTGACTTGGTTTTGCTCAATAGAAGCAGGTATATATTTTGCGGCAGTATATATAACGGCGATCGACAATCCAACAGTAACTAAATTTTTAAATTTCATAAATATCCGAAAAGCTTCGGCGGCTTTCTCTCCTGGTTAATTATTAATACAGGAGCGCGATCGACCTCTCCAGAATTTTTACAACAAAATTGCCCGCATCTGAGACAAGCACTCCGGCGCAATTAAACACCGCCAAAGTTATAAATCCCGGCGCCTTTCCCTCGCCAGTGCTGCGAAATAGTTTCTTTCCTCGCCCCCGCCGCCTGCTTCACTTCGCTTCGCAGCCGTCCGCAAACAAAATTTATTTTTACCCAGCGGCGCGCATTTGCATATACCTGCGGACTGAAATATCAGAAACTTTATTTATATCTCTGGAATGAGCAAATCAGAGACAGATTTGAGGATGATTGAATAGAAAGGCAATGTCTTACCTGCGCTGTTGTAAGTTCTCAGCAACTACTTTTCTTGTAAAAATTGCTGTGAGAAATTAATTTACTCACAAAACAGTTGGCAGCAGCTCAGGTTCCTCAATTTCGCCAGAACACACCCTACCTGTAATCCCGACAACTCGGAGCGGCAATGAACACAATCAAACTCGAACCCAGAAGATCGCGCTTCATGGCTCTGCTGCTGACAACGCTGCTGACCTTTCCGTTTTTGAGTGCTTGCGGTTCTAAGGAAAGTTCCGCTCCTCCGCCTCCTGTTGACAACACTCGCGCTGGAGGAGTGCAAACTAATCGTGGATCCACTCCTTCCCCACAAGCGAAAAAAGGACTGAGCAATGCTCAAAAAGTAGGGATTACTTTAGCAGGAGCAGCCGCCCTTTACTACATCTACAATCAGCACAAAAATAAACAAGAACAAGAACAGGGGCCGCAGGGAAAACATTACCTTTCCAAAAACGGCCGCGTTTACTACCGCGACGCCCAGAAAAAAGTTCACTGGGTAACGCCGCCGCCAGAAGGAATTAAAGTGCCGGAGTCGGAAGCAGCGCGTTACCGGGACTTCCAGGGGTACAACAACCAAACTACAGGTAAAGACCTCACTAGCTTGCCGGAAGCTAAAACTGCTGTTCCGGCACAGTAACCAAATTATTTGAGATTTTAGATGGACGATTGAACATTTTCAATTAAATCGGGCATTCCCCATCTAAAACAGCCGTTTTTTTACTAAAATAAGAGGAACTCAATCATGGTAGACAGTTTTTTGCGAAAAATAAAAGATGCGATCGTCGGGCCAGACAGCGAGCAAGTCGATCCTGACGCCAATTACGAAGATTCCTCAAACTCCGGACAGTTCGGCAACGCGCGCCCGGCCAGCGAAGACCCCTACGGAGATCCCGCAGACTACGCAGATGCGGGACAGTTCGGCAACGTGACGCCAGCCAGCGAAGACCCCTACGGCGACCCGGCAGACTACGCAGATGCGGGACAGTTCGGCAACGTGACGCCAGCCAGCGAAGACCCCTACGGCGACCCGGCAGACTCGTACGTAGCGGATGCGGGACAGTTCGGCGATGTCAGTCCGGCTAGCGAAGACCCCTACGGCGACCCAGCGGATGAGGAAGGGTTTAGTTAAGTCAGTTGGCCTGACAGATTATTTTGTAGGCAAAAGCACCCCTGCGGGGGTGTTTTTTTGCTGTTTATCAAAAACGGAGAGGGTGGGATTTGAACCCACGGTGACATCACTGCCACACTCGATTTCAAGTCGAGCGCATTCGACCACTCTGCCACCTCTCCTGGCGCACAAATTTTATCATACCAGCAATTGTCTCTAACTACAAATAGTCGCAGATTCAGCGCGCCGATATAGAATTTGTTCTCTTTCCACCGCGAAATCGTCCCCCAGCCAAACCAGAGACGCTTCCGACACTGTTCCATTTTCTAGGAGGACGATCGAGAAATTCCGCAGTTTCGAGCACTCTCTCTCCAGAATCCGCGGTACGCTGGCGGCATTCAAATAAATCGTACCCTCGGCACTCACCTCCAGCGACTTCCGCAATTCCTGCTTTGTGTGCCGCAATTTGTGGTGCATATGACCAAAAGTTACCAGCGGTACGTGCTTTCCTGCGGTACGAGTTCGATCGATCGCCTCTTCAAAATCCGGGTCGCCCCAATCCCCTCCCAGCGGCTTCCAATCTCGCCCGCAGGGGTCGCCCGGAGCCTCTCCCAAGCCCGTCGGGCCTGTGTGACCCAAAAAAATCACATTTTCGCAGTCCGCCGCCGCGGCAGCTTCTGCAATGCGCCGGGCCGACTCTGCAAAACTCTCTACCCCAAACCACTCCGAGTAAAAATCGTTGTACCTCCAATCCGAGCCTCCCCAAGTAAACGGGCGGCCTCCGACGACTGTTACGCCCAATTCGGAAAAATCTCGTTTCCCATAACCGACGTGAGCTTCTCCCATTAAGTCTATTTGCTGTTTTACCCAATTTTCTTTCTGGCGATCGTAAGGGCATCGACTCCGCCCCCACTCCGTCGCCGTATACCAAGCATCGTGGTTGCCAAAAACCGCTGCTTTGGGAATGTCCAAAGAGGCGATCGCCCGCACCACCTCTACCGACTCATTCCCAAAATCCCCCACAAACAGCACCAAATCAACGCCCAGATGCTTCAGCGCCTCGCCGTCTTCAGGTTCCCACTGATCGTGAATGTCCCCCACCACCGCAATTTTGATAGATTTAGCTTTGTTCATTTGATTTTTATGTGCGATCGATCCCTAGCCGCTTCCTATCAGCATAAGAAACAGCGACCAATTTTTGCACTCTCCCCCAGGCAATTTTAGATTTGAGACTTGAGATTTTAGCTGAAACAGCATTCATCCACCGATCAGGCTATCTGACAAGCTTCGCTCTCAGCAGGCCCGATCGGTGGATGAGCGAGCCAATAAATTCTTTGACTTTCCCATTGTTTTCGGCTAAAATATTCTTAGACCAGTCAAAGAAGTAATCTAAGTCCGTGTTAAAAGCTGTCAAAGTCCGAATCTATCCTACCGTTGCCCAGCAAGTACATCTTGCCCAGGCTTTTGGTTGTGTGCGTTGGGTCTGGAACCAGTCTTTGGCTACGATGACAGCAACATATCAAGAGACTGGAAAAAGCGTTACAGCCATGACGATGAAAAAGTCTATACCTTTATGGAAATCTGAATTTGAATGGTTGTCGGAGTGTTACTCCCAATGCCTTCAACAGTCAGTTTTGAATCTAGGTGTGGCTTTTGGTAACTTCTTTGATGGTCTAGCAATGTACCCAACATTCAAGAAACGCCAAGGGAAGCAGTCTATCCAATACCCTCAAAATGTCAAAGTATTGAGCGATTGTGAAATTAAATTCCCGGGCTCTTTGGGTACAGTCAATGCTAAAGTTCATCGGGATATTGAGGGTAAAGTCAAAACTGTGACTGTATCCAAAAATCCTGATGGTAGATACTTTGCTTCGATGCTAGTAGATGATGGGATTGAATGTCCAGAGTCTAGTAGTAATGGTAATGCGATCGGCATAGATCTAGGCCTAACTGATTTCGCTGTTACCTCGAATGGTTCTAAGTATCAGCACCCTAGATCTACAAAGAAACACGAAAAGAACCTAGCCCGCAAGCAGAAAAAGCTGTCTCGCAAAAAGGACAAAACGACTAAAAATCGTCGCAAAGCAAAGCTTGCAGTAGCTAAGGTTCATTCCAAAATTAAAAGAGTCCGCGAAGATTTTCTACACAAACTATCGCGCAAGATAGTGAACGAAAACCAAGTCATAGTGGTAGAAAATCTAGCAGTGAGAAACATGGTTAAAAACCATTGCCTAGCCAAAGCAATATCCGATGCTGGCTGGGGAATGTTCTGTACTATGCTCAAATACAAAGCCGAAATGGTGGGCAAAGTCTATCTAGAAATAGGTCGATTTTTTGCATCAACTCATCTTTGCTCTAATACCTTGAAACCACTGCCGAAAATGGATCTGTCTGTGCGTGAATTTGATTGCCCGCACTGTAAACAGCGACATGACAGAGACATTAACGCGGCGATAAATATCAAAAATGAAGGCTTGCGAATACTGACGTTGGGAACCAGCGTTATTGCTCCTGAAGGCTATGTAAGACCAAAACAGTATGGGCGTAAGTCTACTACTGTGGAGGCTGTGGTCGTTGAAGGGAGAAGCCCGCGCTCTACCTTAAGGTAGAGCGTTGAGTAGTTCACTCCAGCCGCCACCTTCTCCGGAATATTCTAACTGTGTTTACCACCACACCTGCTCCAAACCTGCTCCAAACCAGACTGCCCGACGACTTGTTTGCCGCTATTAACGCCCTCAAACAAGAGTTAAACGCCGTCATTCTCGCTCACTATTACCAAGACTCCGACATTCAAGATATCGCCGACTTTATTGGCGATTCCCTAGAACTTGCACGCAAAGCCGCCAACACCAAGGCCGATGTCATCGTTTTTGCCGGAGTTCATTTCATGGCAGAAACCGCCAAAATCCTCAATCCTGACAAATTAGTATTGTTGCCAGACTTGAATGCTGGGTGTTCCCTCGCCGATAGTTGCCCTCCCGAAGCCTTTGCAGCTTTCAAAGCCGATCGACCAAAACACATAGTCATTTCCTACATTAACTGTACCGCCGAAATTAAGGCAATGAGCGACATCATTTGTACCAGCTCCAACGCCGTCAAAATTGTCAATCAAATACCCGAAAATCAGCCGATAATTTTTGGGCCCGATCGCAATCTCGGCCGCTACGTCATGGAACAAAGCGGCAGACACATGGAAATTTGGCAAGGAGCCTGCATCGTCCACGAAAACTTCTCAGAAAAAAAGATAGTTCAACTCAAAATCGAAAATCCCGAAGCCGAAATAATTGCTCACCCAGAATGCGAACCTCCCGTACTGCGCCACGCCAATTATATCGGCTCCACTACTGCTTTGCTCAAATATTCTCAATCCAGTTCTAGCCAAGCTTTTATTGTCGCGACTGAACCGGGAATCATTCACCAAATGCAAAAGCAAACACCTCACAAACACTTTATTCCCGCTCCTGGTAACAATAATAGTTGTGCTTGCAATGAATGCCCGCACATGAGATTAAATACCTTGGAAAAATTGTATCTAGCTATGAAAAATAAAACTCCCGAAATTACCATGCCCCAAGAGCTGCAACTAGCAGCTTTAAAGCCGATTCAGCGAATGCTAGAAATGAGCTAAGAGTTGACTGTTGACGGTTGAAAGTTGACAGTTGAGTGTGTTTTAGGCTCAGTTGGGCACAGGGCTTACATTAGGTCATTTCTTGAAAAATTATGGACGATCGATGATTGCAGAAAAACTGATTGTTTTCACTCGTTATCCAGAACCGGGAAAAACCAAAACTCGACTAATTCCGGTACTCGGACAAGCAGGCGCTGCCAACCTGCACCGCTTGATGGCAGGGCGGACGATCGCCCGATCGCTATTTCTCCAAAACTCCCGCCAATTATCGGTAGAAATTCACCACACAGGCGGCAGCCCACAACAGATGCAAGACTGGTTGGGAACCGATCTGATTTATCAAAATCAAATAGACGGGGATTTGGGCGCAAAAATGACAGCCGCATTTCAAAAATCCTTTGATTCAGGGGTTGACAAAGTGGCAATTATCGGTACTGATTGTCCCGATCTGAAAGCAGAAATTTTGGCGCAAGCTTTTGACGAACTGAGCGATCGCGATTTAGTTTTGGGCCCGGCAAAAGACGGCGGTTATTATCTGATCGGGCTGCGCAAAGCGATACCAGAATTGTTCGACGGCATTAAGTGGGGAACCAGTGAAGTATTTGCTTCTACGCGGGCGATCGCCCACAATTTAAGTCTAAATATTGCTGTTCTTCCTATTTTGCCAGATATCGATCGACCAGAGGATCTCTTAAGTTTAGACATCAATATATTACAATAATTTAACCTTTTGCGACTCACAATCATTCATCAGTAATTATCATCAATAATTCATTAAAATTACTTGATTTTGTTACCGCAACGTCATACTATAGTAAATGTATTTGTCTAACCAAATTCAGTAGTGGTTAGACAGCGCTTGAGAGAATTCTCTCAGGCGCGAGAAAAATTAGGTATAGCAGAATAAATTTAGGCAACTAATTTAACCGATATCAGGAAAAAATAAAAAGGAAGAAGAAAGGGGTAATTCTAGGTAAGAGTTTCAGCTTAATCTGTTTACAGAACTGACTCTAACGGTGTTCTTGATTTTGTATGTCCGAAACTCCCAATCTGAGAATTTCCATTATCATTCCAGTCTTAAACGAAGCCAATACGATCGCCCGAGTCATCTCCACCGCCCGCAATGCTGAAAATGTCGAAATAATTGTCGCTGACGGCGGCAGCAGCGACGGTACCGTTGAAATAGCGCAAAATCGGGCCGATCGATCGATCTCCACTACTCCAGGCCGGGCTACGCAAATGAATGCAGGCGCGGCAGCCTCAACTGGAGACATCCTGCTGTTCCTCCACGCAGACACTCTTTTGCCTCGCGGGTACGACTCCTTGGTGCGTCAGGCACTCGCTAAACCGTCCTCCGTAGCGGGGGCGTTTGAACTGAAGATTGACGGGCGCAGGCTGTGTCTGCGGCTGGTAGAAACCGGGGTAAACTGGCGATCGAACTTTCTGCAAATGCCCTACGGCGACCAAGCAATTTTTCTATCTTCAGCTACCTTTGACAAAATCGGCGGTTTTCCCGACTTGCCCCTGATGGAAGACTTTGAATTTGTGCGCCGGTTGAAAAAACAAGGCCGCATCGAAATACTACCGCTGCCCGTGCTGACATCCGCCCGCCGCTGGCAGCAGGTTGGGGTACTCAAAACCACGATCGTCAATCAAATAGTAATTATTGCCTATTTTTTGGGAGTATCGCCCGATCGACTCGCTTTCTGGTATAGAGGGCAAAAGAAAAATTCTTCCAAAAACTAAAGAATAGTGAACTTTTCTAAAGCTCACTGCCAATTATGCAAATAGGAAACACGTCCCTGCGTAAAATATGACTGGAACGCCTCAAATTTTACGCACAGCGAGGAAAAACAGAATATGGCCGATCCTAGAAATGCAGAGCTGATTAAACCCTTTAACGGCGACCCCTTCACGGGTCATCTAGCAACCCCGATCAGTGCTTCTGATTTTACCAAAGCATTCATTGGCAACTTGCCCATCTACCGCAAAGGACTCTCGCCCATAGTTCGAGGCCTAGAAATCGGTTTGGCACACGGTTATTTCCTCGTCGGCCCAGAAATCGTCTTAGGGCCCCTGCGGGATTATCCAGAAGCAGCTAATCTCGGTGGATTGGTTACAGCAATGGTTTTAGTTCTACTGGGCACACTAGGTATGTCTGCTTACGGTTTGGTTTCTTTCAAACAAGACAACACCAGCTACCCCAGCGCTAATCCCATGACTCCCGATTCCCTCAGAAATGCTGACGGCTGGAGCCAACTCACCGCTGGTTTCTTTGTTGGCGGAATGAGCGGCGTCTTTGCTGCCTATTTCTTACTCGAAAACTTTAAGGGCGTTGATGCCATTTTCCGGGGTTTAGTCAATAATTAGACTCCACTCGCAAATATCCCTGTTGAAACACACTAACTTTAGTTTGGAGAATTTGATATGACAGGTTCCTACGCTGCTTCTTTCTTGCCTTGGATTTTGATTCCGCTAATTACCTGGCTGATGCCAGTTGTGGTAATGGGTTTGTTGTTTATCTACATTGAAAGCGACGCCTGATCTCTACGCGCTTTGGCAAGACAATGATTGGAAGACTGACAGACAAATGCTCTGAAACCTCTCTCGTCAATCTAGGGAAAATTCGCAAAAATTGTTTTGAGATTGCTGGAAAGAAAGGAAATTTGGTTTCTTTACCCAACCCCCAGACTCGACTGTCTGGAGCAATCCTTCTGTCTTCTTTCATCAGGATTTGCCATCGCCAAAAATCCTCTGCTGTGCGGGCAGAGGATTTTTTTACCCGTATTTTTTTCCCGCAGCCACAAATCACCCGATCGAGGAAGACAAATTGCGAAGTCCTGAGCCACAATTGTCAAGGAAACTATCCTATGAGGCAACAGTGATGAAATTACCCTCCGCGCGCAAAATCTTAGCTCCATTCCTGATGTCGGTGCTGCTGTTAGTAACGGCCTGCGGTAAAACCGAAGCCCCCTCCCGCTGGGACAAAGCTCAGCAGGAAAGCACCCAAAAACCTGGTAAAGCACAGCAGACAACTGCTGATAAATCAAATGCTAGCAATCAAAACTTGCCCAAGAAGGCTGTAGCTGGAGGAAAGTTAAATAAATTCTTCCCGGCTTCCGGTGGCGGATTCGATCGCGTCTTCGCTCAAGAAAAATCCGGTTTTGCTGAAGCTAAGCTCAACAAAGGCGGTAAAAATGTCGCGGTGATCTCGATTAACGACATCGCCGGCAACCCGTCGGCTGGGGCAAAATTCCAAAACAGTACCAAGCAAATCGGCGGCTATCCCGCCATTAATCAGGGTGCTAATATCACTGCTGTATTAGTGGCAAATCGCTACCAGGTGAAAGTTCAATCCCGCGATCCCTCTTTTACTGCCAGCGAGCGCGAAGCTTGGCTGTCAAAATTCAACCTCGGCGGCCTCGCCCGCGTCAAGTAGCAAAGTCTTTTGTTGCACTCCGCGCCAGACTGCGGTCGGGCGCTATGACAACTTTCGCGTGCCACAATGACACTGTAAAGTTTTTGCCATCTGCCAAAAGTAATATCTTTGATTCCCGTTACAGGATAAGGAGTTTTTTGTGAGTACAACAGTCTTTGAATTAGTCGATAAACTGCCTAAAGACAACATGACTGTCAAGGCCCTGCGAGCACTTGATTTTGTCGTTCCCGGCGAGTGGAACAATTTAGTAGGCTTTGAAAATACGATTCGCACCGTTACTGGCGAAACTGACGAAGAACTGATCCAGCAAATCGGCGATCGGGCTATCACTCTCTACAACGATAAATCAGAAGGCTACCAGCGCGCTCTCTGGCTCTACCAAACTATCGACAGCGCAGGTAGTGCCTTGGGTGCAGCAGCAATGGCTAACAAAGTTGCTCAAAATGTGCCGTTTTTGTCCATGCTTGGCAATCTTACTCCCAAGCCAGAAAAAGCTCAAACGATCGACCTTTCTTTGAAGTTAGTCGTTGAGTTACTAGCTTTTTGCCAAATCAACGGCATCCCCGGCGACAGCATCGGCGATTTTGCCGGCGCTTTGGGCGACTACGGCGGCGAATCCCTGATGCGGATGGCTGCTTTGGTTTGTTTTGATGGTTTGATTCCCCTGGGCCCAGACTTTATCATGGCAACTCAGTCTTGGATTCAAAAGCTATCTCCCAGCGATTTGCAAGACAATCAGGCGTTTAAGTCGATCGGCGGCATGATTCCAGGCGGATCTCCCGCAGGCCAACTCGGCTTTATTGGCGAAAGCTTTAACTCGGTTTCCGGCTGGATGGGCTCGTTTGTGAGCGATCGAGGTTTGACTCCCCAAAACGTTATGGGCCATTTGCAAAGCTTTGTGGAAATTTCTGCCGATAAGGTGGACTATGTGGGCGCATTCCTCGACATGACTACCAATTACTACGAACACACCGGTGTTCAAACTCTCGCCCGCCGTTTGATTGAACGAGCTGTCGCTGAGATTTAGAATGATCATCGGAGTTGTGATGGTAAGCGGGCGATCGTCCTGACAGTGTTTTGAGTTCAAATTTCTTTGACTCGCAATTCTTTCACGTTGGTTTTCGATAAAATATGTGTGTGCGATCGACTCGATCGATCGCCCGGAGTTCAAATCACAACTCCTTACCGAACACTTTTAACAGGAAGCGTTAATGTCAGAAGAACCCAACAATCCTACCGCTGGCGAATCGGAAACTCCCACTGCTGCGATCGAACAGGCCCCGAGTTCCGACCAACCGGAGACAACGGATCTTCCCAGCACTGACAAACCGGAGGCGGCTGCTAAAAAGCCCGCAGCCAAAGCTGACGGCGACAAGCCCCCGGCTAAAGCTAAAAAGGAAAAAGCACCTGCTGTTGAAGACAAGCCCTTTGCTGAATTTATCCAACAAGATTATTTGCCGGCCTTGCAAACTGCTTTAACTAAGCAGGGCGTTAAGGATTTAGAAGTGAGTTTGACCAAGCAAAAACTCCCCGTTGCTGGTATGAGTTCCGCCGGCGATTGCTGGCAGGTAATTGGTAAATTTCAAGAAGGTCAGCGCCAATTTAACCTCTATTTTCCTCAAGAAAATATTCAAAGTCAAAGGGCGTTTTCTTGCGCCGAAAATGAAACTAAAACCAGCACTTTAGAACCTTTTTTGATCGACGAGCGCAAGGTGACTCTAGACCTCATGGTGTTTGGCGTCGTCCAGCGGCTCAACGCTCAAAAATGGCTGAATCTTAATTAGTTAATTGCGAATAGGGCATCGGGCATCGGGCATCGGTAATTGATAACATCATGTCCGGGTAATCCTGATAGTTATTGTGCAGTGCGAGCGTCCCGCTCGCTCGCACATAATCTCGCACTATAGTCGTAATCGATTGACCGGACATAACATCAGATTGTTTTTCGCAGATTACCAATTACCAATTACCAATTACCAATGCCCCATGCCCCATGCCCAATTCCCAATTCCCAATGACTAATGACTGATAACTAATGACCTATTTGTGATAAAATTGTGAACTTGCATAATCCCGTGAAGGTCAACATCACTTTCTAACAAACAAGCGTGACCGCTATTAGCAAGCATCACCATTTCAGCATTCGGAATTACCTTGACTAAAAGCTTTCCTTCTGCTAGCGATGGCAGCAGCCGATCGGCACCGCTAGCAATTACCAGCGTCGGCTGTTCGATCGCCCGCAACTGATTTTCGTCAACATTGAACGATCGCACTAAAGCCAATCTCCACACAGAGGTACTTTGCGGCACCGCCTGCATCGCTTCTAGCAGCGCGTGACGGTCGCCCCTTGCCATCTTTCCCAAGGATGCTAAAATCGGCAGCAAACCCACCACCGAAAGCGGATACAGGTTTGCCGGCAGCCACTGAGTCAGGTGCGAACCCCACTGCACCCAAGGCTGCTGTCGGAATGAAGAAGCGGGATTGACTAAAATTAGCCGATCGCACACTTTCGGAGCTTCTAAAACTATTTTCATCGCCAAGCAGCCCCCAAATGACTCCCCGCAAAGATAAACCGGTCGCTGAGAACCGGCTGCCTTTTCTGCTTCAATTAAAGCGATTGTTTCCTTAACCAGCGCCTCCCAACAGGGTGTATCGTTAGCCGGTAAAGCCAAGCAGCGAATGTCGAAAGAGCAAGCTAATTTAGGAATTTGCGATCGCAGCAGCATACCGCTACCATCCATACCGGGCAGAAATATAAATAAAGGGCGATCCTCTTCGTTGGCGCAGCCCCCGTAGGGACGGGCTGCGCTAACCAACTTCGGCGGTTTTGGTCTTAGAAAACGAATCTTCTTGTTAGTATCTGGCATAATTAAAGTCAAGGGATTTTAGATTTTATAGAGAAAGGAATAAGGAAGATTAGATTCTAGGTTTAATATCAATTCCGGCTGGATCGGAATGATTTAACCGCAGAGGGCGCAGAGAACACAGAGGAAGAAAAGAGAGAGCAATAATTCTGATACTCACTGATTTGATCTAAAACCTGACAACAGCCAACAGTGAACAGTCAACCTGTTTGCAGTAATTGTGCAATTTCTCCGTGACAGTGTTGTGTGAGATCTGCCACGACTGCTTTGGCTTGTTTCCCTCGATATTGCTGTTGTCGATCGACCGTAATCCAGTACGGGCGGCCGACTAAAATGTTAACTCGCCTGTAAACTATCACAGGATGCCATCCCGCTCGATCGAACAGCGGTTCTGAAGGATCGAACAAACTCAACAACTTTAACGGTATCGCCGATCGTACCGACTGTTCGTCAAAAGCACTAATCGCCACCGGCAAAACCGCCAAATCCTGCACCGGCGCCCGCAACGCCAAATGAGCAAACCCCCGCTGAAACTTCCCCACAGCATTCGGCACAGTCAACTTTACCATCGGTTCCGCACCCTCTGGAAATACCCCCACCATCTCCCTATTTTGCAGCAGCGCCGTCGCCTGAGCGAAAAAGTGCTGCTGTCGGAGTTCCGGCGCTTCCAAGGGAAAAGCCCCAAAAGATGTTACCAATTCCCGCACCACCGGCACCTGACCCATGTAATGATGGCAAGCAAACCGGATCGATCGACCCAAAGCCGCCGTCAACACCACAGGATCTAAGAAACTGCGGTGATTGCTTACCACCAATACCGGACTTTCTTGCGGGATGCGATCCTCCCTGTATAAAAACATCTGCGTTCCCAAACCGGCCAGGAAGCAGCGCGAAATCAGCAATGTGTTCTCAGAAGACATGGGCAAAAAGACAAGTACAACGCGATCGAGGTTAATTCCATCCCCATGCAGCTTAACATTTCTTCACGAAGTCGGGGTTCCGCCAAAAAGTAGAATTTCCACTTCTGCTTTTGTTTGGGCAAAATTTCCCGTTTGAAACAAAAATTTATCAAGTGTTGTGGCGACTTGAATATAAAGAATGTTTAAAACAACGCCAAAACAAAGGTATGGCAGGTAAAATTAAAAATTTACAGTCGGCATTGACACACTGTCAAAGTATTTTTGCACAAGTCTTAAGAGCAATCTCGCCAGGAGCAAAATGAATAACATCCAAAACTATCGCCTTAAATGTACCCTCACCTTTGGCGACATTTACGGTCAAATCATTGTTTGGCTGATAGTCATCTTCCTAAGTCTAGCGTCGGCACTGGCCCTCTGGAGCAGCGCCCGCCAAATCTACGCCTTGGCTACCGTCGGCTTGATTTTAGTGCTGTCTCTGCCCTTCTTGCTGTTTGCTTTCGTGACAACTCTGCTAAATAACATTGAAGTGCTTTCGGTAGAGCCCGGCACCGAAACTCAACCTTCTGCAACCGGAAATCAGTCGGGTCAGAAGCCCGTCCAAAGCGTCGGCTAGTCCAATTTGAGATTTTGAATTCAATTCAGAACTAACAATCAAAAGTTAAAAACTTCCTTACCTTTGGGTGAGGACTTTTTTTGTGTATCAATATATGTGAAGGAGAACACTTAACATTACTCAAAAAATGCTAGAACACGACGTAATCATTGTAGGCGGCGGTTTAGCAGGTTGCCGCGCAGCCGTGGAAATTGCCCGGACTGACCCCAGCTTAAAGGTAGCTATAGTTGCCAAAACTCACCCAATTCGATCGCACTCCGTAGCAGCCCAAGGCGGCATGGCCTCCAGCCTGCAAAACGTCGATCCCGAAGACAGTTGGAAAGCCCACGCCTTCGACACAGTAAAAGGTTCAGACTATTTAGCCGACCAAGACGCCGTAGAAATCCTCACCCGCGAAGCACCGGGCGTAGTCATCGATTTAGAACACATGGGAGTCCTCTTCTCCCGCCTCCCGGACGGCAGAATTGCCCAGCGCGCATTCGGCGGACATTCCCACAACCGCACCTGCTACGCCGCCGACAAAACCGGTCACGCCATCCTCCACGAATTGGTCAACAACCTGCGCCGTAACGGAGTTCACGTCTATGAGGAATGGTACGTCACCCGCCTGATTTTGGAAGAAGGCCAAGCTAAGGGCGTAGTTATGTACCGCCTCCATGACGGTCGAATTGAGGTCGTGCGCGCTAAGGCGGTGATGTTCGCTACGGGGGGTTACGGTCGGGTTTACAACACGACCTCGAACGATTACGCCTCAACTGGAGACGGTTTGGCGATGACTGCTATGGCAGGATTGCCGTTGGAAGATATGGAATTTGTGCAGTTTCACCCGACTGGTTTGTATCCGGTGGGAGTGTTGATTTCCGAGGCTGTGCGGGGCGAAGGCGCTTATTTGATCAATTCAGAGGGCGATCGATTCATGGCCAATTATGCCCCCTCGCGAATGGAATTAGCACCCAGAGATATTACATCCAGAGCCATCTCCCTCGAAATTCGCGCAGGCCGAGGAATCAACGTTGACGGTAGTGCCGGCGGCCCGTTTATTTACATGGATTTGCGGCACATGGGACGCGAAAAAATCATGAGCAAAATTCCTTTTGCTTGGGAAGAAGCGCACCGATTGCTAGGAATTGATGCCGTAAATCAGCCGATGCCCGTGCGTCCGACAGTGCACTATTCAATGGGCGGAATTCCGACTAATGTCAGCGGCCAAGTTCGCAGCAGCGCCGAAGGTTTGGTGGAAGGTTTCTTTGCAGCCGGTGAAGCAGCTTGCGTGTCTGTTCACGGCGCGAACCGTTTGGGCAGCAATTCGCTTTTAGAATGCGTCGTTTACGGCAAAGTGACTGGCGGGAGCATAGCACAATTCGTGCAAAATCGCAAGTTGCCAACAGTGGACGAACAGCGTTACCTCCAGGAAACCGAAGAGCAAATTCAAGCACTTTTAGAACGTCCGGGAAAATACCGCATCAATCAAATCCGGCAGCAGTATCAAGATACGATGACTGAATATTGCGGCGTATTTCGCAGCGCCGAATTGATGCAGGAAGGTTTAACAAAATTGGAGGAATTGGAACGACAATATCAGGAGGTTTACTTAGATGATAAAGGCAAGTTGTGGAATACGGAAATTGTGGAAGCTTTGGAGTTGCGAAGTTTGATAATTGTGGGGAAAATGATTTTAACTTCGGCTTTGAATCGCCATGAAAGTCGGGGAGCTCATTCGCGGGAAGATTTTCCACAACGAGATGACGGCAATTTCTTGAAACATACCTTGGCCTATTATTCGCCGGCGGGAATCGATTTGGCTTATATGCCGGTGGCGATTACGATGTTTGAGCCGCAGGAACGTAAATACTAGAAGCTATAGCCTTTCTCAGAAAGATGAGGTACTGTCGGGCATAGGGCATAGGGCATAGGGCATAGGGCATAGGGCATAGGGCATAGGGCATAGGGCATAGGGCATACCTCACTTTTTCGAGAACCGCTATAGTTTTAAATCCTTGTTCCTGTGCTGAATTTGGGAACAAGGAAAAGCTTATATAGCAGAGGTAAAAAATGCTAGGATATGATATCGTTTCCGGTGGCATCGGAATTAATATTACCCAAAATGAGGAGACGGCACTGCCGTCTCCCTACCCTAGATTAATTGTAGGGACACGGCACTGCCGTCTCCTCGCTTGTCATTCCGGCGCAGCCGGAATTGATATGGTAAGTTTGGCTAATGTTTAAAATGAAAATAATCGGGTAATTTACTGAACAATAAATATGAGTAAAATGACACAAATATCTCAATTCCAGCAAGCTCTTGAAGCTGTAGAAGTTTTATTATTAAAATACCAAGCTATGCTTATAGATATTCTTCTGAATCGCCTGCGACAACAGCAACGAAATGAATTACTTAAGGAAGTGGTAGAAGTTCGTCAAGAGTATGCTGATGAAAATGTTAAATTTGGTTCTGTAGCCGATTTTATTGCGGAGTTGGATGCTCCTGAAAATTTTTCCCAAAAGTACCATTTTCTCTCTGGCAATTGAGTGCGATCGCCAAAAGCAGGATGTAGAACAACGCGATCGACGCTTTGGGTCATAATTCCCTCCGAGGTTCTATAATTGGCCTCAAATCTAGGCGAAAGAACGCGGCAGGGACACAGCACTGCTGTGTCCTTACGGTTATTAGGGTACTCAAAACTCAAAACTTTCCTTAAGGTTTCGGTAGCGCACCTTCTGGACTCGGAGAAGTCGCCGATTTGGGGCTAGGAGAAGCAGCATCTTCAGGACTCGGAGAAGCTGCCGATTCGGGACTCGCCTCAGCCGCCGGAGAAGGCGAAGGAGTACCGCTAGCTAACTGATTGATTTGGTCTTTATAGTTAGGAGGAGCTAACTCAGTAGCTTTATCAAATAGCGTTTTTGCTTCATCAGTTTTGCCCTGTTCCTTCAGGACGATCGCATGAGCTAAAGTTGGGCGAAAATCTTTCGGATTATTCTTAGCCGATTCGTCGTAAATCGCGATCGCCTCTGGGTAGCGCTTCCCGACAGCATACACCTGCCCCAAAATCAACTGCACCGAAGTTGTATCAATACTTCCCGGTTTCGCCTGATTAGCGCCCGGAGCAGCCTTCAGCGTATCTTGCAAAAGTCCGATCGCAGCTTCCGGTCTCTGCTGCACCAACAGCAGATTAACCAACCCCTGCAAAGCCTTAATTTCCCCTGGCTTAGACGCCAAAATCGATCGGTAAGCTTGAGCGGCCCCTTCGCGATCGTTCGTACGCTCCTTCGCCTGAGCCAGCAAAATCCCGTATTCGGTAGTTTCAGGATTCAGCGCAGCCAACTTTTCCAAAGGTGGGATCGCATCTTTAATGCTTCCGACACCTTGCCCGATCAACTCCAGCCGCACCTGCAAAAGTCCCCGTAAAGCCGTTACATTATCAGCTTCCCGCTGCAAAACCAATTCGTATCCCTTAGCCTGAGCTTGCAGCAACTCTGATTGCTTATCCCCAGACTGCGCCGTCTGAGTGGGCGTTGGAGTCGATCGGCTCTGCACTTGGCTGGCCTTGAGAATACTGTCCAAAATTGGAACCAGAGAAAATCCCAAAAAAGCGATGAGCGAAAGTACCACCGCCACAGTAATCAACCCGCGACGCTTGTTTGCTTTTTCCATAATTCAACTATCCCAACTTAACTAACAAGCGGGAAGTCCCGCACTCTAATGGTAGTCCGTTGAGTGCCGGGATGAAAGCGTACAGAAAAAGTGGGTTCGATGCCCACTTTTTCGCTTTGCGATCTTTGCCGATCGGCAAAACCTTTAATAGCAGTTAGCAGTAAGTAAATGCTACGCAAAGTTGTCAAAGTTCGTTTATACCCTATCGATCGGCAGTCCCAGCATCTGGCACAGAGCTTTGGTTGCGCTCGTTGGTGGTGGAATTACGCGCTTAATAAGTCCATTGAAGTCTATAAAGAGACTGGCAAAGGGCTTGGACAATCTGCATTAAATGCTTTACTGCCAACGCTAAAAAAGGAATATGAATGGAAAGCGTGACTGCTACAGTCAAGTGCTACAGGCGGCCACGCTTAATCTCACGACTCCCTATAAAAACTTTTTTGACAAAAGAGCAAGTCATACGCTAGCAATTAAGTAGACAGAATGGTACACTCGTAGACAAACACTCATAGTGTACGATGTTCAAACCCTGCGCGATTTGCTCTCAAAGCACGGCTTGCAAAATCACTCCAAAGAAATTAAGGACAACAAGAAAGAATACCATTAACAAACCCGTACAAAATATGCCAAAATTGAATAACAAAGAAATACAGTGTTGAGGTCGAACAATGCTTTTGTCCATCAAAACAAAGCTAAAGCTAAACAAAAGTCAAGCAACAATAATGAGTAAACACGCTGGGATAGCTCGGTTTACTTATAATTGGGGACTGGCTACTTGGAGTAACCTTTATCAAGATGGATTAAAGCCCAACAAATACCTGCTTAAGAAATTCTTCAACAATCATGTAAAACCTGAATTCACATGGATCAAAGAGGCGGGAATCTGCCAGAAAATAACTCAATATGCCTTTGAAAATCTTGGAGATTCGTTCTCTAGATTTTTCTCAAAAAAAGGTGGATATCCCAGGTTCAAAAAGAAGGGGCATCACGATTCTTTTACTATTGATGCTGGCGGTAAGCCTATTCCTGTAGGCGGTACGTCTATAAAGCTGCCGACAATCGGATGGGTAAAAACCCACGAAGGACTACCTCACACAACTTGCAAGTCAATCACCATTTCGCGCACTGCCGATAGTTGGTTTATGGCATTTGCTTACGAACAAAATCATGAACCCACAGTCAAAAGTCATGATGTTGTAGGAGTTGATTTGGGAGTAAAAGAGTTGGCTACGCTTTCAACTGGCGTAGTATGTCCGAACCCAAAGCACTATAAAGCACATCTCGCAAAACTCAAGAGATTATCAAGAGTTCTTGCCAGAAAGGTAAAAGGTTCTGGAAATAGATACAAAGCTAAAGTCCAGTTAGCGAAACATCATGCAAAAATAGCAAACCTCAGAAAAAATACTCTGCATCAAATCACTACTTACTTATGCAAAAACCACGCAACGATAGTAGTAGAAGATTTAAATGTCGGAGGGATGCTAAAAAACCACAAACTAGCTCAGGTAATAGCTGACTGCGGATTCCATGAATTTAAGCGTCAGTTGGAATACAAGCGTCAAAAGTTTGGTTGTGAAGTGATTGTTGCTAATCGCTGGTTTCCATCAAGCAAAACCTGTTCAAATTGTGGAAATACCCAAGATATGCCACTAAAAGAAAGGACTTACAACTGTGGAAGTTGTGGTCATTCGATGGACAGGGACTTAAACGCAGCAATCAATTTATCGCGGTTGGCTAAACCGTGAAAGCTTACTGAGGGATAACCGCTTCCATGCTCCCGATGAAGTAAGAAGCAAATGTCTAGACTTGTCTAGTATTTGTATAGCAGATGGCAATGCTGCAACAAATATCAGGAATGGAGGTATCAGAATGCTAAAGACGGATGGAACAGCCGTTTCTGCTGTTGGAGGGAAGGTAAGTCCTTCATGTGGGGCGTAAGTCCAATCTGAGGCACTCCCCTGCGAAGACAGAAACCCACGCTGTATGCGATGGCATCAGCACTGGGTAGTTCACCTTCAAAGTCCCAATTGACAAACCAGTCATTTGGTTGCAGCTAACATGGTAACAGACCCACAACTCCAGGCTAGCCAAACAATTTTCGACACTGATGCGCGCAGCCCCAAGGAGTGCGGTGTCTGTCCAATTTAGTTTGGTTGAGCTAAAAATTACCAAAAAGATGGCGGATCAGCCCGTTAGGTAATTGGATTAAGTAAAATAGGCAAGCTGAATATCCTAAATGCTATTAGCCAGCAACGCCAGCTTTTGCGCGATATCGACTCCCCGCCCTTGGTTCAAAAACTCTCAAACTCTTTGCCAGCAAAGATTAGAGTATCTAGCGAACCTCGGAGCGCTCGTAGCGTTGAAAGTTGGCGTTGACGGGTCAAAATCAAACTTTACGGCGCAAGCCCCAAGTCTGGTGCTAGTAGTTTTTAAAGCAGTTTCTTCAGTTTATTCCTAATTTCCCTTAAGGGATGTGTCTCCGCTGCAAGGAGTTTTTATGAACCCCTCTCCCAACCGGTCTTCCAAATCGTCCAAGTCTACTTCAGCTCCCAAGGATCAGCCGATCGAGCCGGCCGTCAATGGGCCCGAAATTACAGCCATCGAACCCGAGACACCAGACGAAAGTCCCGTGTCTGGGGCGCCGGCTGCACCTGCTGACCCAGCCCGACCGCCCGATCCCGAGACACCAGACGCAAGTCCCGTGTCCTGGGCGCCGGCTCCACCTGTCGATCCAGATCGACCGCCAGCACCAACCCAGGCCAGGGCGCCAAAGGACTCGCTCCAGCGACCGCGCTACAGTTCTGCCCCCGACAAAAACAAAACAAAGCCAAAAGACGCGCCCAGCGATGCTCCTGCATTCTCGGAGCCAGCGGCACCTGCTAGCAATACTCCCGCGATCCCAGTCGCCGAGCCTGCCGCTGACGACGCTCAGGCTGCTGATGACATACCCTCGGTCATGCGCCAACATCCGATTCCCCCTCCCAGCGAACCCAGACAGTACCGAGCTGTTGGTTTGGTGCGGGGTCGCTACACGCAATCCGAAGAGCAATTCACCCGGGGTATGCTGATAGCTGCCGACGGAACTGCTATCGACGCAGTTTTGCTGGGTAGAGTCATGAGTTTAGTCAAGAATCACCTGGATCTGGAACAAGAACACCTGTGGGTGGTCTATCCCCGCACCAGACAAGAAGATGGCAACTTGCACGCCCAGATTATGGGAGTTTGGGAGCCGGAAACGCTCAAAAAACCTGCCGAACCGTCCTCTGACGAGGAAGAAAATCAAGACACAGCAGAAATTGACAGCAGCGGCGATGCTTCGGCTGCATCTGTGCCGCCCTCTGAACCTGATGTTGAAGATGGCTATTTTTCGATTCGAGGCGAGGTGATTTATCAATCGCAAGATGCAGAAAAGTATGTGATCGTCAAAATCAAGCAAGCTCCCCGCAAGAATGACGACAAGATGAAGTTTTTTAAGCTGAAACTCAATGGAGATTTAGCCACAAAGGCGATCGGGTTTTTTTGGGATTTCCACGTCAAATTGCAGGCTGACAGTCTGATGATTCAGCAGGCTAACAATATTGGCGCCCTACCGATTAAAAAACGGAAATTCCCCCCGGGTAGCAAGCCACCTGGTGGCTTTAAAGGAGGGGGAGGGAAGCGTCCCTTTACTCCTAGGCCGCCGATGGGTGACGGCGCTCCTGTAGGCCGTCCTACTATCAAGTCCGCCGCAGCACCGCCACTTCCCAAGGAACCTCTTCCTAAGCCGGTCAAGAAACCTAAGCCTGCTGAGGAATAGAGCGATTTGAGATGTGAGATTTGAGATTTTAGATTAGTGCGATCGCGAACTAATCTAAAATCAGCCCTCAGAGCCAATCTACAATCGTTTATTCGAGTCTAACTTGGGCTCCCCACAAATCTTGCGGCAGAAATACTCGATCGGTAGGTAAGAGAGCGACTGGGGCCGTGAGCGTAAATTGACCCGCTTCAATTTGCTGCTTCAATTCCAAAGCTACTTGTCGGGAGAGAAACGTACTCGCCAGGGGGGCGGCCCGCACAGGTTTGCCCTCGATCGAGATGCGGCCTGTTTTTAATTGGGCATAGCTGACTAAACCGAAGGTAGGACGAACGCGCCGGGGGATGGAGAAATCTACCACCGGCGCTACTATTTTTTTGTCTGATACTGCACAGTGCGCCACCACGGTTTCGTTTAAGACGGGAAAGGGGATGCCGATTCCCAGCATGATTGATGGGCCGTAGTTTTTGAAGTAGCAGCCCCGTACCCATTTCGAGTTCATCTGTTTGGCGTCGCCGATGAGGGCGAGGGTGGCGGCCGGGCCGATCGGGGTGCGGTTGGGCTGCCGTTTTTGCAGGGGGAAGTGCTGCGTTCCTTCCCAGGTGATGTAGCCCTGAGCGCCTCCTAGAAAGATTCTGGTGCCGATGCCAATGAGTTCGAGGTCGGGGTCGTTTAGCAGGGGAGACATGGCTCCCAGGCTCGAATAGACGGCGTTGCCGAGGTTCGGTTGCAGGGGGCCGAGGTAGGTGAATAAAGGTCGATCGCCCCCATTGACTCCCACAATAAAGTTTTGATATACGTTCCGCGGATTGAATAAATAAAACTGGTTGATGGTATCGCGGGTAATTGTGGTTTCAAAGGAGGCGCGGGGGTAACAGTCTGTGACTTGTCCCAAAGCCCGCAACTGCACGGGTTTGCCAGCAATCAGGTCTTCGATGACGTGTCCGCCGCCCCGATCGCGCGATTCTTCGCCGTCTTCGGCTACTTGGGTCGCTCCGAGGTACAGGTCTACAGCCCCAAAGCCGGAGTAGGCTAAAACGCCGTCTAGCCAACACTGGCGGATTTTTATGGGGGGATCTGTGTGGCCGAGGTTGATGATTGCGCCTGATGATTCCATCGGCTCGAAGGTGCCGGTGGTGATGATATCGACTTCTTTTGCTGCTTGGCTAACGCTGGTTTCTCGGACTCGGTTTTTGAGTTCTTCGATCGTCCAGACTGTGGCTTTGCCTTGAGTGATTTTATCGTTTATTTCGTCGATAGTTCGCATCATATTATTTTATTTAGATTTTAGTTTGATGGAATGTCGATCGAGCGAATGCAGTTTTGGCGATCGGTCTAGATTTAAAATCAAAGGAAGACATTATAACGGATCTGATATTATCATAATAAGACTGAGGCTAAGAAACCCGGTTTCTAGGAAAATCTTGGGTTCGAGCGCGATAAATATGGTCAGAAACCGGGTTTCTGAGGATGATTGCATAAGTCCTACATAAATAAATAATATAAGGAGCGAGCTCCATGACTCAAGCGATATTAAAACCAGTCACGTTCGATGAATTTATTGACTGGTATCCTGAAAATTCGGAAAAACGTTACGAACTGCACAATGGAGCTATCGTTGAGATGCCTAAAGCAACCGGAGAACATTCTGAAGTAGCTGGCTTCCTTGTCGCTGAACTCAACTTTGAAGTCAGACGACTAGGACTTCCGTACTTCCTTCCCAAGGAATGCGTTGTCAAAGCTGATAACGAGCTATCTGGTTACGAGCCGGATGCGATCGTTTTGGACAGACAAGGGACGACGAACAGCGAACCGAGATGGAAAAAGGAATCTATCATTACAATGGGTAGTTCTGTCCGGCTAATTGTGGAGGTTGTTAGTACCAATTGGCGGGATGATTACGGCTACAAGTTGGTTGATTACGAAGCTTTGGGCATTTCTGAATACTGGATTGCGGACTATTTGGGACTTGGTGGCAGACGCTATATTGGCAATCCAAAACAACCTACTTTTTTTGTTCACCATTTGGTTGATGGCGAGTATCAAGTTAGTCAGTTTCGGGGGAGCGATAAAATTGTTTCGCCCATATTTCCCGAGTTGAATTTGACTGTGCAACAGATTTTTAGCGCTGGACGAGATGCGGCTTAGAATGCGAGGCTTGAAGATAGTTAATCTAGGCTCTATTACCATAAATTTACTAAGTTTTCCGTTAGGAATGCAAGCCCTAAATCTAGGAACAAATAAGGAATTGCATTCCTTACTACAAACCTAAATTAGGGATTTTTTGGGTGATTTTCTAAGTCCTCTGGAATGTCTGTTTTTTGTTCAGGAAGGCTTTCTGGCTTGTCCTGCGTGACTCCTATAGCTTCGTATTCCTCGTGAATAGCAGTGTCGATCGCTGCTAGGTTTCTGGGACTGGCGTGCCACTGGTTGAGAATGTCTTTAATTAAGGCTTCTCTAATCCAAACTTGAGCAACAACGGTGAGGGGAAGGGCCAGCAATAGTCCTAAAAATCCAAAAAAAGTAGCAAAGAATACTTGAGCTATTAAAGTGACAGCCGGCAGCAGCGCTACTTGCTGTGCCATAACGTAAGGGGTGAGGAGGTTGCTTTCAAATTGTTGGATTAGAAAGTATAGGATCAGCACAAAACCGGATTTTAAGGGAGAGTCTAAAAGTGCTATTGTCATTGGGGGAATGACACTCAAACCAGGCCCGATATTGGGTATTAAGTTCAGCAAGCCGGCTACTACAGCGTGAGCTAGGGCTAGGGGAACTTGCAATATTGATAAACCAATTAAGCTGAGAAAAGTAATCACGCTCATGCTAATTAAAGCGCCGATGACCCATCTACCGAGAGCTATTTCGCATTCATCTAAGATGCCATCGACTCGCCGCCGGTAAAAAGAGGGAAATAGTTGTATAAATGCTTTGCGGTAAGAGAGAGGCTCGGCTAATGTCATCAATGTCAAAACTATGACTAGCAAAAAGCTGAGAACAACGCCTACTGTGTTACCAACAAAGGCTCCAGCACCGCCGACGAGTTGGTTGAATATGGGTCTGAGTTGTTGGATAATATCGTTAATATCAAGATTCGGCAGTCGCTGACCAATTTGTCCAGAAAAGCGAGTTTCAATCTGATCTATCCACTGATTTAATCTTGCTATTCCTTGAGGAGCTCTTTGGGTAAGTTGTTGAAACTGTTCGGCAAAGGGCGGTACAACGATTAAGAATATGCCTACAAAGATGAGAACTAGGAAGGTAATTGAAAGTAAGACTGCGATCGATCTTTTAAGCCGGAATTTCTGCAAGTACCGTGCTAGCTTATTTAAAGCTGTGGCTAAGACGATGGCAGCAAATAGCAGCAATAGGGCTTGCCTGATTTGCCAGAGGATGTAACAAGATGCGATGAGGGCTAATAAGCCGATCCATTGTCCTAGCTTCATTTGGTTTGAGATTCTAGATTGGGCAATCAGGATTTACTGTGCGACTTTAGGTATTCTGGGAATCGCTTCTCTCCAAGATATCCTAGATACGTGCGATCGCATCTTTAAAAAATACCCTTAGTTTAACACTCCCGCCAAGCAGCCTCCTCATTTCCCTTTGGCGAACACTTGTTCTGGTGTCAGGTTCAATTCTGGGAAAATTAGCGACTCAATGCGATCGGCATTTCTGAACAGCTTGACTTGATACTCGCCGTCTACGAGTTGATAAACTGAAAAAGTAGGTTGTTTCGGATTGCCGATAAACCGTCTCCCGCCCAATCCTAGATAGTCTATAATCCAATATTCCTGAATACCCATTGATTCGTAAGCCTCTAATTTGCGAGCATAATCATCTTCCCAATTAGTGCTAGTTACCTCTACGATTAGGGGGACTGATGAACCCATTGTAATAATTGATGATTTCTCCCATCGCGGCTCGTTTCTAATGGTTTCTTCGTTGAGTACAATAATATCTGGTTCATATCCCGATTCCTCGCGCATCGGTTTGATGACGGATTCTTTGGGGATGAAGTATGGCAGTTGTAGCCGTCTGATTTCAAAGTTGAGATCGGCGATCGTAAAACCTGTCAGTTTAGAATGTTTGCCTGTTGCTTTTGGCATTTCAACAATTTCTCCGTTATGCAGTTCATAGTGACATCCTGAATTTTCAGGATACCAGTCAATGAATTCATCGAATGTTACTAATTCTGTTATCGTTTGAATCATGGTGATTGCCTTGAGTTTAGTTGCGATCGCCCGAACCTATATGATAAGACTTGTAGGGTGCCTCAGACGAATTTTCAGGGCGATTTTCGAGGGTAACAGTCAATTGTCAATTAAGAGGGCGGGCACGGGGGCACCGCCCCTACCAACTGTCAACTGTCAACTGTTTAAGTCTTTCTCGAATAACTTGTTGATAAAAAGCTTCTAATGCAGTCACGCAAACTCGATCGTCAAATAGATTACCTTGCTGCTGACTCATCCTTTCTGCAATATCTCGCCGCCATTGTGAATCTTTCCCCAACTTGACAGCAATTTCAATATATTCTGCTTCGTTTTGTGCGATCGTATCTGTCACTCCCAGCATTTTTAGAAAGCTATCAGCATGAAGTCCCCGCATGAATTCTCCCGGACAAGTTACTATAGGTAAATTGCAGGCGATCGCCTCCAAAGACGTATTCCCACCAGACCAAGTAAAAGTATCTAAAAAAACATCAGACAAAAAGTTAATTGCTATGTAATCTTGCCGAGTTGAAATACTTCGGAACAAACAGTAATCTTCACTATTCAGATCGACAGCAGCAAAAGCCCGCTTTAGCCGTTCCCGCAGCAGTTCGCCGCGCGGAAAAATAAACTGAGCTTGCGGAAAATGAAGGGCAATTTCTGCTAAAATAAAATCATATTGCGGTAAGTATTTGAAGGGAGCTTGACAGCATAAATAAATAACAGCATCTTCTCGCAAGTCAAAATCCGAGCGAGTCTGAGTCAATTCACCAACAATCGGTTTTGGGTAGGAAACGCCAATATTCGGCAACTTAATCAAGGTTTCTGAGTAATGCAATTTTGCATTTTCCGGTTCCATCAATTCACTGGAAATGAAATAATCAATCGTTGGCAAACCAGAGGTGACAGGATGTCCCCACGCCGTACATTGTATGGGTGCAAGACGCAAAGCTGCTATTTGGATAGTTGGTGCATCCATGCCAATTTCTGGGAAGACGAGAATATGTAATTTGTCATCAATAATTTGTTGACATACGGCTTCTAGGTTGTGGGGAATGTGGCGAAATTCTGTGCTATATTGGCGAAATTGTTCTGTAACAGGATCTGGATCGTTACCTGTGTAGTAACAGTAAATTTCAAATTGTGTGGTGTTGGCATAACGCAACCAACCAGTCAGCCATAAAGTGCCGCTGTAGGAATGCAAATAATTAGAGATATAACCAACTCTAATTTTGCCATTTTCCAGCAGTGGAGGCATCGATCGCGCTTGCACCAACTGGGGATAGTTGGCAGCCATAACTTGATGCACTAAGTTGGCATATTTTGATTGAGATTCAACAACATTGTAAGCCTGATATGCCAGATAAAAATTAGTGAAACTACTAAAACCCCGGAAAGCATTTATTTTGGATTCGGAAGTTTTTAGGGATGTTTGCTGAATTAATTTATCTAATTCTCGGACAAATCTTTCTTTGTAAAACTGAATCTCATCTGAGGTGTCGTAAACAATCGGTAATGTCAAGTGTTTGAGAAGTTGAAAAACATATTCATCTGGCAATAATTGTGCTGCTGTTTCTGCACTTGATATAGCTTGCTGAGTGCGTCCGTTTTGCTGGCAAATTTTGATGAGTTGAAAATGCAGTTGTCCGGCTGTCGGGTAATTGTAGATGCCTTGTTCAAGAATTGCGATCGCATCTTCGATTCTGTTGAGGTTTCTCAAACACTCGCTTAGATTAGAATACAGTTCTATATCTCCTGTCTGGGATACGAAAAACCTTTGATAGTGCTGAATGGCTGCTTCGTATCTTCCTTGACGATAGAGTTGGTTGCCAAATTCTCTCAACGCTAATGCTTGGGAGTCAAGGCTGATATCGCTAAGTTGTTCCAGTTCTACTACTGGGATTTTTTCGGTTCCAGAGTCGGCTATTGCTTGGTGATTTTCCGCATTCAACTTGATTCGATATTGAATATGTGGCCAAATATCCAGCCACTGGTTTTGATTGAAGTTTTCTAATAAAATTATTTCTGGTTCGCAGCTAGTATCTAAATCTTCTTCCATGAAAAGACTGAGGACAATTGCTGATATAATTAGACTGACATCTAATTCCAGTTTGTCTAAGGTTTCGCTGCTCTCTATGACAAGAGTTATAAAATCGCGATCGGGATGATTGACAAGAGTCCTGATAATTAGTTCTAACTCTAAATAAAGTGATTCTTCTGGTTGGTTCCAATCGGGAAAAATCAGCAAGTTTAAGGGTTTTAGATTTAAGGTGGTTAGATCCATGCGATCGTCTGTCTCGTGTATGTGGGTGGGGATGAACGGTTATTAGTTCAATTTAACTTGTCTTTGGGCGCGATCGACCTTAATCCCCTATCTTGCCTGTTGCGACCCCCGCCAGCCCAGGATAGCCGCTAAAATCAGGCTGGGGGAAAGAACGGCGATGAGGGCATTGATGTCCGTGGAGGGGATGGATAAGCTAGGCCCTGCGTACTTAATGGCGAGGGAAAGGGCGGCGGAAAGCGTGAATACTTTGGCGATCGGGCTGATGTTGGTGTTCATGGAGGCGGTGGTTGGTTGTATAATTAGGGATTGAGACTATTATCGCAAGTATTGGGTTGTAAGTGCGATCGTACATTATAGTTTTTAACGGGAAAGTGACGATGAATGTTGTTTTAAACCCAGAATTAGAACAGTTGATCCAAGCTGCATAAACGGTTTGATTCGGGTAGCATAACTGTCAACTGTCAACTGTCAACTGTCAACTGCTTTATGACCTACACTACACAAAAATTACTTAACTTTGAGGAGTTTATCTCCCAATATGGGGATAACACGCGCTATGAACTAATTGACGGAGAACTCAGAGAGATGGAACCTACTGGCCCTCACGAAGCTGTTTCCGGGAGTATTGCGGGTAGAATCTATGTCGAAATCTTTCGGGATAATTTCAACTGGTTGGTGCCAAAAACTTGTCTTATTAAACCTCTATATGCAGAAGCTACAGCGCTGCGTCCTGACGTAGTTGTTTTAGATCAAGCAGAACTTAGACAAGAACCACTTTGGCAAAAAGAACCAGTTATTTGTAATGGTAGTACCATTAAACTTGTTGCTGAAGTAGTCAGCACTAATTGGCAAGATGATTATGCCAGAAAAGTGGAAGAATACGCTTTTCTGAATATCCCCGAATATTGGATTGTGGACTTTCGGGGCTTAGGTGGTTGGCAATTTATCGGCAATCCAAAGCAACCAACTTTTACAGTCTGCCAGTTAGTGAATGGTGTATACCAGCAGCAACAATATCGCTTGGGAGATACTATTTCTTCTTACCTATTTCCAAACTTGCAACTGAGACTCGACGACATTATGCCGACTTGAAAGTCTGGTAAGCCATCGCACATTTAAATTGTATATTTAGGGCGGGCGGGACACCCTACAATAGTTTATTTTTTTTTGATATACAATTTAAATGCAGAACAGCTTATCTATGTAGATTGAAGCTTACCGGAGCTGATCTCAATTCCGGCTGCGCCGGAATGATATAGAGGAGACGGCAGTGCCGTGTCCCTACGCCAGATTAATTGTAGGGATACGGCACTGCCGTCTCCTAATTTCAGCTAATAATTCCGATGCTACCGGATTTGATATGACGCGATCGCACAGGGATTAAATGATGATAAAATGCAGTGATAAAAATCAATCATAAATTCTATGACGCGATTCATTCACGATCGCTTTGCTAAAGAATACCTAGAAGAAATGCTCTCTCCCATCGGCACAGTCAATATCGGTCGCGATGTGACTTCGGAAGTCCGAGAAATCGATGTCTATTTCACTCCAGGCACCCCAATCCCAGAATATACAGAAAATCTAGGATTGTTGGGAAAAATGGCTTGTACGACTGCAATATTTGAACCATTTCGCAATCCGATCGCCGTCAGCGACGTTTGGAACTGTACGAGTAAGTTATTCGATTTGCGAAGAGAATTAGAGCGGCAGGCGAGAAGAGACAATACTCGCTATGATGATGCTAAGTTGCCCTTCCTGTGGATTTTGACACCGACAGCCTCGAAATCATTAGTTTCGGGTTTTGGTGGAATGCCAAACCCCTCTAATTGGTTGGAGGGCATCTATTTTTTCCCGGAGCACTGGCAAGGGGCAATTGTGGTGATTCACCAGTTGCCAGAAACACCAGAAACCCTGTGGTTGAGGATTTTGGGCAAAGGGAAAGTGCAGCAAAGGGCTATTTCTCAATTGAGCACTTTAGCAACCGACGATCCGCTGCGGATTACTGCGTTAGAGTTATTATATAGGTTACAGTCAAATTTAGTGACCGATATCCCACAAGAATTAGAATCAGAAGAGCGGGAGTTAATTATGACCATTGCACCACTTTTTCAACAACAAATACAAGCAGCACAGCAACAAGCTAGGGAAGAAGGTCTAGAACGAGGGCTAGAACGAGGTCTAGAACGAGGGCTAGAACGAGGGCTAGAGCGAGGGCTAGAACGAGGCAGACAAGAACAGCAACGCTTAATTTTATCAGATTTTCTCCCAGGAAGATTCGGAGAATTAAGCCCCAAAATGAGCGTGTTTTTAACTCCTCTCTCCAAGTTGTCGGCGACGGAATTTACTCGGATGTTGCTGGCGATATCCATGCTGACAGTCGATGAATCAGGACAGCAACAAGCAGTTAAATTGTTGGCGGAATATGTCTTGAGAAGGTACTTTAATGAATCACCAGATATTCTCGCTACAGCCGTTAGCAATTTACTAGAATTATCAGTGGTTGAATTGACAGTGTTGGTAGAAGAAATGCCACAGTTATCGGCTGATGAATTGAGGGCAAGATTATAGATTTTTTGGAGGAGAGCGATCCTAAATGAGTCGTAAATCTTTTTACCCCACCCCAACCCTCCCCTTACTAAGGGGAGGGAGTAAGAAATTCACAAATGATTGTGGAAGCGATGAGGGAGTTTAGGAGGGGAATTTCTGGTTAGGGCGGGAGTTTCAGACTATTGTGGCAAGTATGTGTTGCGACTTGGCGGGCGATCGGCTATTTTTTTAGATACTAGGATAATTTGCCAGCGTTGAGCGTAATTGAACATGGATCGCGAAAATTTAGAGTTAATAGAAAACATTCGCCAGCAATTTGATAATACTCCTTATCCCAGAATCCCGCTGGAAGAATCTCCAAAAGACAACAGTGAATTGCTCTACCTTCATAATCTGGTAACTGCTTACTACTTCAGAAATAGAAAAGTCATCAATACCTCTGGTAAAGTTATCCTTGATGCGGGATGCGGCACCGGTTATAAATCCTTAGTTTTAGCTCTAGCCAATCCCGGAGCGAAAATAGTAGGCATCGATTTATCAGAAGAATCTGTGAAACTAGCTGAGCAGCGTTTACAATATCATGGAGTTGCTAATGCAGAATTTTATGCTTTGAAGATAGAAGATTTACCAAGTTTGAATTTAGAGTTTGACTATATCAATGCTGACGAAGTTCTGTATCTCTTGCCCGATGCTATTGCTGGATTGCAAGCGATGAAGTCAGTTCTGACACCAGACGGCATCATCCGCACAAACTTACACAGTGCCAATGGTAGAGCTGGAGTATTTCGCGGTCAAGCTGTTTTCAAAGCAATGGGATTAATGGATGGAAGTCCGGGGGAATTGGAGATAGAAGTAGTCCGCGAAACAATGGAAGCATTAGAAGATGGAGTAGGGCTTAAGGCATTCACCTGGAATTCGGATCGCGCGCAAAATGAGTCATGGATTATGGCTAACTATTTATTGGTGGGTGATAAAGGTTGTAGCATTCCTGAAGTGTTCGCAATGTTGAGAGGTGCCGATTTAGAGTTTATCAATATGGTGGCTTGGCGCAGGTGGGAATTGATGGATTTGTTCAAAGATGCAGATGATTTGCCTCCGTTTTTGGCGATGAGTCTGCCAGAAGCTTCTGTGGAAGAGCGGCTGCATTTATTTGACTTGTTGCATCCCCTGCACCGTTTGTTTGATTTCTGGTGCGGCAATCCGAACCAGGCTCAGGATTTTGTGCCTGTGGCGGAATGGACGGAGGCCGAGTGGCGGGAAGCACGGGTACATCTGCACCCGCAACTGAGGACTTCCCAGATTAGGGAAGATTTGACTAATTGTATTGAGAGTGAGACGCCGTTTGAGATTAGTCGTTATATTATTGTGCCGACTTTGGCGCCAGTGGCGATCGACTGTACAATGGCCGCTTGCTTGCTACCTCTGTGGGAGGGCCCGCAGTCTGTGGTTTCCCTAGTCCAGAAGTGGCTCCAAATCCGCTCCCAGATCGGTGTTAACCTAGAGCCTGTTAGTCAGCAGACAGCCTTTGAGGAAGTCAAGGAATTGTTGATTAGGCTGGAAGTCTTTCTGTATGTGCTTTTGGAGGATTAGAGCCAGGAATTGAAAAGAAAATTGCTCAGGGGTGATATTAAAGCGCCGATAAGTGGGTAAGTTACAGATAAGAGTTAGAAATCGAGCGTTCCACCCCTCAAGGAGAAAAGACTTATGAAGACCGAATTTAAAGCCAAGTTCCTGCAACACATCAACAAAAGAAGACAGGATCAAGGTTTCACCCTGATTGAACTGCTGGTTGTTATCATCATTATCGGTATTTTGTCTGCGATCGCTTTGCCTTCCTTCCTTAACCAAGCCAACAAAGCCAAGCAGTCAGAAGCCAAACAGTATGTTAGTTCAATGAACAAAGGTCAACAAGCTTTCTTTGCAGAGAGAACAGTGTTCGCAACTGATGTCCCCAGCTTGGGTCTGGGTATCAAAACTGCAACTAACAATTATCAGTATGGCGTGGGTGCAAGTAATGGTACTCCTGCCGCCGGAGGAGTCACTATGGGAGCACAACCTAGAGGCGCTTCGATTAAGGGATATGCAGGCGCAGTATTTTTTGTTCCCGCAGGTGAGGGAGACGGTACTAGTTCAATCCTTTGTGAGCAGCTAACTGCTGAACAAGCTGCTCCTGCCGTAATTACACTTGCACGGGAGAATACCAAGTGCAATGACGCTCAGACTCTCGTAACTAAGTAATTTCTGAGTGCAATAATCCATCAAGGAGCGGGTAGAGTTCAGTATGCTACCCGCTTTTTATGACATATTAATTGATGAGTTATTTATAACACCTGTATTTGCGGAGTTAGAGGTAAATCAGGTCGTTGCACCTTAGTCAAAAACTTTCTCTAACTTAGGTATATTTGTATATTTTTTAGCTTATGACTTCTGATAACTTATTGGCTGTTGCACGTGACTGGCAGGAAGAAGCAAGGGAATGTTTGCTTAAGGAGAATTACACTCGGGCTGCGCTACTCTACGACCAAGCAATTGAAGCGGAACCAAATGTTAAGTCCTACTACTGGCAATTGGGTTTGATGTTGTTGTTGCAGGGGCAGGAGGTAGAAGCTCAGACAACCTGGCTGTTGGGAATGGCTGAAGGCGAGCCAGAGGAAATCGAGCTGTGGACTCAAGAACTGGTAGAATTACTCGAAGCCGAAGCTGAACGGCAGCGGCTGCAACGAAAAGACTATGCCGTGGCTTGGGCTGTTCGCCAGCATATACGGGAAATCAGCCCTGCCAATCTGTACAACCTGCTGCATTTAATGGCACTGTCCATATTGCTTGAGACTTACTCTGGCGAAGAGCCTCATTCTCTGGGCGTGATTGAACTGCTCAAGTCAAACAAACCTTTATCGATCAACCATGAGCTGCTGATGCAATTGTGGAAGAGCGTCTTAGATTACGCTCCTCTACATCCATCTACTTTGGAGTTGACAGAAGCTTGTCTAGCTCATGTTCAGGAGCCACTAATTTTTATTGATACTTTAATCCATTTTGTTTATATAATTTCTTATTTAGCGCGTCAATTTCCCCTGGCAGTTAAATTCACAGAACTCGGCTTGCGCTTAGATCCCAAGCATCCAGAGTTGCTGCGTACTTTATCCTCTTTTTATCAAGATATAGGTGAGTCGGCAAAGGGGATAGAAATGGCTAGGCTTGGCTATTCGGTAATGGAAAATCTAGCCGATAAAGTGTATGCTTGTCACTTAATTGTTCGAGGTATGATGACTGCGGGCGGCTATGCGGATGAAGCTTACTCAACATTTCAGACCCTCAAGTCTCTACTGGCAGAGCTAATCGAGCAGTCACCAACCGATCTGGATTCAAGCGCCACAGTTCGTTTATTTAGTTCGATATTTTTCTACCCATACTTTCAGGATAAACCGCAGGAAAACATACAAATTCGCCGTCAGATAGCAGAAATTTGCAAATTAAATGTTGCTAATTATGCTAAGGAGCAAATGGAAAAGTGTCGCCAGCGACTATCTTCTGCGGCCAAAACAGATGTTCCTAAAAAACGTTTAAAAATTGGATATCTGTCATATTGCCTGCGTCGCCATTCTGTAGGCTGGCTAGCACGATGGCTCTTCGAGTATCACGATCCCGATCGCTTTGAAATTTATGCTTATTTATTGGGTTCTGACTCTAAACTAACGCAGGACCCTTTGGAGGAATGGTACACAAGCAAAGTTTTTAAAACTCGGAAATTAGGGTTGCACGGCCCTGAAGTAGCTGAGCTAATTTGTGAGGATGAGATTGATATTTTGGTCGAACTCGACAGCTTGACACTGAATACTAGCTGCGAGATTATGATGCTTAAACCTGCACCCATACAAGTCAGTTGGCTCGGCTGGGATTCACCAGGCATATCAAATATTGATTATTTTATTGCTGATCCTTATGTGCTGCCTGAATCTGCAGAAGATTACTATGTCGAAAAAATCTGGCGTTTGCCCCAAAGCTACATCGCAGTAGATGGCTTTGAATTAGACGCTCCAAGGGTCAGGCGGGATCAATTAAATATTCCTAACGATGCAGTTGCATACGTAAGTTTTCAGCGAGGATACAAATACAATGCCCACACAGTACGCTTGCAAATGCAGATTATTAAAGCAGTACCAAATAGCTATTTCTTAGTTAAAGGTTTAGGGGATGAAGAATTACTCAAAAAATTCTTTACTGAAATAGCAGAATCAGAAGGGGTGAATGCAGATCGTTTGCGATTCTTGCCAATAGTGGCAACAGAAACAGTTCATCGTGCTAATTTAGGTATTGCTGATGTGGTGCTTGATACTTATCCCTATAACGGAGCTACAACTACATTAGAAACTCTTTGGATGGGCATTCCTTTGGTTACGAGGGTCGGCCAGCAGTTTTCCAGTCGCAACAGTTACACGATGATGATGAATGTAGGGATAACAGAGGGAATTGCTTGGACTGATGAAGAATATGTCGAGTGGGGAATTCGCTTTGGGAAAGACCCTGGTTTGCGACAACAAATATCATGGAAGCTGCGACAGTCAAGACACACTTCTCCGCTATGGAATGGCAAACAGTTTGCGCAAGAAATGGAGAAAGCTTACGAGCAGATGTGGCAAAAGTATCTTGATAGTCATGATTGATAGTGATTGTTAAGGCTAGTAATTTGTGCAGCAACTAGCTGCACAAATTCCCTAACTTTATAAGTCGTTGTCCTGTACAAAACTGTCTGAATCAAATGTGGGAATATTTAGTGCTTTTACCTGAATAATAACCTCTCTATTCTCATTCTCCAATACAACTCTACCCTGAAGGCGCGGCATGAGCGCTTCCCACTGAATTTCGCTCAATTGTCCAATCAGTGAAATTTCTGGGCCGTCGGAAACATCTAAATCTTCTTCCATCAAAAGATTCATGGCCACGCCAGACAAAGCTAGATTGACATCTTCCTCAGAAACATTGCTCGTATCTACCAGTAAAGTCATCTTACTTTTGTCTGGGTGAGTTGTGATCGCTCTAACAACTCGTTCCAATTCTAAACTAAGAGACTCTTCTGGCTGCAACCAATCTGGAAAAACAATTAGATTAATATCTTGCAAGTTTAAACGCACTAGAGTTGCATCAATCAATGCTGAACTAACCGTTTTAGCCATTTTCGACCAAGAGAAATTTTTAGATTGTTCCAACCCAGCCACAATTAATGAGTTACGAACCTTCGGTTTTTGTACCTCGCAAAGTGCATCAGCTAAACCTTCAACATCCTCATCATTCACATATAAAGCTGCTTCCCCTGCTACTTCAGGAATCGAGGCATTAGGACAAGTGATGACGGGACAACCGCAGGAAATTGCCTCCAGTACAGGCAAGCCAAATCCTTCATATTTCGATGGATAAACGAGTGCAACAGCACCAGAATAAGCTAATCTTAATTCCTCATCATTAAATTGATGCTTATGAACGACAGTACCTAAAGTATAATTTCTTAACTCTCCTTCTAATAAAACTCCACTCCCTGTACAGACAATCTCAAAACCTTGTTTGCTGGCAAGTTGAGCAAAAGCTTTAAAAAACAAGATACTATTTTTATAATTTGCGCCCCCTCCCACTGAAATAAAGTATGGCTTTGAGATACCATACTTATTTTTAAAACCTTTAATATCTTCTTGACTAGCTGGGGAGAAAAGACTTTTAACTCCACACAGGGCTACAGTTATAGACTTAGTAGCAATTTCTGGAAAAAGCTTTACTAAGTCACTGGCTGTGTTTTCAGAAATAGAAAGATAAGCAGAAGCATGGCGTATAGCAAGATGTTTCTCCTTCCACATTGGTTCATTCAAATTTGCTCCCACAACTTCGGGAATCATATCATATGCCATGAAGACTGAAGGTGTGGATAGGGGTGTCGTGTAGTAAGTGGATATAAATAAATCAGCACCTTCTTCATCGCACACTTCTTGTAGCATTTCGCGATCGGCGATCGTGCTTTCGTAGTCATAATGTGGTACATTCCGATACCAGATACCAGAAATTTTTGGTGCAGTTCCAGCCCTATCAAGAACTACGATATGCTTGGCAAAACCGCTTTCTGCCCATTCCTCTAGCAAGGATTTCCAAACACGGGCAATTCCTGTCCTATAGAGTTGAAAAAATACACCATCAATCAGGATTTTAGGAATTCCTTTCTCACGATTGCTTGAGTGTTCAGATTTATTGAATTTTGAGTGTTCGGATTTATTGAATTGTATTTCTATAGCTCTTGTCGCTTCGTAAACTTGTAAATTTATTTGATTTATCCGTTCCTCGAAACCAGAGGTAGAAGATAGTTGTTGCGCCTTGGAATTTTCCAGACCATTTAATATCCAACTGTATTTCGTCAACAAGCATAGAACTGTCGATAGAGTAGCAGTATCTTTTTCTAAAGAACAGTTAATATGCTTGCTAACTACTTTTAAATGTTCGTCAATCATCTGCCAGTACATAGACGGTGCTGACAAATTTGATAAACTCTGCCTGAATATCTTTTCAACATACTTCTCCCAACTGCCGTAATCTTCCATCTTCCTCATATAGAAAAGTGGCTCACTTATGTGAGCAAAGGCTCCTAAAAGGGAGAGTTCAGCTAGGAGAATCGCGTCTGGTGCAATTACTTCTAAACCTAAATTAGCCTGTTTTAAGGCTTTTGAGCTGATAAGACCATAGATTGGAGAGCAGTATCCTAGCCCCCACAAAACGACGTGAAATCGTGATATTCGATCTAATCCTCTAGTTTCAACTGAGCTGGGTATCAAACCTAATGGCTGACCGCCTGTATCGATCCACATAGCTTGTGGATGGCATAATACAACAGACTCATCTTGTAAGAAAATTTCTAAACAACGAGACAGAAATGTTGAATGCCAGAGGTCGTGACCTGCTACCCAAACGAAATAATCGCCCTGCGATAATTCAAAAACTCTTTTAAAGTTTGCACTAGCACCAATATTAGTTTCATTTCGGTGGTAACACAGCCGAGCATCTTTTGCAGCATATTCCTGACATATTTGAGAAGTGCTATCAACAGAGGCATTATCTGAAATAATTAACTCAAAATTCTCATAATCTTGTGATATTAAAGAATCTAGCATCTGATGAAGGTAGCGCTCTTCATTGTAGAGGGGCATACCAATGCTAACCAATGGTTTTTTTTCAGGCATTCGGATTACCACTTCCTTTTTTGCTTCACTTAATTACAAAATAACTTTGCTTAACTGTTCATTCTCAGCGATCGCCCTTTCCCCTACTTCTTCCCCTTCGCCTGCCCCAACAATACCTTATAATCAGCTCTACCAGGATTCAACTTCACCAGCTTCTCCAGAGGCTCGATCGCCCCTTTGTGATTCCCCATCTGCAACCGCACATTTGCCAACCCCTCCAGAGCCGTCTGATTCTGCGGTTCCCGTTGCAAAACCCCCACGTAACCCCGTTCCTGCGCCGCCAGCAGAGACTCCTGCGAAACTGCCACTGGTGCCTGCTTTTGCTGGTGCTGTCCGCTCAAACCGCTGCTGAACAGACTTACCATACCAAAAATTGTCGAACCCGCAAAGCCAGCCATTGATACAAACGCAAAAATCTGCTTAATTCGATCGCCCTTACGAACCGGAATACTACTAGATTTTTTCTGTGTACTTTCCATCATCAATCCTTTGCCTAGAAGGTTTCCAGGCACTCACAAAGTACCTGTATCTAGAATGCCCAAGTTTGATCGCAAAACGATCGCCTCTATCCAAAAAAATTCGAGCGATATTTATACTGCATCGGGATCGATACCCTGACTTCTTAAATAAGCTGCAAGTCGATCGGCCCGCTGTTGTTCCTGTTCTACCTTTTCAGTACCCCACAACAACAAATTGCCATTCTCATCCCACCAGCGCAACCAATAACCCCTCCTCTGAGATTTTTCACCTTCCCAAACCCCCAAAAATAATCCCATTGATTCTATCCAAAATCGACCGTTGGCATCCGCATCTTGCAGTTCGTACTGTCCCGAAACCAAGCGGTATACTTCCAATTCTCCTAATTTTGGAGCGAAAATTACATACACCGGTACTTGCAATATTCGCTCGTAAAACCGCCATTTCCCATAAGGATATGTCGGTTTAATTGAATATTCACTGCCGTCAGTATCTGATAGAAATTCCATGACTACAGCAGGCACTTCTCCCTCGGCATTGGGAGTATAACTGCGACGAACTTCTCCCGGTTCGGCTGGCAATACTGATGGCACGTACACCCAATCCGGTGCTTTTACTATTGTTTTGTCGTTAACTTTGGCGCACAGTCCAAAATTAGAAGCTATCAGCATTGATGCGAGGATAAATCCGGCAAGTTCTAAGGATTCTCGCAAGGCGGCTGCTAGCAGTGGTTGGTCGATGTTTTCCACAGGATCGTCTGGTAATTTGAAGTCTTCTGGCAATTTTTCCCAAGTTATAGTGTACTTGGTTTTGGTTTCGGGTGGTTTCGATAATGTTTGGGTCATGATTTTTCCTAATTATTCATTAATAATTCCTGCATCAAACACCTGTTGTGCCGTTAAACTTAACTCGGGAAAAGCATCCGATTTAATGGGATCGCCTCCTTTGAGCTGCGTTAATTCATACTCTCCCTCAACCAATTGATAAACCGAAATTGTAGGTTGTTTGGGATTGCCGATGTAGCGTCTTCCACCCAATCCCAAATAATCGACAATCCAGTATTCAGAAATGCCCATTTCTTCATAATCCCGCAGTTTTGTAAGATAGTCAGTCTGTCAGTTGGTACTGACAACTTCTACTGCTAAACGCACCGACGAACCCATTGTGATAATCGATTCTGCTGCCCAGCGCGGTTCATTTATCACTTGCAGGCGATCGAGAACGATGACATCTGGCTCATATCCTGATTCAGTGCGATCGGGTTTAAGGACACATTCTTTGGGAAGGAAATAAGGCAATCGAGCAGCGCGGCACAAAATGCCGGCTTCTATGTTGAGAAATCCAGAGACTTCTGAATGTTGACCAGTTCCTTTGGGCATTTCAACAATTACTCCATCGTGCAGTTCGTAGCGGTATTCTGAATTCTCAGGATACCACGCAATGAATTCGTCAAATGTTACTAATTTTGTTAAGGCTTGAACCATGTCGATCGCTCCTTGATTCTAATTTATATTTAATTTTACTCTATTTTAAATATTTCCCTAGGGGCGGTGCCAATAAATCCACCCCGTGAGTGCGTAAGTCATAAAATATTTAGCTTTCCTTCAAAGCCTGAATAAATTCCGTAACAGCATCGTATTGGTCGAAGTAAGTCACGTACTTGACTAACAAAGCAATGTCTAACTCCGGCAACAATTCGCTGCGTTCGACTTTTTCGTACTCCTCTCTTAAATAATAAATGCTCAATACTCCATCCTCCCAAAACCAAACTTCAGGTATCCCCAACCGCTTGTATAGTTGCAGTTTATCGATGCCACCGCTAGTGAATGTAACTTCGATCGCCAAATCGGGCATTGCCTTTTTAGTCTGCAAATTGTACGACTCATCAGGCTCCTTTCTCGCTCCTAGTTCTTTACTTCCCAAAGTTGGCCCGCCTTTGATATAAAATCGGATGCCCTTTTCTCTCAGGTATGCTTCTAATAAAGCTCTAATAGTACCCTTTGTCTCTTCATGTTCGGGGCTAACTGTCATAATTTCTAAAATCCCATCTAAGTAAGCAAATTTGATGCCACCGACAGACTCAAAAGCGGCTTCGAGCGATTCCAATTGATCCCAACTTACTCCTTTCAGAGTCAGGCAACTATCGGTGGTTGAGTTTTTAACTGCTGTTTGTATCATATTTTCTCCCGATCTATTTTTTAGTTTAATCTTTTGAAGACCCAACTGCTTTCTCAATTTTACTAAATTTTACATGGGTAGTGATCGCCCGTTAGCGAAGCCCTCGAAGAGGATCGAATTCCAAAGCCGCATCACCGATCGCACTTATCAACACACACCGCGTTAGCAAATCAAAATCCAATATCCAATTAATGGATGTTGGGCGGAGCGAAGCGTAGGGTTCGTTTTCAACCCAACTTACTACTTAAAGACTGTATGCACCGGTGCGTCGCTTTGAGATTGTCTATTTGTTTTAGGATTTAAGGGTAGCGACGCACCCTACAGCTACTTAATGGAGAATCAGAAGTGCGATCGAATTGGTGAAGGGCGATCGCACCCCTGCATCTTTATCCGTTATCCTGTGGTAATTCTCCAAACTGCGATCGATAACTAGCTACCAAAGATTCGAGTTCATTCGCACGTTGACTTTCGGCTTCAGCCCGTTGCCGTTCAGCTTCAGCCCGTTGTCGTTCAGCTTGCAAAGCTGAAGCCAATTCATCAGGAATCAATAATTTATCTCCATTATCTTCCCGATAGAACCCAATCAATTTTCCTTCTATTTCCAACCGCAGTTGCAATACTTCACTGCGACTATCTCTAATTAATTCATACCCATTTTCCCCCAATCGATACCCGCGCAATTGTTCAGGAATCCATTCACCTCTAGGGTCAAATAACCAGTATTCCTCAACTTCCATCCCCTGATACAAGTCTTTTTTCTTGATGATATCTTCCGACTTTGTACCCGGTGATGTCATTTCAAAAATCACTCTCGGAACTTGGCCTTCTTCCCAGATTTTGTAATTATCTCTGCCACCTGGTTCTACATCAAAAATTACCATCACATCCGGTGCTACACGCAATTTTGGGAAACCTTGAGCGTAGTACAAATATTGGTTTGCTAAAACAGTAGCTCGACGGTTGGCGAGGTATTGTTTCAAGACTTCTAAAGTGGTGATAATTGCGTAAAGATGATCGTAAGTTTCTGCCACTGGTTCTCCATCAGCGCTGGGGTATATGATTTCAGAAGTTTTGAGGGTGGTAACGACTGCTGTCATGGTCGTGCTTCCTGTGAGTTGTCTATTTATTATAAACTTTTTTGCCGCAAGTAATATTCATTCCGGCTGCGCTGGAATGATATAGAGGAGACGGCAGTGGCCGGTGCCGACAATTGTTCGGAGTTGGGGCCCCGGCCGGGCGGCTGCTCCAACTGCACCCGGTCCACCGTTTATTTGATTGCGAAGGAAAACGGT
>JANNOR010000322.1:0-17797 GCA_031399265.1 Cyanobacteria bacterium SOY_34_metabat_3 | reverse complement strand
TTCGCTGTTCTTCAGAGCAGTTGCTGGAAATAGAAGATTTGATTCATACTGGCATTCGCGACGTGCTGCACAACGATGACAACATAAATTATAGTCTTCTCGAACAAGTTAAATTTAGTTCGAGAGTTGCTAGTTGGTAAGGAATAGTTTGCGGTAAGCGAGCCAGATGCCGAGATCCTCGGCACTTTCGTCAAGAGTGCCGATCGAGCTATGATTGTGTCCTTTGCTCGATCGAGCCAGGCGTTTGGTAATCGTTGCAGCCATCGCAGGGGCCATTGGGGTTGACAGCACAGCGCAGAATTTCCGATCGAGCATTAAAGCAGCAGCTAGCATCTCCGATCGCCCAGATACCGCTAACAAAGGTTCTTTCCGTCGGCGGTTGGACACACTGCACGTACAACGCGATTTTTTGCAGTTGGTAGCGGCCCGATTGCAGTTGATAGCGGTGGTGGCGTTCCAAAACAGCGTAAGTTTGTCCCTCTAAATCGAGATAGTTCCCCGGTTGCGGCGTCCAATCCAGCCGAATGCTTCCTAGGGATTGGCGGGGGTGAGAGAGAATCACTTCTACTGGTAAAGTATTTTGTTCCATGTGGTGTCGCAAGCGAGTACACGCTGATGTTATCGCACTCCCCGTCTTGGTGGTGATGGCAAAGAAAAGAGCTTTCTGATTTTTGGGAGGACTCTTCATCGTCATATCAAGTCCGGTGGCATTTTCGGCAATCAAAATCCCCAAAAATACGCCATTCCTTCGATGATTCCCCAAGCGCAAGCAGAGCCAGCTAAATAATGATTTTCCGTGCCGTATTCGCGATGCCATTCTAAGAGTTCTGACAGAGCATTCGCGACGATTACTCCCCGGACATTTTGTTGAAACATACTGATATCGTTGCCAGAATCGCCGCAAACTAATGTTGCTTCAGATGGAATTTGCAGGCGCTTTTGCAAATAAGTAAGGGCATTGCCTTTGTTGCTAGTTTGCGGTAAGATATCTAGGTCGCGATTGCTGCTAAAAATAATTTGAGCTGCCAGCCTCGATGCAGTTAATTTTTGCTGTAATGCGTGCAAAGTCGAGATGTTTTCGGCCGCGGGTTCCAGACAATAACTGATTTTCCAAGGATTTTGTTGTTTGAGGGATTGGGGTTTAAGTTGGGGAAACTGCTGAGCTAAAGAGGCGATCGCCATTTTATCCCAGTCTTGAGAAAGATATTGAGCCCAATCTAAATCGATGGTTCCGTCTTGGTAAATTTCGCTACCTACACCTGCGATTAAATAGTCCGGTGCTAGCAGTTGCTTTTGGGCAATTAATTCGCAAGTCGAAGCATGAGAACGCCCGGTAGCGTAAATTAAACAAATTTGCGATCGCACAGGTTGCAAGCGCTGGTTGAAAAGTTGAGTTGCTTCGTCGTCTCCGACTAGCGTGTTGTCTAAATCTGTAACTAATAAAAACTTCATATTGGGAGTTAGTCAGGAGCCAGCAGTCATCAGTCAGTCGCGATTGGGAACCGCTTCCTCAAATAATTTTAACTATTTATCAGAATTTGTTAAACAAAACACATTTATAAGCAATCCGATCGGTTAGCATTTGCCCAATTTAATTTTAGACAAACGGTGTGAGTGTTATGGTGAAGAATTCAAGCTCGGTTAAAGCTTTTTGGCTGTCTTTCTTGATTTCTGGTGCGGGGATGTTGTTGGAGCCGATCGCGGCAACAGCTCAAATTCAGGATACCTCAACTCCAGAAGTTGCGCTAGCAGTCGATCGAACTTTACCCGAAACTGATACAGCAGCAGTCGATCGAACTTTACCCGAAACTGATACAGCAGCAGTCGATCGAACTTTACCCGAAACTGATACAGCAGCAGTCGATCGAACTTTACCCGAAATTGATACAGCAGCAGTCGATCGCGCTTTACCCGAAACTGATACAGCAGCAGTCGATCGCGCTTTACCCGAAACTGATACAGCAACAGAAATAACGGGGGAAATTCGCGAATTTCCCCCACAGGAGTTAGAAATTGCCAACTCTCCTCAGTCTCAAAACGTTGCTGAAGCCAGCAAAGTTGCGGAGATCGGCAGCGAGATCGGCACCGCTGATGACCTCAGCATACAAGAAGATGCAGCACAAGTCACATCTGTTTCCCAACTGTCTGACGTGCGGCCTACAGATTGGGCATTTGGCGCCTTGCAATCCCTAGTAGAAAGATACGGCTGCATTGCGGGATATCCAGACGGCACATTCCGAGGAAATCGGGCAATGACTCGCTACGAATTCGCCGCCGGATTAAACGCTTGTTTGGATCGAATTACCCAACAAATTAGCGGTTCGACTGGTAATTTAGTCAAGCGAGAAGATTTACTTGCTTTACAAAGATTGCAAGAAGAATTTGCGGCAGAATTAGCTACATTGCGCGGTCGAGTAGATGCTTTAGAAGCTCGCACTGCTGAATTGGAAGCCAACCAATTTTCAACTACTACTAAACTCAACGGATTTGCTTGGTTTAACCTGAGTGGAGCTTTTGCAGGCGATAAAGTCAGAGTTGAAGCGACAAATGGAAAAGCTGCCCCGCTCGATCGAGTACCCGGACGCGATCCTGTCACCAACAGACCGATCGTGCAGAGAGTTGACGACGACCCAGGAATCACTTTCAGCCAGTTAGTTTGGTTGACTCTTACTACTTCTTTTACAGGGAAAGACCAACTGATAACACAGCTAGCTGTAGGTAACGGCAATTCGCCAGCAAACCAGTATACTTCGGCGGGTTTTTTCAATACATTCGGCACTCCTTTTCTGGATCAAACTGCGGGAGGAAATCCGAATGAGGTTGTCCTGCGGGAACTTTCTTATCGGTTCCCGCTTAGCAACAGCTTGCAAGTAGTAGTCGGGCCTAGAATTAATTTCTACCGCTACTTTGACAACAATAAGTTTAACTTTTTCACGGACGGTGCGAGCAGCTTTAATTCTAACAACAGTCCTTTGTTAAGCGCTACCAGACGCGGTGCCGGTGCTTTGGCTTTGTGGGATATGGGCCGCGCCTTGAAACTGCGTTTGGGCTATTTGGGCGAGAGTACGGAATTTTTGCCGACTTCCGTGTTTAATTCTGCTTCCAATCCGTCTCAAGGCTTGTTTGGGGGGACGAATACGACAACAGCAGAATTAACATTCAGTCCGAGCGATCGGGCAAATTTGCGTTTTTTGTACAGCCGTTCCAACATCCAGCAAATCGGCGGCTTCATTGGATCTCCTAACAGCAAGCCGTTGAACGGTGTGGCAGATGACGGTTTCGGCGGCCGCCTGGGGAATGCGACTGCGAATACTTATAGTTTCAATTTCGATTGGTCAGTTACTCGCCGCTTTGGTCTTTTCGGCCGCTACGGCTACGCCGAAACCAATATATTTCCCAAGACTAACCGACCGGACGGCACGATTAAAACTCAATCTTATCAGTTGGGATTTGCACTTCCCGATTTGTTCAAAAAAGGAGCTTTGTTTTCGGTGTCATTTTTAGTACCTTTTGACGTTACTGGCGGTCGGAGGTTTCTGGTTTCCGGCGGGGGAAACGGCGGCACTCAGTACGAGATTGAGGCAACTTATTATTTGCCTCTCACCGACCATATTTCGATCGTGCCGGCATTTTATGCGATCGGCAATGCCAACAATTTCGATAACAACCCGACAATTTTTGTGGGCAATTTGCGGACGCAGTTTAGTTTTTAGCTGCGTCATGTTTGTAGTGAGGACTTTAGTCCTCAGCATTTAAGGACTTGCTGTCCTCACTACAAACTAATACCAATTCTCCTAATTCTTGGAACAATGATGAGTGTGGGTTTTTTGCTGAAAGACTGTATGTACCCTACAGATACTGTTGCATGAGTTTTGAGAATTAATATAATTTTATAGTCATTGTTCGAGCGGACTCGATCTAATGCCCAATGCCCAATGCCCAATGCCCAATGCCCAATGCCCAATGCCCAATGCCCTCCCTACACAATTACTTAATTGGAATTTCGATGATAAATTCGGTACCTTTACCTAGTTGGGAGAGGCACTGCAATTTGCCGCCGTGTTTTTCAACGACAATTTGGTGGGAAATTGATAAACCCAAACCAGTGCCTTTACCTACGGGTTTTGTGGTAAAAAACGGGTCAAACAAGCGCACGATATTATCTTGGGGAATGCCGGGGCCGTTGTCTTCGATCCGAATGCAAATGCTCTTGTTGTCAATAGTTTCTGTTTTAATTGTAATTGTCGGGAAAGTAGAACTTGCAGCATTTTTTGTTTTGCTGCTTTCTTCCAATGCGTCCATCGCATTTGCTAAGATATTCATAAATACCTGATTCAACAGTCCGGGATGACATTTGATTTTCGGCAGTTCTCCGTATTCTTTAATTACTTCAATCCCCTGCCAGTTGGGCTTGGCTTTTAGCCTGCTGTTCAACATTAACAAGGTACTTTCTAAACCTTCGTGAATGTCGGCGGGCTTAATTTTTGCTTCGTCGGTTCGCGAGAAATTGCGGAGAGTTTGAATTATTTCTACAATTCGCTCGCATCCTGTCTGCATCGAGTTGAGCAATTTTGGCAAATCTTCTGCTAGAAATTCTAAGTCTATATCCTCGGCTTGTTTTTGAATTTTTACTGGGGGGTTTGGGTATTCTTCTCGATACATCTGCACGAATTCTAGCAAATCGAGAACGTAGCCGCGGACGTGGCAGAGGTTGCCGGCGACAAAGCCAACTGGGTTGTTAATTTCGTGGGCAATTCCTGCTAGGACTTGTCCGAGGGAAGACATTTTTTCGGTTTGGACTAATTGCATTTGAGTTTGCTGCAATTCGCGCAATGCTGTTTGCAATTCCTGGGATTTTTGCCGATCGCGCGCAGCAGCAACAGCCCGTTCTTCTTCAACTCCGATCGCCCCAGCAATAATTCCGATCAGCTTGCAGTCGGCTTCTGTGGGCGCGATCGACTCAGTGTAGAGAACGCACATCGCACCCACATAATCGTCGCCCAGCCGCACTGCTTGTCCCAGATAGCTTTTCAGTTTGTAGCGGATGACAGCGGGATCGATTTTGCCGTAGATAGTGTTCTGCAAGTCAGGAATCGCCACAGCCCGATCGCTTTTTTTGCTGCATACGTCGGTGCAGATGTGGCCTTCGGCGCGATCGACAGCCGGGTAGTCTGGCGGCGTTTGCCAAGTCGCGATCGCGCGCAGCAGTCCGTCACCGACGCGGCTGTAGATGGCGCAGCTTCCGCCCAAAAGCTCGCCAGCTAAGGATGTCAGGCGCTGGATGTTGTCAGCGGCATCGGTGGTGAATCCCAAAAAGCACTCGTTAATTTTGCTGAGGCGGTACTCGGCTTTTCGGCGCGCGGTCACGTCGCGGGAGTTGATCGCAATTCCGTTCACAGCGGGGTCTGCTAGCAAGTTAATGCCAACGCCTTCGACAAAACACCAAGAACCGTCAGCGTGCCGGAAGCGACCTTCTAGGGCGATCGGATCGGCTGGATTTGCGATCAGTTTTTCGTGCTGGGAAATGACCGCAGCAATGTCGTCGGGGTGGACGAAATCGAGGACAATTTCACCGACGAGTTCCTCTGGTTCGTAGCCCAAAACAGTTTCTATAGAAGGGCTTTCGTAAACAATGCGGCCGCTTTCGTCGAGAATGGTAATGATGTCGGAACTGTTGAGAATTAGCGATCGCCATTTGGCTTCATTTTGCAATAAGGCTGACTCGGCTTGTTTGCGATCGGTAATATCCTCGACCATTTCCAAGATAAACTGCGGCTTTCCCTGACTGCTGCCGATCGCAGAAGCGCTGAGGCGTCCCCACCGGATGCTGCCGTCGGGGCGTCGGTAGCGTTTCTCGATTTGGTATGCCGATCGCATCCCGGCGGCCAACTCTTGGCGCAATTCGCGGTCGATTTTGGCATCTTGCGGGTGCGCGCACTCGTCGAGGCCGGGACCGCGCAGTTGGGTTTCCGAGCGCCCCAGCATAGCTTGAAATGCCGGATTAGTGGCGATCGCCATGCCTTCGAGGGTAGCGACGGCCATGCCGATCGCAGCGCGTTCAAAAATTGCCCGAAACCGCTGTTCGCTTTCGCGCAAAGCTGCTTCTGCTTCCACTTCCTGGGTGATGTCCCGCCCCGCGACTGCCATGCCTTTGCGCGAACCGTCGGGGTTGAACAGCGGTACTTTGCGAACTTCAAACAAATTGCTGCCGCCAGTGGGGAGGGGGACGATTTGGCGGATGGAGGCGATCGTGCCTCTTTTCCAGGTAATTTCGCCGGTTTCCTGCCAAGAAAGCAGGATTTCTCTAACTCTCGGAGTCGCTGAGGCTGCGAGTTCGGCAGTAGTTTTGCCCTGGTAGTCGGCGTTTTCCCAGCCCAAAAGTTTGAGGGCGCAGTCGTTGGCTATCAGCCAGCGCCCTTCGCTGTCTGTGAGGTTGATGGCGTCGGGCACGGCGTCGATCGCGGTTTTGAGCCAGTATTCCCGATCGCGCAGGGCTGCTTCGGCGCGCTTGCGATCGGCAATTTCGGCGACGGTTCCTTCGTAGTAAAGGAGTTCGCCGGATTCGCCCCGGACTTCGCGCACGTTTTCCGAGATCCAGGTGGTGCTGCCATCTTGACGGTACACGCAGGATTCAAACTCTTTGAGGGAGCCGTTTTTAGTAATTTCGGCGGTAAAGGAAGCGCGGCGGGTGCGATCGGCATAAAGTTGGTTTGCCGAACAGTTTGCGATCAGTTTTGCTGGGGAATCGTAGCCGTACATTCGGGCTAGTGCGGGGTTGGCGCTGAGGTAACGCCCGTCGGGGGCGGTTTGAAATATGCCTTCGGTGGCGTTTTCAAAGATGCTGCGGTATTTGGCCTCGGCTGCTTTGAGGGCTTCTTCGGCAAGTTTGCGATCGGTGATATCGGATTGGACGCCGATGAAGTGGGTGACGCAGCCGCTGCTGTCGCGCACGGGGGAGATGGCGAGTTCGTTCCAGAAAGGGGTGCCGTCTTTGCGGTAGTTTTTGAGAACGACTTTGCAGTCGTGCTGTTCTTTGAGGGCGACGCGGATTCGATCTAGGGCTGCGCGATCGGTATCGGGGCCTTGCAAAAAGCGGCAGTTTCGCCCGATGATTTCGCTGCTAGAGTAGCCTGAAATCCGCTCGAAAGCCGGGTTGCAGTAGACTATGGGCTTGTCCGGCAGCTTCGCGTCCGCGATCGCGATGCCGTTGCTGGTAGCTCCCAGAGCGCGATCGTACAGCCGAAATACTTCTTCTATTAAATTCGGTGCATTGCCGCCGGTACGAGTCGGCGATAGGTTGTCAGAAGGAATGCTTATATCGATCTGCATGAGTTTTTATAGATTTAGTTTATTGTCGATCCTGACTAGCAGCATACCCTGCAAGTTTAACAATTGCCCTGTTTTTCCAATGCAGAAGTTATCAGGATATTATGCTAAATTTTGGCGGTAAATTATACCCATAAAAAACTTTAACTTCATGTTTTAATTTATAAGACTTGTGGCTGCGCGCTCTCTACCTCTGGTATGGTTTAATTGGCAGGGTTTGGTCGGCTTACAGGTTCGCGCAATTAATATTTTCGAGAACCTAAAAAAATACAGCGTCCGGCTCTCGTGAAATGTTGTTAGTTTCATGATGGAAACTGTTCCGAAAAAAACCGATACCGGATTAATTTAGAACGATCGCGGCGAGTTCCGAAATATTGTCGATCGCAAAAGTCGGTTTTAGGGCGAGACACTCAGCGCGATCGCCATATCCATAAGCCGCCCAACAAACATCTATCCCAGCATTTTTAGCAAACAGCAAATCAACCGCTGTATCGCCAACCATTAAAACTTGACTATTATCCAATTCCGGGAACAGCGGTTTAATAATCGAGTAAAAAACCGTTGGATTTGGTTTTAGAATTATTTCTCCATTATCACCTAACACTAAGTCAAAAGAACCGTTAATCCTTAATTTTTCTAAAAACAAATTCACAAAACTAACGTGTTTGTTGCTATAAACTACCAGATTTAAGCCCAACTTACTCGCCAACTGCAAAAATTCCTTTGTCCCTGGAAATAAATCTAGCTGCTTTTGACCTTCTGTGCGATAAAAAGAGCGGTAAGTTTCCACCCATGCGGGAATTGCACTTTCCTCGATCGCCGGATAGAGCATTTTGAAAGTATTCGGTAAATTGATGCCGATCGTAGCTCTAATTGTCTCAGCAGCAGGCGGCTCGATCTCGAAACTTTCAAAAGTTTTAGTAATGCAAGATATAATGGCTTTATGAGTAATTGCCAAAGTGCCGTCAAAGTCGAAAATAATTAACTTGTACTGACTCATCTTCCGTTCCCAATGTGAACTATAACCTTTAAACATTCAAGAGGTCAACATGAGTGTCACCGAAAAACCCGAACTTCTAGTAACAGATTTTACAGATTTTCCCGACCACACTCAATTACCAGACTCCGACGGTACTTTTGTGAAAAATTTTCAAGAACTCCCTCAAAGTATCCTGTTAACAACATCTGTTCGACCCATTTTAGACCAACTTCATCCCGACGGACAATATTGTATCGGTCAAGATTCCGGCATTTATTGGCGAGTCCCGCAACCCCCAGAACCGCCAGAAAAAGGAGCCGAAGCACCAGATTGGTTTTACGTCCCCAATGTGCCGCCAACTCTCGACGGAAATATGCGGCGTTCCTATGTAATATGGAAAGAATTAATGCCGCCATTAATTATACTAGAATTCGTATCTGGGAATGGCAGTGAAGAAAGAGATAAAACTCCAAGAAAGGGTAAATTCTGGATTTACGAGCAGATTATTAGACCTGCATTTTACGGAATTTATGAAGTCAAAAAAGCTCAAATAGAATGCTATCATTTGGTAGAAAATAGATTTGAGTTAATGCCGAAAAATCAGCGCGGACATTACCAAATTGAGCCAATGGGATTGGAATTAGGTATTTGGCAAGGACTTTATCAGGGTGTAGAATTGCCTTGGATGCGCTGGTGGGATGCTGACGGGAATTTGCTGCTGGCTGCTGATGAACGGGTAGAACAAGCAGAATTTGCCGCCGAACAAGCCAGCTTTGCAGCCGAACAAGCCATATTTGCAGCCGAACAAGAACGACAACAGCGAATAGAAGCTGAGTTGCGAATTCAAGCTTTAGAAGCGCGTTTGCGAGAGTTAGAAGGAGGCTAAAATTAATTCCCGGTTTGTAGTAAGGACTTTAGTCCTTAATAGTAGAGCATCAAGGACTAAAGTCCTTACTACAAATAAATTTTATTTGCTTGATTTGATATTAATTTAAAAAAAGATCGCTTCTAGTCCAGAAGCTGCTTGTATTATTTGATAAGTATTTTGTAGCTTTGTGTAGAATATATGGCACTAATTGTTCAGAAATATGGCGGAAGTTCGGTTGGTACTGTCTCGCGCATTCTGGAAGTAGCCAAACGAGTTGTCAAAACCGCACAGCTTGGCAACTCCCTGGTTGTGGTACTTTCGGCAATGGGCAAAACCACCGATGGTTTGGTTAAACTAGCTAAGGAAATTTCCCCCAATCCCAACAAGCGGGAAATGGATATGTTGCTCTCCACTGGGGAACAAGTATCGATCGCACTTCTGAGTATGGCATTGCAAGAACTCGGACAACCCGCAATTTCCCTCACCGGCGCCCAAGTCGGCATCGTCACCGAAGCAGCCCACACCCGCGCCCGAATTTTGCGGATCGATCCGGCGCGGATTCAAAGCCAGCTAAACAGCGGTAAAGTCGTTGTGGTAGCAGGTTTCCAAGGCATCACCGATGCCGGAGAATTGGAAATTACCACCCTTGGGCGCGGCGGTTCCGACACAACAGCAGTGGCCCTCGCCGCAGCGCTGCGGGCCGACAAATGCGAAATTTATACCGACGTGCCCGGAATTCTGACTACAGATCCGCGCCTGATTCCCGACGCCCAACTGATGGACGAGATCACTTGCGACGAAATGCTGGAATTGGCGAGTTTGGGCGCAAAAGTCCTGCATCCGCGCGCCGTGGAAATTGCCAAGAATTACGGCGTGCCGCTGGTAGTGCTTTCTAGCTGGAGTGACGCCCCCGGTACGCGCGTGGTGTCGCCTCCCCCCCAACCGCGCCCTTTGGAGGGCTTGGAGCTCGCAAAAGCGGTGGATGCGGTGGAGTTTGACTTGGATCAGGCGGGGGTGTCGCTGTTGCGTTTGCCCGATCGCCCCGGAGTAGCAGCGCGGTTGTTCGGTGCGATCGCGCAGCAAAATCTCGATGTAGACTTAATTATCCAATCAATTCACGAAGGAAATACCAACGATATCGCCTTCACCGTAACGCGAAATTCTCTGCAACAAGCCACCGCAGTTGCTGATGCAATTATCCCCGCCCTCGGCAAAAATTCTCGGCCCGAATTGGGAGAACCGGAAGTAAAAGCCGAAGAAAGACCGATCGCTAAAGTTAGCATTGCAGGTGCGGGAATGATCGGGCGTCCGAGGGTAGCGGCGCAAATGTTTAAAACCTTAGCAGATGCGGGAATTAACATTCAAATGATTTCCACTTCCGAGGTGAAAGTTAGCTGTACGATCGATGCTGCGGATTGCGATCGGGCAGTTGCCGAACTCTGCAAAACATTTGATGTGTCCAATTCGGCGATCGGCCTCAATTCCCCATCTTCAAAACCAGCCGCTGTGCGCGCTGTAGCCCTCGATGTCAATCAAGCGCGTCTGGCAATTCGTCATTTGCCCGATCGACCCGGAGTCGCAGCAAAAATGTTCGGACTTTTAGCCGAAGAAAACATCAGCGTAGACACAATCATTCAGTCCCAAAGGTGTCATAATATCGACGGCATATTAACTCGCGACATTGCATTTACTGTAGCACAAATTGATGCAGAAACTGCTAAAGTAGTTTTGGAAAAAGCCGCACCAGAATTCGGCTGGGGCGAAGTTGCAGTCGATACAGAAGTTGCCAAAGTTAGCGTTGTCGGTTCCGGGATGATCGCGCATCCGGGAGTGGCAGCGAAGATGTTTGCAGCGCTTTCTGGCCAGCAAATCAACATTCAAATGATTGCAACTTCCGAGATTAAAATTAGCTGCGTTGTGGATGAACAACAAGGTATAACTGCTTTGAAGGCAATTCACGCAGCCTTTGAACTTGCGGGCACCGAAAGAATTCAAATTCCAGCTTAACAAAGGTTCGTAGTAAGGACTTTAGTCCTAATAGTGTAGGGTGCGCAGTGCGCACCTTACCGAATTTCAGAATATGAGGCTGTGTTAGGATCGAATTGGCGATCGCCCAAAAAGGATTTAATATTATGACTCTAGCGAAGGAAAAAATTACTAATAGCAGCAATAGCGGCTTATCAAATTTCCGCATCACTATCGAACGTCTGATCGAACTTTTAGATTTAGAAGAAGAGGATGAGTACGGGATTTTGAGGCCGACTGAGTATGCTTTCAGGACAGCGATGAAATTGGTTGTTGAGGCTTATGATAGCATGGGAAACAGTTTTCCGAAATGCTCGACTGGTACTGATGACCAAGGTAGTATTACACTAGATTGGACAAGCTTATAACCAGAGCGTACAGTCCGCCTATTTTGTCCCTTCAATGCAGAGAAACCAGTTGATATCTATCACCATGCAAAGAATGAAAATGCAGTTGAAGATATCGTTTCATCATCAACATTGGTTTACTGGTTGCAGTGGTTTAACAAAAGATGATAGAACAATCTTCAGATAAAGGAACAAAGTATTTCTGTCAATTTTTCTATTGAGCAATATTTGAGAAATTAGGAGACGGCACTGCCGTGTCCCTATAGTATTATTTTCAGTAGGGACACGGCACTGCCGTCTCCTCTATATCATAGGTCGTTGCAACTGGAATTGATATGACTCTGAGTGCATTTGTGGCTCATCATACAACAAATTTTGACTTAATATTTCTTGCGCGATCGCCTCCACCACCGGTACGCAAACCGAATTCCCAATTTGCTTGTAACTTTCCCCCGCACTCGCACAACTCTTAAAATCTTCAGGAAAACCCATCAGACGGTAACATTCCCTCAGCGTCAATTTTCTCACCAAATCTCGATCGGGAAAATAGACAAAAAACCGGCCCGATGTTTCTTGCGAAGGAATAGTCGGATGCACGCCATCCACCGAATAAATCCGATTGGGCTGTCTGTGCACCCTGGATAAATGTTCTGTATTCGGCCTTACGCCAGTTTTCCAAGTACCTTTATTTCTGTAACCTACAAACAACAATCCCGAATCTTGCTTTCTCGGATATTCAATTAAAGTATACTCCGATTTATCCAATATTTCAAAATCCCCAGTCTCGTCTATAAATTCCCTGAGTTTTGGCGGAAACTTGGTTTTAAATCGAGAAAAATTGAATTTTTTACCCTGAGTTGCAATAATAAATATTCTTTCGCGGTGTTGAGCAATTCCAAAGTCTTTAGCATTTAGAATTTGATGATTTACGCTGTATCCCAAATCTTCAAGACTAGCAATAATTACTTTTAAAGTATTGCCCTTATCGTGATGGATTAAATGTTTGACATTTTCGAGGACAACTACTTGAGGTTGCTTGACTTTGATAATTTTACAAATCTCGAAAAACAGCGTCCCTCTAGTATCTTCAAAGCCTAGCTTTTTGCCACAGATGCTAAAAGGTTGGCACGGAAACCCGGCTACTAAAACATCAAAGTCTGCTAAATCGGCAGGATTGATGTTGCTGATGTCTGCAAAAGGCACTTCGCCGAAGTTTTCTGCGTACACTTCCCGGCATTTGCTATTAATTTCGCAGGAAAAAACGCATTCAAAGCCAATCTTTTCAAAACCTTGCCTAAAACCTCCTATGCCTGAAAATAAGTCTATAAATTTCATCGATAATTTAACGTAAAATATTACTAAATCTATAATAACAGATTTTGTTCCTGTCTCTTCTTCCACTCTGCGCACTCTGCGCTCTCTGCGGTTCAAAATATTAATCTAAACAAAAACCGACATCGCACAGGGAATTGCCGTGTATGCAGATATCGGGTAAAATGCCGATCGCCCAAAAAACTCCCAAACTTGCCCCGCCGCCGACTAAACTAGAAATAGCAGAACAAAATACAGCCATTAGCTACTTCCTTTCACCAACCATGAGTCAAACCTTGGACAACCTCACCGCGATCGATGACAACCTATCCAAACGCCACATCGACCTCGATCCGGCCGGCTACTTCATCATCTATGTCGATCGCGCAACCAGCTCAATTTGCGCCAAACACTACACCAACATCATCGACGATCGCGGCCTCGCCATCGATCCCGAAACTGGTAAACCCATCCCCGCCCGCGGCAAGGTAGAACGCACTGAAGTCACAGTTTTTACCGCCAGAACTGCCAAGGAACTTTGCGTCAAAATCCTAGAAGAAACCCGCCCCAATCCGGTGACAATGTTAGATCACGCGGCTTATTTGGGACGGGAATTTGTACGGGCAGAAATTGCCTTATTGAGCGATCGAGAATACATTCAAGATTAGTGCAACTGTCTACTGTTCACTGTTCACTGTTCACTGTTCACTGTTCAAGAAAAACCTTGATACCAGAAATAAGTCACCATCGGAATCACTGTCGCTAACAACAACAGCACAACTACTATAACTGTGGCATTGCCTTGGTCTGTTTCTTCAGCTTTTTTAAAGGTGCCTTCAACTTGAGTGTTGTCAACAACTTCAGGCGCGCCCGGATCTGGTTGGCCCGACAAAACTGTCGCAATTCGCGAGCTAGCAGCGGTAAATGCCTCATTGTATTTGTTACCTTCCCGCAAAGGTACTTGCACGGTTTCCCCAGCTACACTCTGGGCAATTTCATCGCTTAGCAGGGACTTCACCCCTTCTCCGGTGAGAATTGCCGCGCTGTTGGTAACAGTGTCGAGAACGAGTAAAATTTGATTAGTCTGGTCTTCTGTGGCCGGAAACCACTGTTCAAACAGTTGCTTGGTGAAAGTGACAGTCGTTTCGCCGTAGTCTAAGCGGCGGATGGTGACAAACCGAACTTGTTTACCTGTTTGCTTTTCTAAGTTGTCGAGTTCGCTGGTGATATCGCTTTCGCTGCTGCGGCTGAGCACCTCGCCTTTGTCCCACACCCAAGTTCGATCGCCCGCCGACAATGCCGGCAATTCGTACACGCCAGTCGCCAATGCAGGTAACACAGCTATCTGGGATGCGATCAGGGCGATCGCGATCGTCGCCGCCAAAGGTTGGAGATATTTTCTCCAGCTAAATAATTGCTTCAGGAGTCTAGTCATGAGGTTAACCGTAAAACTGACTTTTCCCCAAAAATACTATAGAAACCCCGGTAAAATTCATTTTAGACAGGGCAAATTGAAAATTAGCTCGCCAGTGCAACTCGCGAGCCCGATGATTGTAGGATTTTAAGTATGGAACCAGCAGAGTCTTATAGAGGTTGGATCGTTCAATCACAGAAGGTATTCTACGTCGAGGTTTGGGATAGCCACGGCAACCGCCACGTCGCTGTCCAAAATGCTAAGACGGAGGAGGAAGCTTTGGAATTGGCAAAAAATTGGATTGACAAGTATGAGTCAAAACCCGGCAGAATGCCGATCGATGTTCCCTATCCTTTCGGAGATGCGATCGATATGCCATTTTAAGTCAGTTGACTGTTGACTGTTGACTGTTAACTGTTAACTGTTAACTGTTAGGAGAAGTTATTATGAAATTCCTCGCAATTTTTGCGTATTTTCTACCAAGCTTTTAGCAAATTCATCGAACCTTTTCGACAGTTTATCATCCAACAATTTACCGTCAGGAGTAAAAGCTTGCCAAGCTTGTCCGATCGCAATTTGTTCGGGAATCACCCAAGCGTGAACCCATCTCAAAATAGTTCGCAAATCGTTCAGCGCGTTGCTGTTAACTTGCCCTCCCAAAACGCTGATCGCACCCACAACCTTCCCGTCCAAATGCTCAAAACTCATTAAATCCAGGGCATTCTTGAGAGCACCGCTGACGCTACCGTGGTACTCCGGCGTTGCCAAAATCAAGCCGTCGGCTTGGCGTACCGCATTCCGCAGTTTTTCCACATCCGGGTAATCGTGATAATCATTTTCTCCGTCGCAAAATGGCAAATGGAGCGATCGCAAATCCAATATTTCAACTTGCGCGCCCAGGGCTTCGGCCCGCCCGGCTGCTACCTTCAGTGCTAACTGGCTGTAGGAGCCAGCCCGCAAACTTCCGCCAATGCCGACAATCTTTACCATAGGATTTGGAAAACAGCTAAAACGTACTCATTACGACTATGATTAATATAGCGAGTTCGATCGGCAACTGTCAAGGGAAATGGGCGATCTCGCAGGTAAAGGCCCAGAAACCGGGTTTTTGACGAAAAGACGCGCTGTAGCCCTAAATTGGGTAAAAAACCCGGTTTTTTGAGGAGCAGCGGGTAAGTTCACTGGATGTATAAAGAAGAAAGAAAACAGACTCGGCTCGTTCAAAACCCGCCCTGTACAGGGGCTTGTTGAAAGGCCAGCGACAGATCGACCCATTCAACACCCGCCATCTTGTTAAAATAAATGAACATAGCAAACCAAAAGCGGTCAATCTTGGCAGTCTTCAACCTTGGGCACAGCAATATGAAAAATTCTTGGAAACAGGCAGGGCTGGGGCATCTAGCTGTAAATAAAGACAAATCGAGCCAGCAGAACCCTCAAAAATCAATTCTAGGACGGAATCTTTGGCGCATCCTGGGCAGTTTGGTGATTTCTCAAGGAATATTGCTCTCGACCCCGGTTTTTGCCGACAGCGCGCCAAACAACACGCTCAGTTACAGCCAACTGATCGAGAAAATAGAAAAAGGGCAAGTCAGTAAAGTCGAAATAGACGAAATTCAAAGAACTGCCAGAGTTAAGTTAAAAGATCAAAAAGGCGATCAAGCTCAAATTGTGACTCTTTTTGACTACAACAACCGAGAACTGTACTCGCAAATCCGCGCCAAAAAGATCGACTTTGAAGTCAAACAAACAGCAGACAACACCGCAGCAGTCAGTTTAGTCGTAAACTTACTGGTAATTTTCCTAGTGCTAGCAGCGCTGATGGCAATCCTGCGCCGATCGACCCAATCGCAAGGAAATGCCATGAACTTCGGCAAATCCCGAGCCCGTTTCCAAATGGAAGCCAAAACCGGCGTGATGTTCGACGACGTAGCAGGGATCGAAGAAGCGAAAGAAGAACTGCAAGAAGTCGTAACCTTCCTTAAAAAACCGGAACGTTTCAACGCTATCGGCGCCAAAATTCCCAGAGGAGTTCTGTTAATCGGGCCTCCGGGAACCGGCAAAACAATGCTGGCCAAAGCGATCGCAGGCGAAGCAGCCGTCCCATTCTTCAGCATCTCCGGTTCCGAATTTGTCGAAATGTTCGTCGGAGTCGGCGCCTCCCGCGTCCGCGACTTGTTCCGCAAAGCTAAAGAAAATTCGCCCTGCATCGTCTTCATCGACGAAATAGACGCCGTGGGAAGGCAGCGCGGAGCTGGGATCGGCGGCGGTAACGACGAACGCGAACAAACTCTCAACCAGTTGCTGACCGAAATGGACGGCTTTGAGGGTAACAGCGGCGTGATTGTGATTGCGGCGACTAACCGCCCGGATGTGCTCGATAGTGCTCTGTTGCGGCCCGGCAGGTTCGATCGACAAGTAACGGTAGATTTGCCCAGTTACAAAGGGCGTTTGGGCATTTTGCAAGTGCACGCGCGCAACAAAAAACTCGACCCAGAAGTTGCCCTAGACACGATCGCCCGCCGCACTCCCGGTTTTTCCGGCGCTGACTTGGCAAACTTGCTCAACGAAGCAGCAATTCTGACAGCGAGGCGGCGCAAAGACACGATTACTAACTTAGAAATTCACGACGCGATCGACCGGATCACGATCGGGCTAACGCTGAACCCGCTGCTCGACAGCAAGAAAAAGTGGATGACAGCATACCACGAAATCGGACACGCCCTGGTCGCAACCATGCTCAAAAATGCCGATCCGGTGGAAAAAGTAACGATTATTCCGCGATCGGGCGGCATCGAAGGGTTTACTAGCTTTGTCCTCGACGACGAAATGCTCGACAGCGAAGGTTTGAGGAGTCGGGCTTTGCTTTTAAACCGGATTACAGTAGCTTTGGGGGGACGGGCGGCGGAGGCTGAAATTTATGGCGATGCTGAAATTGATACCGGTGCCGGCAGCGATCTCAGAAAAGTTGGCAGTCTCGCTAGGGAGATGGTAACGCTTTACGGAATGTCGGATTTGGGGCCTGTGGCTTTGGAAAGTCCGAACAATGAGGTGTTTTTGGGGCAAAGCTGGAATTCGCGAAACGAGTATTCCGAAGAAATGGCAACCAAGATCGATCGGCAAGTCCGAGAAATCGCCTTTGACTGCTACGAAGAAGCTCGCCGAATCATCCGCGAAAACCGCCATTTGGCAGACAAACTGGTCGAAGCGCTGTTGGATGAAGAAACGATCGACGGTGACGAATTCCGCCAAATTGTCGATCGATATATCAAGTTGACAAAAAAAGAGTTGGCACCGACATAAAGAGTCATTGGTCATTGGTCATTGGTCATATCAACTCCAGTAGCATCGGAATTAATATTACCCACAGTCAGGACACTCCGAGAGCCCATAGGTGTCAACTTAAGCTCAAATCCAGTCAGAGATTGCTGTTTGACTATTAAATCCAGATCCGAACGAGCCCCCCTTAGGTCGGGGGGGACAAGAGTCCGATCAAAGTCCCCCTTCTTAAGGGGGATTTAGGGGGA
>JANNOR010000122.1:0-33333 GCA_031399265.1 Cyanobacteria bacterium SOY_34_metabat_3 | reverse complement strand
GGTACAGCCCAAACCGTACTTGTCAGTAGTCAGAAAGATCGATCGCGTGATTTAGTGTCAGAATGGCAAGAGGGCGATAAAGCTTTAGTAATTCACCTCTTCGGTGGTATCGGCGGCAAAGGTGGCGATACTGTCACACTCGGTACTGTCACAGGACATTTTGCCTATGGAATCGCTAAAATTGTCCGCGATCCTTTTACTCAAGAATTGCAGTTTGATATCGAATATGACCAAATTTATGCCAACAATCCCGAAGCAATTGTTGCGGGTAAAATAGCTTGGGCTAGTTATATGGGAAACTTGCAGAGAGGTTGGCTGGGTACTCGCCCAGTCTCCGATGTTATCGTCAAGTTAGATGCGATTTCTCGCGATTACAAGTTTGGCAAAATTGTGCTTTCTCCCCTCGACGAATTGCAGCAAAAATTGCAAGTTATGGCAGCCCGCTACCGAACCGGCGATGGGACGGGAAGTGCAGCAGTAACTCCGGCAACTTCCTGCGTGCAAGATTCCAATCAAGCCCTGTATTTAACGATAGAATCACTTACCAAAAAAGTCAATTCAAATCCAGAAATCCAAAACTGGATCGCAGCCCATCCCTCGGATGCGGAAACTCTGCGGTTTCAGCAGCTTGTCGCTTTGGGAGATGCACTAAAACAGCAATTGATTCCTCTGGGAATTGTGCGATCGGACTGGCAGCAAAATGCTAAAGTTTTATCGGGCACTGGCGACGAACCGGAATTTGCGATCGGCAATAATGTCTTTGCAGCTTTGATGAGTTGGCGAACCATGCTACCGCGCGGCGCCCACGATGAATTGAGCCGAATTTTCCTGAAAGCCGGCGCTCAACTTTGGTTTATTCGCACCAATGGAGTCGGAGGATTTAACCCGGACATTGTACCAGTCGCGCCGACTGTTTTGTTCGGGCAGTTTCCGATTTTAGCTGGTTTAATATTCCGTTCTTTTGCCGGGTTTACGACTTTCCCGAATCCGGGAGAATGGTCGATCGTACTTTGGGTATTATTGATCTATGGGGCGATCGCAATTCCGTTAGGTGTGTCGAAAGGTTTTTTGCAAGTGGGCGCCCCTACTGGCAATTTTGGAAGTCTGCTTTGGGTAGCAATCAAAGTCCTAATTATTCCAGTATTTATCGAGGAATGGCTGTTTCGAGTTGTGCTGCTTCCCCATCCCACCGAAGGAGTGACTTTAACGGCTTGGGTGTTGTGGATTGGATTAAGTTTGTTCCTGTACGTAATTTACCATCCTTTAAGGGCAAACACTTTATTCCCAGAAGGATACCCGACATTTAATCAACCAATTTTTTTAATTTTAACCGGATTTTTGGGTGTGGCTTGTACTATTGTTTATGCCTTGACTGGTTCTGTTTGGGCAGCAATTTTTGTACATTGGATAGTAGCGGCGACTTGGCTGTTTGGACTCGGTGGACAACGGCAGTTATTTGATAAAATGAGTCGTAATAGCAATGAAATTATCTAGTTCCAAGACTGCATAGAAGAATATGGAGTTATTGAACCGCGAAGACGCAAAGGACGCGAAGGAAAATTAAAGAAGAATTTGATATGATTCGTAAAATGTGACCTAAATCTGTCACCATAGATATACATAGCTCGATCGATCGCAAAGAGGCCACCGTGCAACCCGTAGACTTTACAACTTTAACCGCCACTTGCAGCGAACTGCGAGCCAAATGGCTGCCAGCGCGCTTAGAACAAGTCTACCAGCGCGATCGATTTACCGTGTCCCTGGCCCTCCGCACCATGAATCAACGCGGTTGGATAGACATTTCCTCCCATCCCGCCGCCGCCCGCATCTGTGTCGGCGACTCCCCGCCCCGCATTCCCGACACCTTCACCTTCAGCGAACAATTGCGGCATCAACTCAGCGGTTTAGCCTTAGTTTCCATCGCCCCCGTTTCGCCTTGGGAAAGAGTCATCGACTTGCAATTCGCCAAACGCCCGGGCGAACCAGCCCTCTGGCATCTCTACGCCGAAATCATGGGCAAATACAGCAACGTCATCCTCACCGCCCAAGACAATCTCGTCGTCACCTGCGCCCACCAAGTCAGCGCCAAACAGTCCAGCGTGCGGCCAATCCAAACCGGGCAACCCTACGAAATGCCCCCGTCTTTGACCGATGCAGTGCCGAGTCTTAGCGAGCCTCAAAATCGCTGGAAAGAACGAATCAGCCTGGTTCCCGGGCCATTAAAGAGCAATCTGCTGAAGAATTACCGAGGGTTAAGTAAAGCCTTAGTTGTGTCCATGATTCTTTCTGCAAATTTAGACCCCGAACAATCCACCGACAGCCTAAATCCCGACGACTGGCAGCAACTATTCCAGCGCTGGCTATACTGGCTGCAATCCCTAGAAAACTCCAAATTTCAACCAAGTTTCACCCCGGAAGGCTACAGCGTCATCGACTGGCCCACACCAGAAAATCCTTCCTCCCTCATCCCTTCTTCCTCTTCTCTTCCTTCTTCCTTCTTCCCTCTTCCTTCTTCCTTCTCTTCCGTCCAAGAATTACTCAACAGCTACTACACAGGCGAAATCAACCAACAAGTATTCGCCCAACTGCGACATCAGCTTACCCAAAAACTCAACAACGTCCTCGCAAAACTGCGCCTCAAAGCGAACACATTCAAAGAACGCTTACAGCAATCAGCAGGCGCAGACACCCACAAATCTCAAGCCGACTTGCTGATGGCAAACTTGCAGCATTGGGAACCAGGAATGAAATCAATTTCCCTCCCCGACTTTGAAACCGAAAAACCCGTTCTTATTCCCCTAAACGTGGAAAAAAACGCCGTTCAAAACGCTCAAGCAATCTACAAAAAACACCAAAAACTTAAAAGAGCTCGGATTGCAGTAGAACCATTATTAGCCGCCGTACAAGAAGAAATCGACTATTTAGAACAAGTCGAAGCCGCGCTTTCGGTATTGGAAACCTACCGCAACACCCAAGATTTGCAAACCCTCGCCGAAATCCGCGAAGAATTGATCCAGCAAAAATATCTCGTCGTACCAGATTATCGTAGTACCGACAAAAATGCTGCGATCGAATTTCACCGCTACCAAAGCCCCAGCGGCTTTGAATTATTAATCGGGCGCAACAACCGCCAAAACGACCAACTCACATTTCGCACCGCCAACGACTACGACTTGTGGTTTCACACCCTAGAGATTCCCGGATGTCACGCCTTGCTGCGTCTCACACCCGGTAATGTCGCCCAAGAAACCGATTTGCAATTTGCGGCCGACATGACTGCATACTACAGTCGCGCCCGCCACAGCGAACAAGTCCCAGTGGTTTATACAGAACCTAAATATGTATACAAACCCAAAGGTGCTAAGCCTGGTATGGTTGTATACAAGCAAGAGCGAATTGTCTGGGGCAGACCGCAGCAAGCCCCGGCCTAATTTATACAAAGTGAGGTAAAAGCTCGATCGACCTGTAGACACTCTCTTAACCGCCCAATGTAAAGTCTTATTACAAAAAAATAAATTTTGTTGCAAAAATACCACTTAAGACGGATGATATCTTTCTTAGAACCCGCTGCAAAGAAACGTGCAACTTGGGTTTCCTCACTGTCAGAAAAACACTGTGAGAACAACAAACAACGGATTTAACTATTTGTGCAGACCAGCTTTTGTTAAAGCTGGTCGTTTCTGTTGAAACATTCCATCTAAGTAATATCAATTCCGGCTGCGCCGAAATGATAGAGAGGACACGGCAGTGCCGTTTCCCTACCGCGATTAATTGTAGGGACACGGCAGTGCCGTGTCCAGATTTCTAGATTTTAGACTTCAGCTTAAAACTGCAAATCTCAAATCCCAAAGGGCTGTTCCTAGAAAGTAAACGTAGTCCTCACCACCCCAATCACCAAATCAGAATTCTCCTTATTGTGGTCGGGAGCAGTCAGCCAAATCACACCAGGATTAATAGCAATATTGTCGCTCAACTTAAACTGATAAAAACCTTCAATGTGCAGCGAAGTATCCTTATCTTCCGGCAAAGTTGAATTAGTAGAACTCGTCACTCGCGGCTCCATACCAACGATAAAGCCAGCCACATTTCCTTCCTTCAACAAATCGGGAAAAGCCAAAGTAACAGCCCAGTTCCAGATTTTTTGGTCTCCCCGCTGCACAGAACCCGTAGGAGTAGCCAAGTTGGATAAAATCCGTTGATTGGTGTAACCAGCCCAACCGCCGACAGCAATGCCGCGGTTTACTCTCCACGAAGCCTGCGCGCCGTAAGAATTGTTAGAAACTCGAAGACTACCGTCACCAAGCCCGAAAGAATCGAGACGGCCTGGAAAATTTGAAGCATTGCTGCCGGTACCGGTGACGAAGTTGTAGGAATTAACGTAAGTTAAACCTAAAGCCATGCTGCTTGTCGGTTTGAAAGTCAACTGAGCCAATGCACCGTAAGAACCGTTGAACAAACCGTTACCCCGCGTCGGACTCGCAGGGTTGCCGGCCATATATCCCAAACTCAGTTCGAGTTTTTCCCCAAACTGGTGCCGCAGAGCGATGCCAGAACCCGCAATCAAATAATAAATCGGGTTGCGAGTACCGAAGTTAGAAAGAGCGCCGCTGCCGCCATCTCCGTCAAAGTAAGGGTTGACAGTATTGGTAAAGTCGTCAGCAGCGCCGGCGTTGGCTTCGAGAATTACAGTCGTGTTTTTGCCCAGAGGGAATTGGTAAAGCAGCGCATCTAAAGCTACAGTATTGCTGGCCTCAGCAAAAGGCCCGGCGTTAAACCGCAATTCTCCTTCAGCGGTTTTCGTATTATTAGTAGAAAACGAACCCAAATTTAAAACTTGCAGTCGAGTTCTCAGCAAATCTTGCCCAGTGAAACTCGTGTCGAAATTGAGACGAACCCTACTGCCAAAAGCCGTCGTTGTATCGGCATCGTTGCCTTCAGCATCTTCTCCCCGGGCGATACCCGTCAAAGCAAATACGACTTCGCCGTTGAGTTTAGTCGTAGTCGAAAATTGATTTGCTTCTAATTCTGAGGTTCGCGCTTCCAAAGCATCCACGCGGCCGCGCAAAGTTGCCAATTCCGCCGCAAATTCTTCTTGCAATCTTTGCACAGAAGCCAAATCTTCTTTAGTTGCCAGATTTGTGGTGCCAGCTTTGATAAGTTCAGTAACTTTATCCAAACACGCATTTAAACCGGCGGCAAATTCGTAGCGAGTCATGGCGCGGTTGCCGCGGAATGTGCCGTCGGGATAGCCTGCGATACAACCGTAGCGCTCTACTAGGGATTGCAAAGCTTGGAATGCCCAATCGGTGGGCCGCACGTCGGAAAGTTGCGAAACTGAGGTTACTTGACCCGCAGCACTTTCGTTGCTACCTTCGGCGCTATATTGGTTAATTTGCTGTAAAACATTTGACGGCGCTGGAGGTAGCGCTATTTGAGGAGTCGATTGCGAAATCGGTTCGGGTTGCGGGGCGGATTTTTCTGCGCTTAAATTAGTGGGCGCTACTGCGGGTTGGGTTTCGCTTAAATCTGCTGCTGCGACTGCTCTTATTTGCTCCGCCACAGGTGCTTCGGCGCTTAAATCTGTTGGTGCAACTGTATTTTCCGGTTCTTTTGCCTGTTGGGCAACCGGGGCGTTAGCTAAGCCCTCGTAGAGGCTCGCACTTTCTTGATTCTCAATAGTTTCAATATTTTTAACAGTAGAATTGCTAGCTAATGAAACGGGTTCTGCCTTCACTGCTTCGGGTTCAGGTTTTACTGCCTCCTTTGCAGAACCTGCTAATTGCAGCAAATTATTTGGTTGAGCAGCCACGGAAATTTCTAGAGGTTGCTCTGCTGCTAACGCCGTTGAAGATAGGACTAAACTAGCTGCTAATACAGCGGGACTAACTAAAAGTCCCTTCCACAAAAATTTTGACATTTTTTCCTTACACCACGTTAGTTCGATCGCCCGTTCCGCACATTTGGGCGATCGCAAATCCTCTACAGTATTCCGTCTAATAGTATTTTTTGTCAACAATCAGCGGTAAATTTGCGGCAGAGTGCGGTTTTGCTATCCCTGATTTCACAAAAACCCTGTTATTCCCAAAATTCTTGGTTTGAGCTAGATACCTACGTAGAAACCCGGTTGATGGCTCGATCTTGCCTAAGTAATCCCTCAGTAAGACTAATATTGACAGAACTGGCGCTCATAAATCGTTCGATCGGCTACATACAAGTGAAAAAACTCAAATACGCGCTCGTCCACGAATGGCTGACGCCTTTAGCTACGGGCGGTTCAGAACTCGTAGTCCAGGAAATTCTCAAATACATTGACGCAGATGTCTATGCCCTCATCGACTTTGAATCGGCCAATCCCGAAAGCTATCTTTTCGGGCGGCAGATTGGCACAACATTTTTGCAGCACTTTCCCAAGGCCCGCAGCGGCGTGCAAAAATATTTGCCATTCCTGTCGATCGCGATCGAACAACTAGACCTGCGACAATACGACATCATCCTCTCATCCTCCCACGCCGTCGCCAAAGGCATCCTCAGCAGTCCAGGGCAACTCCACGTCTGCTACTGCCACACGCCCATGCGCTACGCCTGGGACTTAACTTTTGACTATTTGCACAGCAGCAAAGCCGGACGGGGCATCCCGGGCTTGTTGACACGATATTTGTTGCACCGGCTGCGGCAGTGGGACGTGATTTCCGCCAACCGCGTCGATTATTTCATCGCCAACTCCCAACATACGGCACGCCGAATTTGGCGGTGCTATCGGCGGCGGGCCCAGGTGATTTATCCGCCGGTAAATATCGAGCGATTTTCGCTGATGCCGCAAAAACAAGACTTTTATGTGACAGTTTGCCGATTGGTAAGCTACAAAAACGTTAGTGCGATCGTCCAAGCATTCAATCAACTAGGGCGTACTCTCATTGTCATCGGCACCGGCCCAGAATTAGAAATGATTCGGCAAATCGCCAAACCCAACGTGCAATTACTCGGCTGGCAACCCGCCGAAATAGTCGAAAAATACATGGCAGAAGCCAAAGCCTTTGTCTATGCAGCTTGCGAAGATTTTGGCATCGCTTTAGTAGAAGCTCAAGCTTGCGGCACACCAGTAATTGCCTATGCAGCAGGCGGCGCTTTGGAGACAGTGCTCGACATTCGCCAACACCCAGAAACTGGGACTGGTTTATTTTTCCCTTCTCAAACCGCAGCAGCATTAGTCGCAGCAGTTGAGGAATTTGAGCAGTTGCAAGGCAAATTCCAGCCCGAAATGGCACGGTTGCGCGCCGCCCAATTTGCCCCCGAAGTCTTTGAACAGCGCTATCTAGCCTTTCTGGAACAGTGCTATCAGGAATTTCACTCCGGTGATTTTACCAAGTCTGGGAGTTAAACGGGGAGATGGGGAGATGGGGAGATTGGGAAGAATTTTTGCTATGCCAACCGTCAACCGTCAACTGACAACTGCCCACTGCCCCTTTCCACAAGAAAATTGAGTATTTGAAACATAATTCAGAGAACAAAGCGTCTTGAGGCCTTATGATCATGACTGTGTGTGGTGTGAAGTGAAGGAGTAAGATGACTGCCGACAGCCAACTAATCTCCGGCAAGGTAATTCGAGCGATCGCAAGACGCGGTTTTGCGCCTGTCCTGCAAGGAGATAGACGCATAAGTCGTTCTCTAGAGAGACTCGACGGAGAATTTTTCAAGCGGTTATTTGACATTCTCTTTTCCTTATCGGTTCTGATCCTGTTTGCTCCGGTTTACCTGCTTTTGGCTCTCTCAATCGCCTTAAGCTCGTCCGGGCCTATTTTTTACGTACAGGAACGAGTAGGCAAAAACCGTAAAATGTTTTATTGCCTTAAATTCAGAACGATGGTGGAAAATGCGGATGACATATTGCTGGAAATCATGGAAAAATCTCCGCATTTGCGTCAAGAGTTTGAGGACAATTTCAAACTAAAACAAGACCCTCGAATTACCTGGATTGGAAGATTTTTACGAATGACCAGTTTAGACGAATTCCCCCAGTTTTGGAATGTTTTAAAAGGAGATATGAGCGTCGTTGGGCCCAGACCTTTAGTTGAAGAAGAACTGCCGAGATACGGCCGTCACATCAACAAAATTCTCACCATCAGACCTGGAATTACAGGCTTATGGCAAGTGTCCGGTCGCAACGACATTCCCTATCCCCGCCGAGTCCAAATAGACCTCTATTACGCCAATGACAAAAACCTTTGGATGGATATGTGGATTGTTTTCAAAACAATTGGAGTTGTGATTTTTCCCAAAAATAACGGCGCATATTAATTTTCGTCCGCAGTCAGCCATCGGTAGTTAGTTTTGTTTGTTACTGGCCACTGATGCTGACTACTGACTGCCTAGGCTAAGTCTTTGCAAAAACTCAACTTTTCTTTGACACCGATCGCAGAATTGTGAGTTAACGTAGAGCTTGAGAATACGATCGGCAGGCAACAGCACCGCCATGCCACAAAAATTACATTCTGTCAAGGAAAAATTTAAATGACGCAACGGAAGCGAGCGCTAATTACGGGTATTACAGGTCAAGACGGCTCCTATTTGACCGAATTCCTACTAGAGAAAGATTATGAAGTTCACGGTATTATCCGGCGAAGTTCTAGTTTCAATACCGATCGAATAGACCACATTTACGTCGATCCTCACAGCGAAAACGCCCGGTTGTTTCTGCACTACGGCGACTTGACCGACGGCACTACTCTGCGCCGCATTATCGAAGAAGTCCAACCTACAGAAATTTTCAACTTGGGCGCTCAATCCCACGTCAGAGTTAGCTTTGACTCCCCGGAATATACCGTTGACGCAGTGGGAATGGGCGTGCTGCGTTTGCTAGAAGCAATTCGGGACTATCAACAGCGCACCGGCATTGAAGTGCGCTTTTATCAAGCAGGTTCTTCTGAAATGTTTGGTTTGGTGCAAGAAGTTCCGCAAAAAGAAACCACGCCTTTTTATCCCAGAAGTCCTTACGCTTGCGCGAAAGTTTACGGTCACTGGCAGACCATCAATTATCGCGAATCTTACGGGCTTTTTGCCTGCAACGGCATTCTGTTCAACCACGAATCTCCCCGCCGCGGCGAAACTTTTGTCACCCGCAAAATTACTCGCGCTGTTGCCAGAATTGTAGCGGGCAAGCAGAAAAAACTTTACTTGGGCAATCTCGATTCCAAGCGGGACTGGGGATATGCGAAGGATTACATAAAAGCGATGTGGCTGATGCTACAGCAAGAAAAACCGGACGATTACGTCATCGCGACCAACGAAACCCATTCGATCCGAGAATTTCTAGATTTAGCTTTCCAGCACGTTAATTTAGATTGGCACGAGTACGTAGAGTTTGACGAACGCTACCTGCGTCCTGCAGAGGTTGAACTGTTAATTGGCGACTCGACTAAGGCGCGGAAGCAGTTGGGTTGGGAACCTTCTGTGACGTTTAAAGAGTTGGTACAACTAATGGTAGACTCTGACATTAAAGCTCTCGAAGCTCAATTTCGAGGTACTGTCAAGGGATTTGATTAGTTGATAAACCTCAGCAGTCATTGTCAACTCAATTAAAAATGCGCGCAGGGCAACTTTCAGGCACTGCCGGCGTACCGATTTGACAATGACTGCTTTCGTATAGCAATTTCTTGTATATTCCTCGAAGATAGCCGCAGATATTGGTAGTATGCAATCAAAAAAAAACACCGCATATCTGTCTTACCCGGAAGTGTCAAACAGACTTACCAGATTTTAAATTGAAATTGTCGATCGACCTTTATTGAAAATCCCAGGATAAAATTATGACAAGCTTAGATTTAAGCAGCAAGCGCATTTTAGTCACAGGCGGCGCCGGTTTCCTCGGTCGTCAGGTAATAGACCAGTTAGTAAAAGCAGGGGCTGATGCTGATAAAATTGCGGTAACTCGATCGATCGACTGCGACCTCCGCGTCATGGAAAACTGCAAGCGCGCCACCGACAAACAAGACATCATCATACACTTAGCAGCCCACGTCGGCGGCATCGGTTTAAACCAAATCAAACCGGCAGAATTATTTTACGACAATTTGATGATGGGCGCGCAACTAATTCACGCAGCCTACGAAGCAGGAGTCGAAAAATTTGTCTGCGTCGGCACAATTTGCGCTTATCCCAACTTAACCCCAGTTCCCTTCAAAGAAGACGACCTCTGGAACGGCTATCCAGAAGTAACTAACGCACCTTACGGCATCGCCAAAAAAGCCTTATTAGTGCAACTCCAATCCTACCGCCAGCAGTACGGATTCAACGGTATCTACTTGCTACCCGTGAATTTATACGGCCCGGAAGATAACTTCGATCCGAAAAGTTCCCACGTCATCCCCGCATTAATTCGGAAAGTCCACGAAGCCCAAGAAAGGGGAGACAAAACATTACCAGTTTGGGGCGATGGTAGCCCCAGCCGCGAGTTTTTGTACTCCACAGATGCGGCGCGCGGAATTGTGATGGCTGCTCAATCTTACAGCGAATCTGACCCAGTTAATTTGGGAACAAACTCTGAAGTGCTGATTAAAGATTTGATTGAGTTAATTTGCGAATTGATGGGATTTGAGGGAGAAATTGTTTGGGAAACAGACAAGCCGAACGGTCAGCCGCGCCGCTGTTTGGATACCCAAAGGGCGAAGGAAAAATTTGGTTTTGCGGCTGAGGTTGAGTTTAAGGAAGGGTTGAAAAGTACGATCGACTGGTATCGAAAACACGCAGTCTGAGCATAAAAACCAGGTTTCTTGAAGAAACCTGGTTTTTTGAGAAAAGGTGGTGCATGGAACTAATATCAACTCCAGCGCAGCCGGAATAATATAGAGGACACGGCAGTGCCGTTTCCCTACGCCAGATTAATTGTAGGGAGACGGCACTGCCCATTGGTATCAACTTAAGGTCAAACGCAGTCAGAGACGGCTGTTTGACTATTAAATCTAGATCCCCCCTAGCCCCCCTTAAGAAGGGGGGGACAGGAATCTTCTCAAAGTCCCCCTTCTTAAGGGGGATTTAGGGGGATCTGGACTGGGGTAAAACCGAGAGATACCAAGAGTTTCAGTCTTAAGTTGACACCTATGGGCACTGCCGTGTCCTGATTTCGGGTAATGTTAACGCCGATGCAACCGGAATGGAACTAAATCAACAGAAAGAACTTTTCAGTAAAGCTTATGTGCGCGCTGTGGCCGCAGTTGCGGGTTTCTCTGTAAATCAGCTAGAGGTAGACGACGACAGCATCGATTTGCATATCGTGGCAAGAGGTGGTGGCGGAATCATCTTTTCCCCTGAGCTGAACTTACAGTTAAAATGTACTTCAAGGGATGTACTCGATGGGCAGTTTATCCGATATCCACTCAAGATCAAAAACTATAACGATTTGAAAGTCAACTCGCAGGTGCCCCGCATCTTAGTTGTAGTTTTAGTGCCAGAAAATGTCGAAGACTGGTTGCAGCAGTCAGAATCAGAAATGTGTATGAAGAATTGTGCCTACTGGGTGTCGCTGCGGGGACAACCAGAAAGACAAAATACAACTAATATCACAGTTGAGTTACCCCGCTCTCATCAGTTCACAGTCGAGGCTCTTAAGTCTATCATGCAGCGTCTTAGCCAAGGAGGTTTACCATGAAAGTAACTGTACGAGACTACCAAATTCTTCAGACTATAGATCCAAATGTGTTAGAAGCGCACTTGCAAACAAGCGACTGGCAAAAAGTTGCTTTAGTTTATGAAAACACCTTGATTTGGCACAAAAAAGATGATAACGGTCAGCTTTTTGAAATCAAGCAGCCTTTGAGACAAGAATTTGATGCCCCTCAGCTTATTGGTGAGGCGATAAAGACGCTAGAAGTTGTAGAAAATCGATCGCAATTAGAGATACTTAGCGATTTGATCACTTCCTTGCCTAATGTTGCAATCCAAGGATGGATTAACAAACTGCACGGGGAAGCATCGGGAACCTGCCAAGTGACTATGATGGGATTTGTGGTGGGGAAGCTGAGAAAAATTTATCTGGAATTGCCCGAAGCAAATTATCAGTTGGCCCTCAAGGCTTATGAAGATCGATCGCCCGTAACCTGTTTTGGCGATTTAATTAAAGAAAATGACGGTTTTGTGTTGAAAAATCCGCGCGATTTTGCTTTGCTGACTGAGGCAGAATTAATCAAATAGTTTAGAAAATCAGTGTTGTGGTATAATGTGGAGCAAAAATTAATTTGCCGATAGTATCAAAACAAAACAGGTTATGAAAACTCTAAAATTAGGTGCATCTGGTTCTGATGTTGTTAAAGTTCAAAAACGCTTGCTGGAGTTAGGGTTGAATTCAGGGAGTGCAGATGGTAAGTTTGGGCCGAAAACAGAAGCATCCCTCAAGCAATTTCAGAGTGATAATAAGTTTTTGGCTGATGGAATCGCGGGCCCCAAAACGCTAGCTGCTTTATTCCCCGGAGAACTGCTGGGCTCGTCACTTTTGTCGTATAAGTCGATCGAGCTAATCTTAGAATTCGAGGTAGGCGGCGGACAAGAATACTACGAAAGCTTGTTGCAGCGCCCAACTTGGCCGGAAGGACAATCGGGAATTACGATCGGCATCGGTTACGACTTAGGTTACAACACTGTAGAAGTTTTCAACCAAGATTGGCAGAAATTACCAGATGTCGATCAACAGCGTTTGAGTGACTGCTGCGGGTTGACAGAGGATGCAGCAAAAGAACGTTTAGCTAGTGTTAGAGACATCATTGTTCCCTGGGAATTAGCGTGGGAAGTTTTTAATGTTGTCACAGTGCCGAAATTTTACAATCTGACAAAAGAAGCATTTCCCGGTTTTGAACAATTGCCGGCAGATGTTCAAGGAGGATTGGTAAGTTTGGTGTTCAATCGCGGTACGAGTATGCAGGGAAACCGCCGCGTGGAAATGCGTGTTGTTCGCGATTTAATTACGAAAAAAAATGTGAGTAAAATTCCCGAACAAATCCGTAAAATGAAACGAATTTGGCTGGGAACGAGCATTGAAAAAGGGATGAACAGACGCCGGGATGCCGAAGCAGATTTAATCGAGGAAAGTGCTTAGATATCCTCTATTCTGTTATGATAAAGGCGATCGCACCTCGGTTCAGGAAGGGCGATCGCTCCTCGGTTAAGGAACTGATAATTACCATATTATCCTCCGCACAAAAACTCGTCGAACAAATCAATGATTGGGAATTTATCGAGTTGTGGGTAGATCCGATTGTTTTCCAGCCTCGGATTCTGATGTTAGTGGGTGGCAAAAATAGTAAGTGTTGTATTTACGAGCCATCGGCGAATTATAAACCGCTGTTTTTAAGTTCAAGTTACGATGAGGCTCACTCATGGCTAGTGGAAGATGAATATGAGCGAGTTGATGGTAGACTTTTAGCCGCGGAAATAGTTTAAGACTGTGATAGTATTAGGGCGATCGCGCATCGAGTCAAGGTCGGATTTAATCTGAAAGATGAATACTCCTGAACCTTCATTAACTAAAACCGAATTAAGGAAATCTCTCTTATTCATCCGAAAAACTCTATCGCCTGAAGCATGGAGAGAAAAGAGCGATCGCATTTGCAACCACCTGCAAAACTCGCCCCCATTCACCCAAGCAAAAACAATCCTCGCCTACTTTAGTTTTCGCCAAGAACCAGATTTAAGTCCCCTATTTACCACCGCTAAAACATGGGGATTTCCCCGCTGTGTCGGCAAAGAGCTATCATGGCACATCTGGAAGCCGGGAGATGCTTTACATACGGTCGCTTATGGCATACTAGAACCGCTACCTGATGCTCCAAAAATAGACCAATCAGAAGTAGATTTAATCCTTGTACCAGCCGTCGGTTGCGATTTTCGCGGCTATCGCTTGGGCTACGGGGGCGGCTATTACGATCGAATGTTCAGTTTAGATCAGTGGGAATCAAAAATGGCGATCGGCATTATCTTTGAATTTGGCTTTGTCTCCCAACTCCCTGTAGACTCCTGGGACAAACCGCTGCACGGCATTTGCACAGAAAGCGGTTTGACCACCATACAGCAAAAATTTTAAACGGGCATAAACGGATGAATTTTCCGCAATTATGCCCAAATCAATGTTTTTGTGTATCGTACAAAAAGTCCTATTCCGTTTTAATCTAGAATCTACAATCTACAATCTAAAATACTATGGCTTCACGCTACGTTCGAGTTCAAACATCGCAAGGAAACATTCACTACGGGTTACTGAAACTGAGCCGCAGCGTTCAAGTATTCGATGCACCTCCCTGGTTGAAAGGAGAACCTACTGATTTGGAACTCGCACCAGATAGTTACCAAATTCTCGCCCCGTGCTCTCCCAGCAAAATTATCGCTGTCGGCAAAAATTACAGCGACCACGCCGCCGAAATGGGAGGTTCCGTACCCGAAGAACCGCTGCTGTTTTTTAAGCCTCCTACCGCTGTTATTCCCACAGGTGGGGCGATTCGCTATCCGCAGCAGTCGCAGCAGGTAGACTACGAGGGAGAATTGGCTTTGGTAATTGGCGAACATTGCAGTCAGTGTACTCCAGAACAAGCGCAGGGCAAAATTTGGGGCTATACGATCGCCAATGACATCACAGCCAGAGATTTGCAAAAGCGCGACAATCAGTGGGTTCGGGCCAAAGGTTTTGATACGTTTTGTCCCTTGGGGCCTTGGATTGTCCGGGAACTCAGTCCCGCAGCACAGTTGCAGACTTTTGTCAATGGGAGCGATCTACCCGTACAGTCATCCCAAATCGATCGCATGGTATTTCCCCCAGACTTTATCGTCTCCTACATCAGTCACATCATGACTCTGATGCCAGGTGATGTCATCCTGACTGGAACGCCGCAAGGAGTAGGCCCGCTGCAAGTAGGCGATCTAGTCCGCATCGAAATTGAAGGCATCGGCCGTCTTGAAAATACAGTAGTTGTTAGTAATTGATAATTGGTAATTATCACCAACAACTAACAACTGTCAACTGTCAACTAACTACCGAACCTGCATATAAACAGCATCCGAAAGCGGAGGAATCTCTGCATAGCGTCCCAGCATCGATTGAACGACTGCATAGACAAATGCCGCAAAAGCACCCAAAAACACCATGTTATAAAGAGTTTCCGCAATAAATGCGACTTGGAAACCTTTAGCAAAAATCGGTAAAACCAGACCGCACAGCATCAAAACAATGTCTAAAAGAATCGCCTGCATCGCATTAAAACGAATGAAGTGACTAATGTTTTCGTTTCTAACTACCCCTAAATACAGGGCAAAGAAAATAATCAAGCTAGCGAAGGGCAAACTATAAATTTGCATCAAGGGAGCTAGCGGTATCAACAACAGTTGGAGGACAGGAAACTGTTGAAATAGAAATTTGCCAAACATCAGCCCGTCAACTAGCGGGAGCAAATAAGGCAAAGAAGCAAAAATCCGGTCTGGAACAGTTGTAGATCCGCGCCAAGTCATAATGAACTCTCCTGAGTCGATCGACTAAATATTAATTCCCATTAAATTCAGGATAACGCAGCAGCAGTGTTTGTGTTCCGACTCAACAATTTTTACGGTCACGCTCGCTAAGCCGAAGAGTTGACTCAGTATTTACCAGATGCAGGAGAACTTAGATCGAGTCGGGTTAAATAGTTACAATACTTAATGTCAGCCCTATGCCCATGCGCCATACCCGTAAATTTGGTGATTATTTAATATTGGCAATGACGAAGCCCATTTGACACTCGTATCGATCGGGCAAACTTTCTGTAGGTTTGGCAACTGGATGGCCACAGCGAAGCTCTCCACCACTCCAGCGCGGTTGGCCGGTGCGATCGGCGAGCAAACAACCTTGGCAAACACACTGAGGGGCAATCATCTGATTTTCCATTAAAATGACTAACATTTGACACCTCCGACAGGTTTCACACCAGTAATTTCATTGTATGTCAGGACTTTGGGACAAAGAGCTTAACCTGAACACAACGTAATATTTCTGTCAATGGTGCGAAATCCGTAGTATGGTACAAAATCCCCAATTCCCAATCCCCAAATTTCTTAAGAGGTTGATTATTGTGACGGACTCTAACTTTGACTTTCTTTCCAAAACCGATCCGCTAATTGCCGATTTAATCGGGCAAGAGCTCGGCCGCCAGCGAGACCACCTAGAACTGATCGCTAGCGAAAACTTTACCTCCTCCGCGGTAATGGCAGCTCAAGGCTCTGTGCTAACAAATAAGTACGCCGAAGGACTCCCAACCAAACGCTACTACGGCGGTTGCGAATTTATTGACGGCATTGAGCAAATTGCGATCGATCGAGCCAAACAGCTATTTGGAGCCGCTCACGCCAACGTCCAGCCCCACTCCGGTGCTCAAGCCAACTTTGCAGTGTTTTTGAGCTTGCTCAACCCAGGCGACGGAATTATGGGCATGGATTTGTCCCACGGCGGACACTTGACCCACGGCTCGCCGGTCAACGTATCCGGCAAATGGTTCAAAGCTTTTCACTACGGCGTCAGCAAAGAAACAGAACAGCTAGACTACGACGAAATTTTGGCACTGGCCAAACAAAATCGACCGAAATTGCTGATTTGCGGGTACTCAGCTTATTCGCGAATTATCAACTTTGAGAAGTTTAGAGCGATCGCCGACGAAATCGGAGCTTACCTGCTCGCCGATATCGCCCACATCGCCGGGTTAGTCGCCACAGGTCACCACCCCAGCCCGCTTCAGCACTGTCATGCAGTCACCACCACCACTCACAAAACCCTGCGCGGGCCCCGTGGCGGCTTGATTTTGACCAATGACCCGGAATTAGGCAAAAAGTTCGACAAAGCAGTGTTTCCCGGCTCTCAGGGCGGGCCTTTGGAACACGTGATTGCGGGCAAAGCAGTAGCTTTCGGTGAAGCGTTAAAGCCAGAATTTAAAACTTATTCCGGTCAAGTAATTGAAAATGCCCGCGCTTTAGCTGCACAGTTGCAGCAGCGGGGTTTAAAACTCGTTTCCGGTGGTACGGACAATCACTTAATGTTAGTTGATTTGCGATCGGCAAACATGACAGGCAAGCGAGCCGACCAATTAGTTAGCGGTGTGAATATTACTGCTAATAAAAATACTGTGCCTTTCGATCCGGCATCGCCTTTTGTCACCAGCGGTTTGAGACTCGGTTCGGCAGCGATGACGACGAGGGGAATGGGAACTCCTGAATTTACCGAAATTGGTAATATTATTGCCGATCGACTGTTGAATCCAGATGATGAAAGCGTCGCCGCCGATTGCCTGCGGCGAGTAGCTGCACTTTGCGGTCGCTTCCCGTTATATCCGCACTTATCCTTAAAAGTGCCGGCATTAGCTTAATTTTCCTGATAGGTGACGGGGAATTTGTAGTTGGAAGTGTACGGGTAAAAGGGTAAAAGAGCCGGGAAAGATTGAGAGTTGAGGGTAGCGATATTGACAAGCGGTTTTTACCAAAAATATCGATCGCGAAAGGTGGTTTTCACTAAAGATATTTGTCGAGCGCGGCTGGTTTGAGTAATGATATTTGTCGAGATCGAAAGATATCGCTCAAGTAAGCCCGATCGCTAAATATCGATCGACTCTTTCATCGCGAAAGATCGATTTACTAGCTCTTAATTCTAGCCGTTGTAGGGAGACGGCATTGCCGTCTCCCTACTCGAAGCGATCGGAGGCGTACTTCATAAACTTGCAATCTGCTGTAAGTTAAAAACCTCACAATTTGCAATGAAGCAACTTCCACTCCGGCAAATCTCCGGCTCGCAAACCCCCAGTCGCACTTAAAGATGTTTCCTTGTGATAAGCCATCTGAAATGTAGTAGACTCTGCCTGACAGTCTAATTGCCCTGCACTATTTAAAATTGATTTCAGATGCCGCACCAGTATCTGTACCATGTAGTCGCTTTTCTGGTTTCTGCGAGCGTCGTCCTCTGGAGTACACCAATAGTCAAAAAAATTGGTCTCAAAAGCGGGCGAGTCGATCGGCCAGGCGAGCGAAAAGTCCACCAGCGCCCGATGGTGCGCTTGGGAGGAGTATCCATCTTTCTCGGCACTATCATTGCTCTCCTAATAGTCTGGCTCTCTGGAGGCTTCATAGATGCTAGCGGACAAGTTCTCAATCCCAAAGACGAATACGAAATTTGGGGAGTCACTCTCGGCGGCATCGGATTCTTCCTCATCGGTTTAGCAGACGACTTATTTTCGCTCTCCGCCATCAAACGCTTGCTCATGCAAATTGGCGTATCCAGCATCGTTTGGATCGCAGGCGTACAAATTGAGTTTCTGACAGTTCCCTCCCTGGGACTGACGGATCTTGGCTGGCTGAGCTTGCCCATTACGGTGATTTGGCTCGTCGGTATGGCCAACGCCATTAACTGGATTGACGGTTTGGACGGTTTAGCAGCCGGAGTTTCAGGGATTGCAGCAGTTGTGATGCTGATTGTCAGTCTGTCGATGAACCAACCGGCGGCTGCCCTAATTGCCGCGGCTCTAGCTGGCGGGGCCCTGGGATTTCTGCGCTACAATTTCAATCCGGCTCAAATCTTTATGGGAGATGGCGGGGCTTATTTTATCGGGTTTACTCTGGCTGGAGTTGGAGTGATTGGGTTAGTTAAAACTACGGCGATCACTTCTGTGTTGCTGCCATATTTAATTTTAGCTGTACCGATTTTAGATATGTCTGCGGTGATTCTCGATCGGCTCCGTAACGGCAAATCACCGTTTATTGCTGACAAACGCCACCTCCACCACCGACTTTTAGAAGCTGGACTATCCCACAGATTTGCGGTTTTGTTCATTTACGCCCTGACGCTGTGGGTGGGAAGTTTAGCCCTAGCTTTTTCGGTTCCCAGCGGCGTCATTTACGCTATGGGTGCGACAAGTTTGCTGGGATACGCTAGCTGGAAAGTTTGGAGACACGCAAGATGAGGGAAGAAGGAAGAAGGAAGAAGGAAGAAGGAAGAAATTATTGGTTATTTATTGTTAGTTGTTCGTTCTAATAACCAAGGCCCGATGCTCTTCGGCCCGATGCCCAATGCCCGATGCCCGATGCCCGATGCCCGATGCTCTTCGGCCCGATGCCCGATGCCCCAATCTAAAATCTAATTGAATGGTTGCTGAAATTATTTGTGTGGGTACTGAATTGCTGTTAGGGGATATTCTCAATAGCAATTCCCAGTTTTTAGCCAAGGAGTTAGCCAGTTTGGGAATCCCTCACTACTATCAAACAGTGGTGGGCGACAACCCCGATCGCCTTAAACAAGTGTTAGAAATAGCTGTAGGTCGATCGCAACTACTGTTGTTTACAGGAGGCCTCGGCCCCACACCAGACGACCTCACAGTCGAAACTATCGCCGATTATTTTGGTATTCCCCTCGTCGAAAAGCCGGAAATTATCGCCGATATCGAACAAAAATTTGCCCAACGAGGACGCACCATGAGTCCCAGTAACCGCAAACAAGCTTTGATTCCCGAAGGTGCGGACATTCTCCAAAACCGCACAGGTTCTGCACCGGGGATTATTTGGCAACCGGTTCCCAACGTCACAGTCATGACATTTCCCGGCGTACCGGCGGAAATGCAGTTGATGTGGCGAGAAATCGCCGTTCCTTACCTGCAAAATAACGGGTGGTGCACCGAAACTATTTGCAGCCGCACATTGAAATTTTGGGGAATTGCTGAGTCGGCACTCGCTGAAAAAGTAGATAGTTTTCTGAATTTAACTAATCCTACTGTGGCTCCTTACGCCAATCACGGCGAAGTAAAACTGCGAATTTCGGCGTGCGCTGAATCGGAAGCTGCTGCTAAAAAGTTGATTGAGCCGATCGAACAACAGTTGCTCCAGATTGCTGGCCTAGACTGTTACGGTGCTGATACCGATACCCTCCCCTCGACTGTCGGTAAATTGCTGCTTTTGGCTGGCGAAACTCTCAGCGTGGCTGAATCCTGCACCGGAGGCGGGTTGGGAGCGATGCTGACTGGTGTTGCGGGTAGTTCTTCCTACTTTTTGGGCGGGATTATTTCCTATGACGATCGGGTTAAGGAAGGATTATTAGGTGTTAATCCCCGAGATTTAGCCGAATTTGGGGCAGTCAGCCACCAAGTGGCAAAACAAATGGCTGCGGGAGTGCGCTTGCGGCTCAATACCAATTGGGGATTGAGCATTACAGGTATCGCCGGGCCCGGAGGCGGTACGGATGCTAAACCTGTGGGACTGGTTTATGTTGGCTTGGCGGGCGACGGCGAGGCAGAAAGTTTTGAATACCGGTTTGGCGATGCGCGAAGCCGCGATTGGATTCGGAATCTGAGTAGCTGTACGGCGCTCGATCGACTTCGGCGTAAATTATTGGCAAAAGCCTAGAAAAAATCCAGTCCCTTGTCAATTGTCAACCGTCAACCGCAAGCTTAAGATTCATTTAACACTCTGCGTTCCGAGATTGTTCCGTAATTTTCCAATTACCTCTTGATTATCTGTAAAGATTCGTTATGATAATAAGAGAGGACTGACGGACAAATGTACTGATTCTCTGCTTTGCTCAAAAGAGCTAGCAAGCTAAAAAGCAAGTTAAATCTTTTATCTTAAGGTTGCGCTCGCTTTATTTCAGAAATTTAGCCGTCGGTTTAGCAGTTTAGACTATAAAAAAAGGAGCTATCCGTTCAATGGAAAACATTGAAAAGGTGCTGGGACAAATTGAAGAATGGGTTCGCAAGCTGATTGAAGGACTGTTGAATCCAGAAGCTCAACCGGAACTACAGCCGATTCCTATTCCAGTGAACCAACCCAGGCATCGCCGGTAGTTGGGACTGGACTTGAGCTTTGAAATTTGAGGTTTGAGGTTTGAAGTTGGTTTGAAATCCCAATTCAAAACTCAAATATTTTGTTGTGATGGAATTTTAAAAATTGTTAAATATCCTGGTACTTCACGGCCCTAATCTGAATCTATTAGGTCTGCGAGAACCTGGAGTATATGGTTCTGCAACTTTAAATGATATCAACGAGTTGCTAGAACGAGAAGCACAAGCTCTCCAGGTGAAAGTGTCTATTCAGCAGTCGAATCACGAAGGAGTCTTGGTGGATGCCATTCACTCGATGTTAGGGCAGCATCAAGGCTTATTGATTAATGCTGGAGCTTATACTCACACGAGTGTGGCAATTAGAGACGCGATCGCAGGAGTGAATATTCCTGCGGTGGAAGTTCATTTGAGCAATATTTACCGTCGGGAAGCTTTTCGGCACCATTCGTTTATTGCAGCGGTGGCGATCGGGCAAATCAGCGGTTTTGGCTCGGAAAGTTACCGGCTGGGGCTGCAAGCTCTAGTTAGTCACTTGATTAAAAATTAAAAATGCGCCGATTTTCGCGATCGGATGAGGGCCGGTTTTAGATGGAAAACCAGCCCTTATATGTTTGGGTTTAATTTCAAATAATCAGAAGAATGGTAATGGGTAATTGGGCATAGGGCATAGGGCATAGGGCATAGGGCATCACGCTTGAGAACCGCTGTAGATATAAGGTAATAAATTCCCAATGACCAATTACAATTACCAATTACTAGCAACTTGAGTTAAATTCAAATGCGGCATTCTTTGTTGAGCAAGTTTCAAGGAACCATACTCGGGGCAGTTTTAGGAGACTCTATCGGTCTGCAATACCAGAGGCAACTGGTGGGTATTTCGCCCCAAAGAGAAGACTTGCAGCCAATTTTACAATTGACGAAACACCAACAATTAACCCTGAGTCATGCAACATTGGCTTTGCATTCTCCCAGCACTAAAATCCCCACGGGCAAAGAATCATCTGAATGTGGGAGACTTGCGGTAGCCTGGTTTCAAAGTTTAATTCGGTGCAATGGTTTAGATTTAAAAGATTGGCGCGATGCTTGGGAAGCATTTGCCAAGTCGGAAATCTACAATCCACAAATCAGTGAGTTTCAAAGCCTGCTTAACCCTTCAGAAGCTGCGATTGCTTCGCTGCCGATAGTGATGTTTTTTCACGAAAATAAAGCCAAGCTGCGAGAAAAAATCATGCTGGCGACGGAGGTTTGGCCCAAAGAAAACGGGGCAGAATATGAGACAGCAGTTTTAGCGGTGGGATTTGCGATCGCCCGATCGCTCAAACAAAGACTTGACCCCGCAACGGCGATCGAACAAACAATTTCCTACGTCCAAACAGATAATGCGTTGACAGAGTTGCTGCTGCAAGTACAAATATTACTAGAACAAGGAGCCGATTTAGAAACAGCGACCGCTCACCTGTGCAAAAGCGCTACAGTTTTGCCTGAAAAACAGGGCGAGGGCGATCGCATATCACAAACAAAGTCAATTGTCAACCCGGAAAATTTTATTCCCATTGCCCTAGCTTTCTACTGCTTCTTGAACACCCCAGAAGACTTGCGCTTGTCAGTGGTGCGGGCGGCCCGCTGCGGCATAGCGGGACAACTCACCTGCGCTTTGACGGGAGCTTTGTCTGGAGCGTACAACGGCGCTGCTGCGATTCCTGTAGAATGGCGACAGCTATCTTCGGCGGTTGTTGAATCGCCTTTGCTGGCCCGCGGCCCAGAACCCTCGGTCTGGAAAACCGGCAGCGATGCAAAAATTGTGGAGTTAGCAAATAACCTGTTTGCTGTTTGGGCTGGAGTTTACAACCCAACGGCAGGTCCAGACTCCTGGGCGATCCTCTGCGAGGGCAACGCTTACGCCCGATCGGTGGCGGCACCTTATGTCATTAGACCTCGTAAAATATAAAGTCTGGAGCTTTAAACACGGAGGGGAAAACAGAAATCAGCAGTTAGAAATTAGCAATTAACAAGTCAAAAGCAAAAGCGGAAGGAAAGGGATAATTAAAGATTAAAAGGTAAAAAATTAAATCGGACGTGCTGGCCTCAAAAAGCGCGGTTTCTTGGAAAATATGGGGTTTGGCAACCAGGAATCTACGGAGAAACCGGGTGTTTAGCCTCGCCTCGCGCGAGTTCTGTTCAAGAGGGACAAGGGAAGTCAGCAAACCCAACTGCTGGCGAGAGTCAGGTAAAGTAGCCTGCGCGGTTAAATATTCACCCCCCGCAGTTCGGATAAACTCAATCAAGATGCAGAGTCAGAAATTCTGACTCATCTGCTGGATAACAGTGATATATCTTCGACACAAATGAATACGCTCTCCTCATTGATGCGGCAGATTGAGCAGCTAGGGGCTGCGCGCTCTGGGCGCCAACATATTGCTAAAGTGCAAAATGGCGGCAGTTCTTCAGATCCCGATCGCCCTGGTGGGCCTTTTCCGAGCCGTTTGTCGGTCAAGAAATGGGTTCTACCCGAGACTTTTACGAGATTTAAAAGTAAAACTTCTTCTTCAAGCCTCAAAAATCAAGCTCGTTCCCCTATGTTGGCGCTGGTGGCGGTAGTTTCCCTCAGCAGCACTCTCGGCCACCGCTTCTACAACCAGCCGAAACTGGATGTGGGGACGAAAGCTCCTCAGACGATTAAGGCTCCGAAGAGTGCTAGCATCCCCGATTACAAAACTACTGAAGAACAGCGGAAAGCAGCGCGGATCGGGGCTGTGGCGATATTAATGCTCGATCGTACGGTCGATCGGCAAATCGATCGAGAATTGCAACAATTTTGGCAACACGGGGACGAACTGCGGCGGGCGGTAGGCTCGTTTCCGTTTGCTTCGCCATCCGCGCTGTCAAATGCGGCTCAGCTTTACTTGCGGGGCACTCCAGAGTGGGAGTGGCGATCGATCTTGGCACAAGCGGGAGACAACAGTGCAACTTCCCAGAGGTTGAATTTGGATTCCCCCGCTAGTGCCGCGCAGACAGATAACAAGTCTCATCAGGATGCTGTAGCTCAACTGCAAGCTTACAGGCGATCGGTCTCTTCTGAGGAGTTTCAAAGCCTCACAGACAGTATAGACTCGGCTCGCCGGCGCTATCTCAATGCTTTGGAGACCCTGGGAAAACCTTCGGTTTCTGGAGTCGGACTAATTTACGATACTTCGCTGTTTGACTTAGAGGATGCAGCTTGGCAGAAAACCCAAACGGGTATGAGCCGGGCGGCAAAAATGATGCTGGCTCAAGGTATCCCCCAGGGGTTGCCAAAAGAGATTTTGAAAGAAGCTGTGAAGCTGCAAATAACAGATGAAGTGCCCTTAGAGTCCCAAGCTTTGGCGGTTGAGGGTTTAACAGCGATTTTGCAGCCAAATCTGGTGAGAGATCCCGAGGAAACCAAACAGCTAGCTGAATTGGCTGCCCAAAAGGTGAAACCGGTGACGCTGGAAGTAGAGCAGGGCGGGATAATTGTTGCGGAGGGAACAGAAATCACCCAGCAAGATTTTGTGTTGCTGGACTATTTTGGTTTGAGCCGGCGGGGGGTGAATTGGATCGGGCTGGCGGGTTTTGTTTGTTTGGTTGGCGGCGCAATTGCGATCGTACTGCTGGTGGAAAGGCACTACCGCTTGCGCCGACGAGATCATTTGCTATTGCTGCTGCTGACTTTGAGCGCGCCGGTGCTGGTGAGTTTGGGACTGCCTTGGACGACTTTGCCCGCGATCGGAATTTTGGTCGGTGGCTTCTACGGTTCGGCGGTGGGAGTGACTGTGGTGGGACTCCTATCGGCGCTGCTGCCCGTTGGCTTGGATATAGAGTTGATTCATTTGGTGGCTAGCGCGGCGGGGGGATTGCTGGGCGCTTTTATGGCCGGGCGGCTGCGATCGCGCGAGGAATTGGCTCTTTTGGGCGTGGGTGTCGGCTTGACTCAGGGTACCGTGTATTTGGTGGGGACTCTGATCGCCAGCGCGGCTACTGGTGCGATTTGGTACGTGGTTCTCGGTACGGTGGGGGCGCAAAGTTTGGCCGGTTTGGCTTGGAGCGTTGTGGCGATCGGCATCAGCCCCTATTTAGAACACGTCTTTGACTTGATCACCCCGATCCGGCTGGCGGAACTTGCCAATCCCAACCGCCCGCTGTTGAAGAGGCTGGCTGCCGAGGTTCCAGGCACTTTTCAGCACACGCTGTTTGTGGCTAGTTTGGCAGAGGCTGCTGCCCGGGAACTCGGCTGCAATGTTGAGCTAGTCAGGGCTGGGACGCTGTACCACGATATTGGAAAAATGCACGACCCGCTCGGATTTTGCGAAAATCAAATGGGCGGAGGCAACAAACACGATGAAATTAATGACCCTTGGGCGAGTGCCGAAATTATCAAAAAGCACGTTACCGAGGGTTTGGTGATGGCGCGGAAGCATCGATTGCCGAAGGCGATTCAAGCGTTTATTCCCGAGCACCAAGGTACCATGTTAATTGCTTATTTCTACCACCAAGCGCTGCAAATTGCGGCCAAAGAACTAGAAGGTTTAAACATTACTTTAGCAGATGCGGATTATTCAAAGTTAATCATCGAAAGTCGGGAAGTGAGGGAGGAGGATTTTCGCTACGACGGGCCGATTCCGCAGTCGCGGGAAACCGGGATTCTGATGCTGGCAGATTCTTGCGAGGCTGCTTTGCGATCGCTCAAAGATGCTACTCATGAAGAGGCTTTGAATATGGTCAATCGGATTTTGAGAGCTCGCTGGCAGGATAATCAATTGCTCGATTCGGGTTTGACTAGAGAGAATATGTCTCTAATTGCCGAGATTTTTGTCCGGGTTTGGGAACAGTTCAATCACAAGCGGATTGCTTATCCTAGTGCTGTTTTTACTCCGAGATAACCGGAAATTTTAAGTTAATATAAATAGGCTCTCATTTCAGTTTTGAATTAGATTTTATTGCGATGTCCCGCGCAGGCTACCGTGAACTTGAGGATTGCCGCTGACAATCACCACAGTTTGCTTAATTCCTGCGATCAGCCAATGTTTGTCTGTTTTAATCAAGGAGTGAAAATAGTTTCCTGCTGTATCCAGCCGATTCTGTCCCGATTCACGATTGGGGTCAAGTCGATAAATTTGGTATGCAGACTGACATTTGGCAGTATTATTGTTAATAGTTACTTCGTGATTCGTGCTGACGTGCAGCGTTCGCAAACCTGCAAGACCTTCTACTCGCTGTTTTATATATTCTTCTGCGGTTATTCGTCTGGGAGGTTCACTCCGAAATTCCGAATAGTCGATATCTATTTCGTCGGTTAGATGCGATCGCACTTTTTGCCAGTCTTTGGCATCGAACGCATTTGCAAAACCGACTATCGTATCTACGATAGCAGTACGGTCAATAATCGAGCGAATCTCTGGTAGTTCGTACACGGCAAATAAATTTTGTGAGTTGTATGAAGAAGGAAGAAGGAAGAATTTTAGACTGACAATACCCCATGCCCCATGCCCCATGCCCCATGCCCCATGCCCCGATTCTATCCCTTGACTCCGGCTGCTGTTTCTGTCGGTACAATGTATTTTTGCAACAGCAAAAACAGTCCTAAAACTGGTATGATGGAAATGATGGAACCCGCCGCAACTAAACGCCAATCCAAGGAAAATGTCCCTGCTAAATTGGCTACACCTAGAGGCAATGTGTAATATTCCGGTCTGTCTAAAACTAGCAGCGGCCACAGAAAATCGCTCCAAGAACCGATAAATACAAAAATTCCTAAAGTGACTAAAGCCGGCTTAATTGCCGGAATCATGACGTGCCACCAAATACCTAATTCCGAACAGCCGTCGATGCGGGCGGCTTCTTCTAATTCTTTGGGAACTGCGAGGAATGCTTGTCGCAATAAAAATATGCCGAAGGCTGATGCTAATCCGGGAAAGATGACGCCTAAATAACTATTTTTTAATCCGAGTTGTACTGTCAGTACGTACAGCGGAATCATCACGATTTGGAAGGGAATCATGATTGTGGAAACGATCGCAATTAAGATAGCTTCGCGGCCGCGAAAGTTGAGTCTGGCTAAGGGGTAAGCGGCGAGGGCGCAAAACAGGACATTGATGCTAACTGTGAGGCCGGCAATCAGGCTGCTGTTGAACAGGTACTGGCCGAAGGGGCTGGTTTGCCAAACTTTGATGAAGTTTTCGAGGGTTGGCTGTTGCGGCCACAGTTGCGGGGGAAATTGAAAGATGTTTTCGCTGGGGGATTTGAGGGAGGTACTGAGCAGCCACAGCAAGGGAAAGAGCATTAAAAGTGCGATCGCGCTCATCATCCCATATATCCACAGCGTCCTCCACCGCGAGGGACTGCGGTTTGAGGAATTTGGTTTTTTAGTTTTGAGATTGTTCATTGTTGGGATATGATAATAAGTCCTTGCTTCGCGAGAAGCCTTGTTTGTCCATAAGGGATTATTGCCATGAAACCGTTTATTTACGAGACAATGTACATTCTACGCCCAGATTTGGGTGAAGAAATGACTGACCAGGCGATCGCGAAATATCAAACAATTTTGCGCGATCAAGGTGCTGAAAATATCGAAACTCAGCACCGCGGCAAGCGCCGTTTGGCTTACGAAATCGGCAAGCACCGCGACGGGGTATACGTTCAAATGAACTATACAGCTCCCGGCGCTGCAATTTTTCCGATGGAGCGCGCAATGCGTCTTAGCGAAGAAGTGATTCGCTATTTGACGATCAAGCAAGATGTCCCAGATGCACCGGAAGCCGAAGCCGAAGCAGAAGCAGAAGCAGCCTAAAACGACAGGAAACTGCGACGGAATGATCGGCGAGGACACGGCGCCATGCCCATAGGTGTCAACTTAAGCTCAAACCTAGTCACAGATTGCTGTTTGACTATTAAGGCCAGATCCCCCCTAGCCCCCCTTAAGAAGGGGGGGAACCGGAATCTTCTCAAAGTCCCCCTTCTTATGGGGGATTTAGGGGGATCTGGACTGGGGTAAAAACTAGATTTATCAAGGCTTTCAGGCTTAAGTTGACACCTATGGGCTTTTGGAGTGTCCCTAGGCCAAATTAATTGTAGGGAAACGGCACTGCCGTGTCCTGATTTACTTAATCTGAGTTCAAAAATTCCAAATAATTATTAGTCAATTCTTTGACTGCTAATTCATAAAATTGCTGGCCGTGTTCGGGAGTTGCTAATGCCGGATTTGAACCCATTCTCCCGTCGGGGAATCGACGCCGGAAGTCAGCAGCACTGTAAATTTTGTACCCGGAAGCAACTTCCTCCGAAAGCGGTGCTTGCTTGATTGCTTCTGGATAAAGGTACTGGGTTAAGGCGATTTCGCTCGGGGTGGCGTGGGAGCCTTCTTGGTTTCCGTACAATTCTTTGGCGAGTTTGTAGACTGAACCGCACATGAACCAGTTGCCGATTTGACACTGGATTCGATCGCAATTCGGGATATTCAAATCCGATAAATGCGCGTAACTCTCGGCAAATGCTGCTTTCATCGTCGCAATGTTGCCGCCGTGACCGTTGATGAAGAAATATTTATCGAATCCCGCTTTTGCCAAAGATGTGATATAATCCCTGATTACGAGTATCAGCGTCTGCGGTCGGAGGCTGATGCTGCCGGGAAAGCTGGTGTGGTGCAAGGCCATTCCGACGTTAATTGTCGGGCCGACTAAGGCGTTGGCTGCTTCGCCGACACGGAGGGCGATCGCCTCAGCAGCAATGGCGTCAGTGCCAATTAAGCCGGTGGGCCCGTGCTGTTCCGTGGAGCCGATCGGGATAATTATGCCTCGGGAGCTCTCTAGATAAGCTTCTACCTCGGGCCAGGTACTCAAATGCAACAACATTATAGGCAGTTTACAGAATTTTAATTTTTACTTGTAAGTTCGATCGTAGCGGGAATCAGTCAGTTGTGGGGCGATCGACCGCCAAAAGCGTTAAACCCGCGACGCACAATTCTCAAAAACCCGGTTGATGCCTGGATTTATAGTTATTTTTGCCCGATATTTTTAGAGCAAACTGGTTTCAGAGCGTATATTCGATCAGTATTCTGTCTTCAAACAAAGCTGTAGAGTTCGGTTAAACTTTAAAACTAACATTACATAGCTTTAATAATTTAACTATTTCTTTACTAAAACTTTACCTTTTAATAACCTTTTAGAAGTACGATAAACCCATCTCCCTGTAAAGTGGGTGTTACCTGGTCAATTAACGGCGGGCAATGTTTTACAAAGTAATACCGACCCCTAACAATGACCGGGCTTCTAACGCCTGGAGTCAGGCAGACAGCGCAGCTATCGCAACTGCTCAACGGCTATATTTCTTGCACGAGCAAGTAGAAACAGTCGAGCGCGTGTCTGTTGGATGGACTGGCGAAGGATTATAAGTGATTGAATAGTCGATCGTTCTACAAACGATCGCACCGCGAGAGTGTCTCAGCTACTGAAGAAGGCACTTCCCGCTAGCTACAAACAAACAAACTCCCATTGATATTTATGTCTTCTGCTGAATTAAGCGAAAGTCCTTCAAGGCTGGCTGTTGGACAAGCCGGCCGCATCTTGTTACTGGAAGGTGAAGACCTGTTGCGGGAAATGCTAGCTTTAGCCCTAAAAGAACAGGGCTATGAGGTGGTGGTTACTAGCGATGGGCGCAACGCTCTGCCTTCTGTGCAGGTTTCCTCGTCATACCACGGTGAATTTGGCTTTAACCTGTTGATTATGGATTCAATCAACGGTTTGGATCTGTGTCGAATGTTACGGCATCAGGGCAATCCCGTACCTATTTTGATTATCGGTGCTAGAGGAAGTGCCAACAATTGCGCTTTTTATCTAGAAGCCGGATCGGATGATTATCTGACCAAGCCTTTTGGAATGCGGGAGTTTATCGCTCGCTGTCGGGCGCTGATGCGGCGCCAGCGCCTCGGTCAGTTGCCACAACCGGTAATGCTGCAACATAAGAGCATAACTCTGTATCCTGAAGAATGTCGCGTGTTGGTTCGCGGCGTTGAAGTGAAATTTTCTCCTAAACAGTTTCGCTTACTAGAACTATTTATGAGTCATCCCCGGCGAGTTTGGTCTCGCGATCAGTTGCTGGAAAAAATTTGGGGTCAAGATTTTATCGGAGATAGCAAAACAGTTGATGTTCACATCCGCTGGCTGCGCGAAAAGTTGGAAATCGATCCGGGCCAACCGGAATATATCATTACGGTACGGGGGTTTGGCTATCGATTTGGTTGAATTTTTAGATTAGTTGTAAGGTTGCAAGTTGCGATCGAACATAACGTAGGGACACAACAATATTGTGTCCTTATTTGTCTGCGTAAGGTACAGGGCTAGCCCTGTCATATCAATTCCGGCTGCGCCGGAATAATATAGAGGAGACGGCAGTGCCGTGTCCCTACAATTGATTGCGATAGGGAGACGGCACTGCCGTCTCCTCCCTCTCCTCCGTCTCCTTTGTTTATATCATTCCGATGCAAACGGATTTGAGATCAATTGCAGCTTTGCGGATTGCGTACCTGACAATTTTAGGTAAATTTGGCGAATCAACTAAGATAATGATACAATTTTGCGCACCTAATCTAGTTATTTTTACGTAAATTTTGGGTACGATCGACTCTCCTGCGATCGGGATATATACTTAATTCCAGCGACTTGTGTTACAAAAGGTGAGAGATTGGGGCTTGAGTGCGATCGGGGAAGTTGACCGCTCGTAAACAAAGCAAAAAGACATTTCTCGCCCCCTGAATTCAAAAAAACTTACAATCAATTCAGTTTTGAGTCGGCGGATGCTCAGTCGTTAACCAATTTTTTACCTATGACTATCAAGCGTCGAGAATTCCTACTTTTCTTCAGTGCAACAGCAGGTAGTGTTGCGCTCAATTCTTGCCAACAAAAATTTGTCATGCCCTTCTCAGATGGTGCTAGTTCTGCGAAAGATGCGGAAAATATTGCACGAGGCATCAACTTCAAACCAGTCAAAGGGCCGATGCCTTTGCCAACTAGCAGCGGTTTAGTAGCAGAAACCGGACAATTAATCCAAATTAGCACCGCCTCCACTCAGCAGCAAGCGCAAGCTTACAGTGCTTATGAAGTAGCAGATGACCTCCTACTTCCTGAAGGCTTTACCTACGATATCATAGCTGCTTGGGGAGACAAAGTGGGCGATTCTCACTTCGGCTACAACAATGACTATCTCTCTTTTGTAGAAACTGGCAAAGGTGAGGGATTGTTGACCGTTAACTTCGAGTATATCAGTGCCAAGCCTTGGATTCAAACTTATCAAAAAGTTATTGGCAAATCTCTGCCTTTTGCCAAACTAGAAGAGGCAGTTACACCCGCCGGAAAAGCCGGAATTAATGTCTTTCCTGTGCCAGAAACAGACCCGATCAAAAAAATGGTTCGAGAAGTATCGAAAGCAGCATTAATTGATGTGGGAATTGGGGTAATTTCTGTGTTCAGAAATGATGATGGCAAATGGGTAAGGACGAATTCTCCAGCCGATCGCCGAATTACTGGCATTTCTGGCCTAGAAGACGGGCGCTACCTCAAATCCACGGGCCCGGGAGTAGCTGTGTTCAACAAAAAAGGTAAAGGCTACCTAGACAAATTGGGCGACAAAATCATCGGCACTTTTAATAACTGCGCTGGCGGAACTACGCCTTGGGGAACGGTTTTTAGTGCTGAAGAAAACATCCAGAATTTCGTGCCGGAACCTGTGTTTGCAGACGGTACGTCTTTCGATCCAAGCAAGAAAAATTTCTACATGGATGCTGAAGAAATTGGCGGTTTAGGTAATGTGTTCGGCTTGGCGGGGAACAAATACGGTTGGATGGTAGAAGTAGACCCAGCTAACCCGACAGACTACGGCACTAAACACACTTGGCTGGGACGCTACCGCCACGAAGCCGTCGGTATTCGAGTAGTGGCGGGTAAACCTTTAGCATTTTACTCTGGGTGCGATCGACGCAGCGGACATATCTACAAGTTCGTCAGCAAAAACGCAGTTAAAGACCCCAAGGATAAAGCTAATTCTAAGCTATTGACAGACGGAATGCTTTATGCTGCTAAGTTCAATGCTGACGGCACTGGTAAGTGGATTGCATTAAAAGCTGACACTGCTGTCAATCCAGATTTGCCTAGCATTCATGCAGGCGGAATAATTAATTTGCCACAGCGGCCCGAAGGCGGTTTTTTCAAAGTAGGAAAAGATGCAGAAGTCGTTGATTTCAAGAAGAAGTTTAAGACTTTAGGTGACCTCTACGAAGGCACGGACAATGAAAAACAAGGCGCAATTTTAATAGACGCTCATTATGCCGCCAGCGCAGCAGGAGCTACTTGCACTGCTCGTCCCGAAGATACCGAAATTGCTCCTGATGGTTCTCTGTACATTACCTTTACTTCCGGTTCTGCAAGCGATAGCGATGGCGGGCCGGATTTGCGGATTTTTCAAGGCAAGGACGGCAAACCTTACGAATACGGCTGGATTATGCGCTTAATTGAAGATAGTAACGAACCGTCTGCAATGAGTTTCCAGTGGAAAATGTTTGCGACGGGCGGCGAACCGGCTGATGGTGGCTTGGGTTTTGCTAATCCAGATAATTTGGTAATTGACAAGGGCGGTAATGTTTGGATGGTTAATGATATGTCTTCTGACAAACTAAATGGGGCTGTTGCTGCTGGTAGAGTTGACAAGGATGGGAAACCAATAAGCCAGTCTAGTTTGCGCGGTTTGTACGGCAATAATGCAATCTGGTTTTTGCCGGTTTCTGGCCCGAATGCTGGAGAGGCTTTCTTATTTGGAATTGGGCCGATGGAGTGCGAAACTACTGGGCCGTTTTTTACGGAGGATGAAAAGACTTTGTTTTTGGCGGTTCAGCATCCGGGAGAAGTCAACGGGATGCGGAAGGATATGGCAGCAGACAACCGCAAGTTTGCCATACAAACTATTGATGGCAAGGAGTTTATACAGACTAGAAAAGTGCCTGTCGGCTCTAATTGGCCGGGGAAAAAAGTTAACAATCCGCCTCAACCTGCTGTTGTGGCTATTCGGCGGGTGAATTCGCAGCCGCTGACTTAGTTTTAATTTTGGCGTTGCTGAGAAAGGAGTATGATTTGCCTCCCAAATTTAGAGTAGGGGCAATTCATGAATTGCCCAGGCAATTCATGAATTGCCCCTACTAAATTTCAGGGATTGCTATAGCGAGTGAATCATACCTAAATTCAACAACGCCGAAAACTAGCACTACGAACAAATTATAAGTTATCGTCTGTAGGGAAATGGCAGTGCCGTTTCCGGCCGGGGGCGAGATCGAATCAACGATAATTTACAGGGTATTCCAGGTGAAATGTAGGGACACGGCACTGCCCATAGGTGTCAACTTAAGCTCAAATCCAGTCAGAGATTGCTGTTTGACTATTAAATCCAGATCCGAACGAGCCCCCCTTAGGTCGGGGGGGACAAGAGTCCGATCAAAGTCCCCCTTCTTAAGGGGGATTTAGGGGGA
>JANNOR010000250.1:0-12644 GCA_031399265.1 Cyanobacteria bacterium SOY_34_metabat_3 | reverse complement strand
CCAATACCACTTTGTATCGCCATTTGGCGGGTTAATATTCATTGGCCGTCACCCCCTCCCAACCCCCCCTAAATCTGTCGCCGCCGTCCGGTTCACCAAAAAAACCCCGATGGCCCCCGGCCACTGCCGTCTCCTGATTTCGGGTAAGAGGCGAGGCTTTGCCGACCTTTCTATTTTCGCCTCGAAGAGGCAGAGCAAGAGTGATATGGGTTCCCAGGCTCCAGCCTGGGAACCAGTTAAATAGAAACCAGTTTACAGCAGCTTCCAAGGTCGTAGGGACACTCCAAAAGCCGTGTCCCTACCTCTACTCAAAATCCCCAATTAACTAACCGTCACCCAACACCAAATGCACCAAAGTCCGAACCCCAAAACCAGTGGCTCCAGGGCCGTTGTAGCCATTTTCTTTCTCGATCCAAACCGGGCCGGCAATATCTAAATGCGCCCAAGCAGTATCCTTGACAAACTGTTTCAAAAACAGCGCCGCCGTAATTGAGCCGCCTGCACGCGGCCCAGTGTTTTTCATGTCGGCGTGCAAAGCTTTCAAACCATCAAAATATTTGTCTTCCATCGGCATTCGCCAAAACTTTTCGCCTGCAAATTCCGAGGCCGCAACTATTTCGGCGGCGACGCTATCTTGAGGACTCCACAAACCAGCGATATCTTCGCCCAAAGCAACTACGCAAGCGCCCGTCAGAGTTGCTAAATCGACAATTACATCAACTCCCAATTTATCAGCAAATACTAAAGCGTCAGCGAGGGTTAAACGACCTTCGGCGTCGGTATTGTTAACTTCGATTGTTTTGCCGTTGGAAGCTGTGAGGATGTCTCCAGGGCGCATGGCGCGGCCGCTAATCATGTTTTCGGTGACGGCGCTGATAAAGTGAACTTCGACATCTGGTTTGATGTGCCCGATCGCCAAAGCCGCACCCAAAGTAGCCGCCGCGCCGCCCATGTCTACTTTCATCATTTCAATGCCGCTACCAACACCTTTGATGTTCAAACCGCCCGAATCAAAGGTCAATCCTTTGCCGACGATCGCAATTTTGCGGCGCGGTGTGCCTTTGGGTTTGTAAGTCAGGTGGATGAATTTCGGCGGCAAGTCGGATGCTCTGGCAACGCCGAGAAAGGCTCCCATGCCGAGTTTTTCGCAGTCTTCTTGCTCTAATATTTCTAATTCTAAATCGCATTCGGCAGCCAGACTTTCAGCGGTTTCTGCCATTGTAATCGGGGTGACAAAATTCGCGGGTGCTGCGACTAATTCCCGTGCTAAAATAACTCCGGCAGTGATTTGGCGAGCGCGGGCGATCGCACTTTCGGTACCGGCGAAACCGAGTAAATGAATTTGTTCTACTTGCGGGCTTTTGTCGTCGGGTTCCGATTTGAAACGGTTGTCTTGATGCAGGGAAAGTTCCACGCCTTCGGCGATCGCACTGGCTGTAACATCCGGCGCGTTTTTCCACACCGGAAAGCTAATTCCGAGGGTTTTGCATTTCTCCTTTTTGGCTAGCTTGGCGCAAATACCCGCAGCTTGCCGCAAAGTGTCTAATTTTAAATCCTCTGTTTTGCCCAAACCGACGATCGCAATTTTGCGGATCGGATTGTTGCCGCCGACGCGGGCGATCGCGCTTGTCCCGACTTTGCCCTTAAAATCGGCTTCCTGAATCAGCTCTTTCAAAGTGCCTGCAAGCTTTTCATCTAATTGTGCCAAGTCGCCCGCGATCTCTACGGCGTCCTCAAATAGACCAATTGCCAGGGCGTCTCCCGTCCAAACAGAGGGGGCTGTATCGGTGACTAGAAATTCCATGTTTTGATTTACGCTTTATATTTTAGATTTTTGATTGTACTTTGTAGTTGGTGGTTTGTGGTTTTTTGGCGCGGATAAAAAACCGATCGCGCACCCTGAGCCGCTCCGCATCCAAATAAATTCTGGTACTATATCAGCCAAGTCCGCTGGCGATCGGTTTTTTATTGTTATTCTCTTAAATTTTCCCATGCTAAAGCGACGCAAAACCCGAGTTTCTGTTTTAATGGGCGTTTCAGTTTGCGTAATGGCGATCGGCTCTTTGGTTGCTGCGGCGAAATGGATGGGTATCGGCCCGTTTCAGAAGGCGAGCGGCTCCCTGGATGCAGCGAATTCCGAATCGTCCGTCAAGATGCTGGTATCGCTGTCACCCAGCGAGCGATCGGCTAAATTGGTGGAGATTGTCGCCAGTGGGCCTGCAAGTACAAACCCGCAACAACAAATCTCTCCTCAAAGCCGCGCCCGCTACCTGCTAGCGGGCGATTTAATCCAGCAAGGAAATGCGGCTAAAGCATTAACATTATTAGACAAATTAGAGCAAGAATATCCGATTTTAGCCTCTCACATTGCAGCTAAAAGAGCCCAAGCTTACCAATTGAGCGGCGACAAAGGCAAAGCCGAGCAAGCTTGGCAAGAACTGCTCAAAAACTATCCAAATGACCCAGTATCTGCCGAAGCTTTATATATTTTAGGCAAGTCAAAACCGGAATATTGGCAGCAACTCATTACTGAATTTCCCGCTCATCCCCGCAGCGTAGAAATTGCCCTCCGCAAGTTAAAAGAAAATCCCAATCAGCCGGAGTTGATGCTGATCGTCGCAAAACACGGTCATTATGTCAAAGATTACGGTACAATTTTGGAACAACTGGTGCAGCGAAACAGCAGCGCTTTGAAACCGGAAGATTGGGAAGAAATTGCCTTCGGCTATTGGGAAAAACAGGATTACGGCAAAGGAGCTATGGCCTATGGGAAAGCTCCCCGCACTGCCAAAAATCTTTACCGCAAAGCTCGCGGTTTGTGGCTCGACGGAAAAATCCCAGAATCGAGAATTGCCTATCAAGAATTAGTGCGGGATTTTCCCGATTCCGAAGATACTGGCATGGGTTTAATTCGGCTGTCGCGGGTGAGCGATCCCAAGGATGCGATGGTTTATCTCGATCGGGTAATTAGCAAATTCCCAAATTATGCCGCCGAAGCTTTGTTAGATAAATCGCAACTTCTCGACAAAGCAAAGAGCGGTCAATCCGCCTCAGAAACCCGCAAGTTGCTATTGACAAAATACAACAATTCTGATAAAGCAGGCGAATTGCGTTGGACGATCGCCCAACAGTATGCCAAAGGCGGAGATTTAAAATCAGCTTGGCAGTGGGCGAGAGAATTAACCACTAACAATCCCGACAGCGAACAAGCTCCAGAAGCAGCATTTTGGGTCGGGAAATGGGCAAAGCAACTCGGCCGCGAACAAGACGCCAAGACTGCATTTGACTACACAATTTTACGCTATCCAGAATCGTATTTTGCATGGCGATCGGCAGTATTTCTCGGCTGGCCAGTAGGCGACTTTACCACAGTTCGAGAATTGTCTCCCAAGGTCGTGCGCCCCCCCCAACGCCCCGAACCAACCGCCGGTTCTCCAGCGTTGAAAGAACTCTATCAATTAGGTCAAGATAGAGATGCTTGGACGCTGTGGCAAATAGAATTTATCAACCGCCTAGAGCCAACTATTGCCCAACAGTTTACCGACGGTTTAATGCGAGTTGGAGTCGGAGACAATTTAGACGGTTTGTGGATGGTGGGGAGTTTGCGGCAGCGCGAACAACCCGATGATAGAACCGAATACCTCGCTCTCAGACAGCAGCCCGCTTATTGGCAAGCACTTTATCCTTTTCCTTACTTAGAAACCATTGTCAAATGGTCGCAAGAACGCAAAATAAATCCAGTATTAGTAACAGCATTGATCCGTCAAGAATCGCGGTTTATGCCCCAGATTAAATCAGTAGTTGGCGCGACAGGTTTAATGCAAGTAATGCCGGAAACTGGATCTTGGGTTGCTGAGAAAATCGGTCTCAAAAAGTATTCCTTGGACAATGTGGACGACAACGTTAAACTCGGCACGTGGTATTTGGATCACACTCACGACGAGTACAAGAATAACTCGATGTTAGCTGTGGCTAGTTACAATGCAGGGCCGAATGCAGTCGCAGATTGGTTAAAGAGGTTTGATTTTAGTGACCCGGATGCTTTTGCCGAAAAGATTCCGTTTCCAGAAACCAAAGGATATGTAAAATCGGTATTTGAGAATTACTGGAATTATCTGCGAATTTACAATCCAGAAGTCAATCAGTTAATGACTGAGCATTATGCGGCTTCCCAGAAAAAAGCGAAGCCTCAGTAATTCTGGTTTGTAGTAAGGACTTTAGTCATCTAATTTTGATGAGGACTAAAGTCCCCACTACAAACCTCTTGATTTCCGTAATTGACAAGATTTGTAGTAGGGTGCATGATACCCTACTATATCAGCGGCATCCCAAAGAATCGCGAGTAGAAACTCCCGTTTGAGAATTAATCCCGCTTGCTTTTGTGCACAATTCTTTAACTTGTGCGCCGTCCATAATTGCATCGGTAAAATCAGCACCGGTAATATTAACTCCGTCAAAAGTAGAACGCAGCAAAATTGTTTCCGCTAAAATTGCATCGCTTAAATCCGCTTTAGTAAATTTAACTTGATCAATCATGGCATTAGTTAAATTTGCTCCGTGCAAGTTCGCCTCAGTCATCACCGAAGCGCTCATAATTGCTCCCCGCAAATCGGCATTAGAAAAATTAGTCAAGTCCATATTAGCGTTAGAGAACTCAGCCGCCCGCAGCATTTGACCGGAAAAATCGCGTCTTGTCAGTTCGGCATTGCTAAAGGACAGGGGAGGAGCGTAATATTTAGATTGAGCCTGGGCTGGCTGCGGGAGGATGAAGATAGTTAGCGCTAATAGGAATGCAGCTAGTTGCCGGAGTTTCATAAATCTGATGTGCTCGCAAGGTGGGTTTCTGGTAGTGTATCCCGAACTTTGGTCGATCGACTAAACAGCTACAATCTTAATTAATAGTGATGGAGATGAAAACAAAATATGCTAAACTTTTTCTTGACTTGGATAGTAGCAGCGGTTTCGCTGGTGATTACAGCTAAAATTGTACCAGGTATTCTGGTGGTTAGCTTTCCGGCGGCGATGCTAGCTGCGGTGGTTATCGGATTGGTGAATGCGGTTGTCAGACCGATTATTACATTATTAACACTGCCTTTAAGCATTCTTACTTTGGGTTTGTTTTTGTTTGTTGTGAATGCCGTTTCCCTTTCCCTGGCTTCTTGGTTGGCGGGTGCATTCAGTATCGGTTTTTCGGTTAACGGTTTTTGGCCTGCTTTGTTCGGTGCGATCGTGCTATCGTTTGTTTCTGGATTGATTGGTCGATTTGTGAATGCCGATACTGTGGCTAACTAAAGATATTATCCCAGATAGTCGATCGTACAAACTGCAACTGCAACTGTTACCGCAGAACCGACTTTAACCCCTCCTTGCAAAAGGGGGGGATTTTGACTGCGAACTATTTGTTTGGCGACTAAGAGGGGATTTTTGATTAAACTTTCACCGCTAGCCGCACAAAGTGCTGCGGCTTCTGCTACACTTGGCGTCCCCACTTTGTTTGCGACGATATTTGAAGGATTGGGAACTTCTACGGAATTTAGAACATCAGCCGCAAAAGTTTTTAACGGCCAATTTCGCCCTTGACAAAGCTCGACAATTCCGGTTTCATTAGTTTTAGTGTCTATTGTGGCAATACCGGCGATCGCACTTTCCGCTAAATGATAACTGCGACAGACATTTTGAATCGCAGTTTCGATTAACTCTGGCGATGTTCCACGTTCGCAACCTATCCCTATCCACAACACTCTCGGATGCCATTGCACTTTGGGGAAAGCAGATTTCGGCGCAAACCTCCTCTGGGTAAAACTAATCCAAATTCTCGCTTTGATAGTTGATAGACTTTCCCCTTCCCAATACAATGAATGTCCTGCGGGCAGACTTTCTTGCCACAAAGTAGAACCAACTTCTTGAATTACTTCTACAGTTTCCCCCCTCTTTATCGCTGCCGCCACTCCAGCCCAGTCACCTTCCCCGCGAGTCCAACCGCTGGGAATTTCTAGTGCATCTAAAGTAAATTCATTAATCATTATAAAGAATCAATAATTTTAATAATTTAAAATTGTATTATTTCAGTACAAACTGTCAACAACAAAACCTTTAATATGGTACAGCTAAACGAATTACTCTTAGAGTTTGAAGTCAACCTCAAATGGGACATAGCGACAGAAGAATGGCAAGAACGCCGTGACGATTGGGTGAACGAGGTGACAGCAGCAATAAACCAAAAACAGCTAGTAAAATTGTTAGTTGAACTAGAATTGAATTTGGAGTGGGAGGCGGTGCAAAATCAATGGCAAGAGCGCCGAGAAAGTTGGGTAAAAGAATGCGAGATGGCCTCGACTCTTGAAGAAGTATCAAGTTTATTGCTGGAACTAGAAAGTAATACAAATTGGGAAGCTGTGACTGAGGAATGGCACGATACTCGCGATAATTGGGTACAAAAAATGCACGAGTACACAGAGTAATTGGGAATTGGGAATTGGGCATCGGGCATTGAGAATTGGTAGTGGTAATTCGTAGGGTGCGTCGCTGCGATATATAAGGGTGGAACTTACAGATTGATGGGTGGCGACGCACCTTGTTATTGTGAATAAGGCCTTGCTAATTGGTAGTAAATAACAAGCAACCAATAACCAATAACAACAACCAATAACTAATTATTCATCTTTTACTAAAACCCCATTCAGAAAAATATCGGCCAATCCTTCCGCCATTTCCTGCATTTGCTGCGGAGAAGCATTCGGCTCCATAATCGTATTTTGACTGAAACCCGCAACGGCAAACATTCCCAAAAATACCTGAGCGACAATCTTCGGATTCATCTTCCGATAAACTCCTTTTTCCATCGCCGTTTCAAAAAAAGCCTCAGCGACAATACTCATTTTTCCGATTACTTCCAACTGAATTTTGTCGCGCAAATCTGGGTGAAATTGCGCTTCCAAAAAACACACCCGCATCATATCGCTATTCTCCCGGATATTCAGCATCCGCCTGCGCATCACCTGAGCCACTGCTTTGTAACTGCCCATTTCGCTCAATTCTGTCAGCAAATCTGTCAGTATTTCCACCCATCCTTCCGTCGCCACCTCAACCAAAATCGCTTTTTTATTATCAAAATGCCGAAATAACGTTCCCTCGGCTACCCCTGCGGCTGCTGCTAAATCGCGAGTTGTGGTGCCGTCGTATCCGCTGCGGGCAAATAACCGCTGAGCAGCTTGTAAAATCCGCTTCTTGGTGTCTGTTTCTAAGGGAGGAGACTGATTAAAAATTCGCATGGCTTTGCAATCGGTAATTGGCGACTTGGAACTGGGGATGCGGGACGGGCGGGCTAAATAATGTTAAGTTTTAGGTTGTGCGCGGCTTTAATCCCAAACTTAAAACTCCTCGCCGGCCTCCAGACCCTTTTTGAGATTGGCTGTATCAGCCTAACATCTGCGGCGCAACAGATCGCTTATGCCTAGAAAAATCTTTATCCTTAAAAAAGAATCCTTGGCATTCAGCAGAAACATTTTTTTGTTTGACTATCCAAAATCTAAAATCTAAAATCGAATGACCCCGCAGTTCCAAAAACCCCCATCGCCCGATCGCGAAGCCCTCAAAGACGATCGCCAAACTCGATTCATCGCCTCCCTACTCGCCGCTGTACTGCTGTGGTGGGGAATTTCGCCCCAAATCGCCCTCGCCCGCCCAAACCCCGCTACTGGCTCCCAAGCAGTGTCTGTTCAACCATCCCTCGATCGAGTAATCAAGCAAGTCACCGAATTCAAGCTCGACAACGGCATGACATTCATCGTACTCGAAAGACCGCGATCGCCCGTAGCATCATTTTTAATTCACGCTGACGTGGGAGGCGCAAACGAACCCGACGGCCAAACCGGAGTCGCCCACTACCTCGAACATCTAGCCTTCAAAGGCACGCCAAAAATCGGCACAACCGACTACAAAGCCGAAAAGCCGCTGCTAGAAAAACAAGACCAACTCTTCGAGCAAATGCAAGCAGCCAAAGCCAGCGGCAAAACCGAAGAAGTCGCCAAATTCCAAGCAGAATTTGACAAAGTTGAAGCCGAAGCTTCGCAATTTGTCAAGCAAAATGAATTCGGGAAAATAGTCGAACAAGCAGGCGGAGTCGGACTCAATGCCGCCACTTCTAGCGACGCCACCATGTATTTTTACAGCCTCCCAGCTAACAAATTAGAACTGTGGATGTCGATGGAATCGGAGCGATTTCTAGAACCAGTATTTCGGGAATTTTACAAGGAAAAACAGGTCATTTTAGAAGAGCGGAGGCTACGAACTGAGAATTCGGCGATCGGACAAATGGTCGAAGTTTTTGCCGACAAAGCCTTTTCAGTCCATCCCTACCGCCGCCCCGTCATTGGCTCCACTGAAGACATTAGAAACCTCACCCGCAGCAACGTGCAGAAGTTTTTCGATACTTATTACGTCCCCAGCAATTTGACTGTGGGAGTAGTAGGAGATGTGAAAGCTGCGGAGGTGAAGCGGCTCGCTCAAATTTATTTCGGCCGCTACAAAGCGAAACCAGCACCTCCAAAATTGCAAATTGTGGAGCCGCCGCAAACGCAAACAAAAGAAGTTACGCTGAAGTTAAAAACTCAGCCTTGGTATTTGGAAGGATACCACAGACCGGCGATGAATCATCCCGATAATGCGGTTTATGAAATCATTGGTTCTTTGCTCAGCAGCGGCCGCACTTCTAGACTTTACAAGTCTTTAGTAGTAGAAAAGCAGTTAGCTTTGGCTGCTCAAGGTTTCAGCGGTTATCCGGGGGAAAAGTATCCGAATTTGATGTTATTTTACGCTCAAACTGCTCCGGGCAAGACGGTTGATGAAGTAGCTGCGGCTTTGAGTCAGGAAATCGATCGCCTGAAAACAGAACCGGTGTCCGATCTGGAATTGGAGCGGGTGAAAACTCAGGCGAGAGCGGGTTTATTGCGATCGCTCAATTCTAATATGGGCATGGCATTTTCGCTGCTGGACTATCAAGTGAAAACTGGTTCGTGGCAAAATTTGTTTAAGGAATTGGACGATCTCGCGGCTGTTGCTCCTGCTGACATTCAACGTGTTTCTCAGGCAACTTTCCGCCCGGAAAATCGCACGATTGGTAAGCTTTTGCCGCTTTAAGAAGGAAGAAAGACTCGTTTCTAGGCTCTGCCTGGAAACGCAGATCACTCTTGCTCTGCCTCGATTTAGACTCGATGATTGAAACTGCTGCTACATGGACTCGGCGGTTGAAACCGCTACTACACAAACGAAGTCTGCCTCCGCAGACTAAGAAATAGACTCGGCGGTTGAAACCGCGACTACAAAAACCAAGTCTGCCTCCGCAGACTAAGAAATAGACTCGCATCTAGGGCGATCGCGGAGCATTGCTCTGACACTATGTCACAATAGAAAACTTAGGAGAAAGAATGAAAAGGACTAAATTGAGAGTTAAAAAAGTAAAGTTATTTCTGCTATCCCTTTGCTTTTTCACTGTTTCATTAGGCACGTTTAATTTGTTACCTTCCTTGGCGGCTGCACCCAAACACTACGACGAATTAACCTTCCCGCAGGTGCCAGAAATCAAACTGCCTAAATACACTCGCTTCGAGCTAAAAAATGGCATCCGGGTGTATCTGATGGAAGACCGGGAACTGCCGCTAGTCGGGGGAACGGCGCTATTTCGTACGGGCGATCGCTTTGAACCGGCTGATAAAGTCGGACTGGGAGGTTTGACGGGAGAAGTGATGCGAACTGGTGGCACGAACCGCCATACGGCTGATGAATTAAATCAGTTGCTAGAACAGCGAGCAGCTTCGGTAGAAACGGGAATTGATGTTAGTTCTGGTAGCGCTAGTTTTAGTGCTTTAGCTGAAGATATAGAACCCGTATTTGACTTGTTTTCGGAAGTGATTCGGGAGCCAATCTTTGCCAAAGAAAAGCTCGATTTAGCTAAGAATCAAACTCAAGGTGCGATCGCCCGCCGCAATGATAATCCCGACGAGATTACCAGCCGCGAGTTTGAAAAGCTGATTTATGGCGATCGCAGTCCCTACGCCCGCACCGTAGAATACAAAACCCTCGCCAATATTTCCCGCGACGATTTGGTGGGTTTCTACCAGAAATATTTCCATCCCAAGAATATGATTTTGGGTATTTCTGGCGACTTTGATACTGCAAAAATGCGATCGCAAGTCGAGCAAAAATTCGGCAACTGGGAACCGACTCAGATTGCAGAAGTGCCACCATTACCAACCGTATCAGCAGCTAATCAAGGGGGCTTATTTTTGGTAAACCAGCCGCAATTGAGTCAAAGTTACGTGCAGATGGGGCATTTGGGCGGAATGCTGAACAGTCCAGATTACGGTGCTTTGGACGTAATGAATGGAGTTTTGAACGGTTTTGGCGGGCGTTTGTTCAACAATGTACGATCGCGCCAAGGTTTAGCCTACACAGTATACGCCGCTTGGAGTCCGAGATTTGACTATCCGGGCGTGTTTGTCGCAGGTGGCCAAACGCGATCGGAGGCGACAGTACCGTTTATCAAGGCAATTCGCGCCGAGATCGATCGTATCCGCAACGAACCAATCACCGCTGAAGAATTAGCTTTTGCTAAAGATTCCACCCTCAATTCTTTCATCTTCAAATTTGAAAATCCCAGTCAAACATTGTCGCGACTAATGCGCTACGAATACTACGGTTATCCCGAAGACTTCATTTTCCGCTACCGTCGCAGCATCGAAGCAGCCACAATTGCCGACGTGCAGCGCGTAGCCAAAACTTACTTAAAACCGGAGAATCTGGTGACATTAGTAGTTGGAAATACTGCGGGAATTCAACCACCGTTATCGAGTTTGGGAACTTCGGTAAAAGTCCAATCAGTCGATATCACAATTCCCTCGGCAACTTAATCAACAATTCGTGTGACGCACCAGACTATTGTGTGGTGCGTTGCTGTGATATTTTGACTTTAATTTGTGAATTTTCGATGGCGACGCACGCTACCGCTACTGAATAATATAATGAACATCAACACGCAAGAGCAATTCGAGTTAATTTTAGCTTCTAGTATAGAAAGTCAAGAATTTATCAGATTAACTTTAGGAAAATATATAGGAAAAGAAGACGGTTTAACTAAAATCATTGTGAGAAGCGTACAATTTAAATCAAGCATAAAACTTTCTTTTACCTATAGCTACAAAACTAAGGAAATAGTAAAAAATTACCTAATTGCAGAGGGGATAAATTTAATCAAAACCCTGACGGGACGTGAATTTATGAGTATTAGATTATTCTCGCTCACGCAGGATGTCCAACTTGAATATGGCAAAGATGGCAAACCAAAACTTAAATTTATTAAACCTACTTTTACCAATCCTGTTGATACGGCTCCGCAGGAACACGATCACAAGAAAAAACGGTATATTCAATCAGAAAACAATTTATATCTCACAGCGTTAGGTATTACCAATAGTCAAGGTAATATCGTAAAAACGATGGAAGATAAGTTTAGGCAGATTAATAAATTTGTAGAAATCATAAATGGCTTACTTGAATCATCAGCATTGGCAGCAAAAAGTGATATCTCTGTAGTTGACATGGGTTCAGGCAAAGGATACTTAACTTTCGCAATCTATGATTTTTTGAACAATGTTTTAGACAAAGAAGCATCAGTTATCGGTATAGAAAGCAGAATCAACTTAGTCGATTTTTGTAACTCTGTCGCCCAATCAGTTGAGTTTAAAAATTTACATTTCAAACAAGGTAATATCAGTAACTATAGCGCCGGAAAATCAGACATAACCATCGCACTTCATGCGTGTGATACTGCAACAGATGATGCAATTTATAAAGGGATACAATCTGATTCTTCTTTGATTATCCTAGCACCATGCTGTCACAAGCAAGTTAGGAAACAAATTCATCCGAATATGGTTTTGAAGGATCTGCTGAAATCTGGCATTTTGCTAGAGAGGCAATCGGAAATAGTGACTGATGGATTAAGAGCGCTTTTACTTGAATTGTCTGGCTACAAAACCAAGGTTTTTGAGTTTATAGCAGCTGAACATACGAGTAAGAATATAATGATTGTGGGAATCAAAAGTAATCAGAGTATCAACAAGGAGCAGATTCTTGGACAAATCCAAGAAATCAAAAAAATTTATGGAATAAAGTTTCACTATTTAGAAACTTTACTGTTTCCTGATGTCTTTATTTCTCCCGATCTAGCTACAATAATTAATACTGAGTCGGTAGGCGATCGCCCTATAACTTAGGCTTAGCTTTAATTCGCTCGTCGAAGTCCATATTTCCCGATTTTATAATATGGGAACTTCTGTAAAAGTGCAAGGTGTTGATATCACAATTGCGTCGGCGACTTAACGATGATTCGTGTGACGCACCTCACTATTGTGTGGTGCGTCGGGTGCATCTCAATTTGGAAAGGGCGAAGCATTTCGGCAGATAATTTATTAGTGATAACCAGAGATTTACTGCCGAAATGCTTCGCCCCTACGAGTATATTTGCAAAAATGGGATGCTCCCGGTGCGTCGCTATGAGAGAGATTGTCGATTTTATTTGTGGATTTTGGATGGCGACGCACCCTACGTTTTGCTAAAAATCAATAGTCAAAGGAGCTCTGGGAAAC
>JANNOR010000229.1:0-52009 GCA_031399265.1 Cyanobacteria bacterium SOY_34_metabat_3 | reverse complement strand
TGGCGCTGGCGTTGGTGCTGGCGTTGGTGCGGGTGTTGGCGCTGGTGTTGGTGCGGGAGTTGGCGCGGGAGTTGGCGCGGGCGTTGGTGCGGGAGTTGGTGCAGGTGTCGGCGCGGGAGTTGGCGCGGGCGTTGGTGCGGGAGTTGGCGCGGGAGTTGGCGCGGGCGTTGGTGCGGGAGTTGGCGCGGGTGTTGGTGCCGGAGTCGGTGCGGGAGTTGGTGCGGGTGTTGGTGCCGGAGTCGGTGCGGGAGTCGGTGCTGGAGAAGCCGTAATCGTAATTCGCGTCGGCTCTACTATCTGAAGGCCGGAGCTGACATAAGTTCCAAATGAGATCGTATTTTCTTTTTTCGCACCCCCAGTGGCAATACTGCCAGCAGTACCGTTGAGTTTGTTATAGTCGGGCCCGACGCTGAAAGGACTGTTCGAGGCTGGGCTGCTCCCAGTGCGAATGGTGATATCTCCACCATTAGCGCTGCGAGTCGCGGCGGCGGAAATGCTGCAAGCTTGGGACAAGCAGTTGCTCTCGTTTCTGAAAGTGCCTGTGGCTCTGAAATAACGGCCGGCTGTAATGTCAATCTCTCCTCCGGCTGTTCGGCCTTCGGTGTTGATACGGGTGACTTCGATGTCGTTGCTGGCTTTGAGGGTGACTTCGCCGCCTTGTTTTTCTTCGGAGTTGGCTTCTATGAATCCTGTTTGAATGCTGCTTGAGGGTGCTGCAATGCTAACGTCTCCAGCGTTGCTGTTTTTGTCGATCGAGCCTGCGTTGATATTGCCTGTTTCTACTTTTCCAGTACGGCTGGTGACTGTGATGTTGCCGCCGGCTGTGGTGGCGGAGTAGGAGTCGAGACCTAGTGTACTTATGTCGCCACGAGCTTCTAGGGCGATCCGGCCGCCTTGAGAACTCGTCAGGTTTCCGCTGGCTGCAATGCTGTTTGCTGATTGAATGGCGATCGCCCGAGCATTGGTATTTTTAACTGCAACGTCCCCCGCAGCTACTACTCGGCTAGTAGGCGCAGTGAGTACCAATTGACCGCTGGCGTTGACGCTGATGCCCGTAGCGTTTGCTTGACCGACGCCTGTGAGCAGTTCGGGTAAGGAGGCTGGAGGCGGTGCCGAAGCTGTTGGCGCTGTTCCTGGGCTCGTCGCTGGGGACGGCTGGATTTCCAAACTGAGCAAATTCCCCTGCTGGCTGACGCGGACTAAATTTTTCCCGGTGACTGATGCTACGGTTATTTGACCGCCTGGGGCCGAAAGGCTGCCGGTGCTGACCACGGTGCCGCCGAGTAAGGTTAAGTTCTGCCCTGATTTGACTGCTAAGTCGGCCGTGCTGATAATTGCTCCAGCTCGATCGGCTCCAAAAGCAAAGGAATTGGGCGCGCCTGTCAGAGATGTGTAGTTGTTAGTACCGCTGGCGTTAAACGAGTTAGTACCAAATCCAATAGCGGTGGCGGTAGTTGCGGTGAAAGAAGCCGGCACGTTTAAGCTGGCACTGTTGCCGAATATGATGCCCGATGGATTCATCAGAAACAAGTTAGAATTGCCGCCTGTTACTTGAATTGACCCGTTAATAATCGAGGGGCTGCCGCCGCCGATCCGCCCTAAAATGTTGCGAATGTTTGGGTTTGATATAAAGTTGGCAATCTGATTTTGCGACAAACCGAATTGTGTAAAACTGTGGAAGAGATTTTGCCGATCGCTCGATAATTGTCCGCCTTGAATGTCGAAGCGAGTTTGCGGAGTTGGAGTGCCGGCTGGGGTTGCGGGAGTGACTGTTGTGCCCGTTCCGTCCGGCGCTGGAACAATGGTTTGACATAAGGCTTTTGCTTGCAAAAAGTAAAGATTTATTAAGACTATTTGCAGGGAAAGTGCTAGCTTGGTTATTCTTTGTTTAGAAAAAAATTTAGGTTTTATTTGAATGTTTTTGGCGGTTTTCATAGGTTTTTAAAGCGGAAAATATAAATCACAACAATAGCATATCTTTTCTACAATTTAAGTATAACTAGAACTGCTTAGAAGCTGTATCTTCCGCATGGCATATACAGCGTATTCCAGGTTTGTGAAGTGTAGGGACACGGCAGTGCCGTGTCCCTACGGGGAGCTGTATATAAAACTAGACGCACTCCGACACCGAGCGACCGGGGTTTGCAGCTATTATTAAGAGTTGCAACGAATTATCGGTTCAAAAAACAGGTTTCTGCGTCTAAGACTGACCGGGGAAATCTAGCTAAAAATATTGTCTTTCCTTTTATAAAAACAAAAAATCCGACTCTATAACTGCCTGTAATTAAAGTTATGACTAGAAGAAGTAAGATCGTGTCCGGTTACATCGGTATTGTTTAAACAGTTAACAGTTAACAGTTAACAGTTAACAGTTAACTCACAGGCCCTGGTTGCGTGTTTTTGAATATCTTTTTGCCAGATGTCTTTTGCAGCATCCGAAATGCAAGTCCGCATTAAAAGTTGAGGGCTTGCATTCATCGCTGCAAACCTATTTAGTTAGTGTCGCGGCTGCGGACTTGCAGTCAAGGTCGATCGATTTAAGAGTTAGGGTGAAGTTTTGACGGTGGGCGAGGGGCTCGGTGAAGCAGGGCTCGGTGAAGCAGGGCTCGGTAAGGGATTTGGAGAAGGAGTCGATCGGTCGGATTTTTTGAGTCCGACAAAAGCGTCGTAGCGGGTGGTACGATCGCCAACGACTGCCGCTGTAACTCCGATCGACCGCGTGGCGTCTATCCAGATTTTTTGATTGGGAGGAAACTCCGGCAAAGCTAGGTTTTTTGGGTTAAACGCACTCTCGGTGTCGATGTAGAAATTGCCGTTGTGGGGCTTCAGTTGCGATCGTACAGTTTTCTGGAACAATTCGCTGCTTAAAAGCGGGCTTGTCGGCGCTGGTACGATCGCATCAACAACCGGAGCTCCTACTGTGATATACGCGACATCATTCATCCAGCCGCGAGTTACCGCAATCCCTCCAAACGGCGATGTCCACTTAGTCGCAGGCTGGCCGCCCACTTTAATTTCCTCAACTCTAAACCCCTTAGTTTTCATCGTTTCATCAAGCTGTTTCAGGGATTTGTTAGCTGCGCTGCGGTTATTTGTTTCCACCATAAATACAAATCCAGCAGCAAATTTGTCTTTCGGATTCGGTGCGGGGGCTGGTATTAATGATACCGAAAACTCTCCCGCCATCCAATTCATTAAATCTTTGTCTAAATCCTGGCCGATAGTCGATTTTAAGCCTGCGCGCAAAACTTGAGGATCGATCGGGGAAAGCGGGTTCGCATTAGCCCCCAATACGTAGTCTTGCCACAAACGCTGCAAGTTGCCGCCGGATATCATCATTATGGTACTGCTTGGCAAGCGGTTAACCATTTTTAGAGCGTTATTTTCTACTGCTATCCGAATCGTAGAATCGGGTTTCAGCCAAGAGATTGATTTGAATCCAATTCCTTCTGGATCCAGCGTCGCTGTGGTGGCAAATCCCTGATTTTGTTGCAGTTTTTCGAGGTTTTCCTGCGTAATTTCTCGGGATGAGTTGGCGGCTGTAAAAGCTGCTGCAACGGGCATATTGACGTAGATTTGCCCGAAGGAACCGGGTTCTTTTATTTGTTGTATCGCGTCTGCATAGCCGGGAGTTTTTGCCAGGGATGGTTCGCCTTTGTAGGTGTCGATGATTCTGTCTGTGGCGCTGGGATCTGTGGTGACTGCGAGATAGTTTGTACCGAGTACAGCGACTGAAAAATTGCGATCGGCTATACCTTGAGTTTCTGTAACTTGCACCCCTTTGTAATTGCGCTCAACCATTTTTCCTTGGCTGAGGGGTCTGGGTTTTGCTAATAATTCTTTGGCTTTGATCGGGTTGGAGATGGGGAGGATAATTGCGACTGACTGTTGAATTGGCGCAGGCGGGGGCGCGTTGGGCGCGCGGGGGGGGACTGGTATGGCTGTTTTGTTTCGCAGAAAGGCCACCATTGCGGTATTCCCTACCCAAGGTTGAATGTCTTGCGCGTAGGCGTAACCGTTGCTTGTTAGAAGCCGATCGCGCATTTCGCTTAAAAACCTTTCAAACGAAGCTTTTGACTCCGGCGTGCCAAATTCTCGCAGTCTATTCCACTGCGATTCATCCGTGGTGATGGATAGGGCCATCATCGTATCTTGGGGGACAACGGTTGCTCCCGCCGGCAAATCTTTGGCGGGCCCGCGCGAAAGGACGATCGAGTAGGTGAGAAAGCCTAAACCGATCAGAAGTGTGGCGGCTCCGATCGTAAACAGCAGCGAAGATTTATCTTTCTTAAACATTATTCGTAAGGTTCTGGTACTCGCAACATCATAAATTATATGGGGCATTGGGCATGGGGAATGGGGCATTGGGAATTGGGAGTTGGGAATTGGGCATTGGGAATTGGGCATAGTTAGTGGTTAGTGGTTACTTGTTAGTAGTTTTTCTAATCACAAACAACAAATAACAAATAACAAATTACCTATTCCCCATGCCCGATGCCCCATGCCCGATGCCCGATGCCCAATTCCCAATTCCCCGATCTTAATTCCTTGCCTTAAAGTCTTTAAAGATAGTTTGAAATGAGTACATCAGCCGATGAACATCATTTGTGGCACTGGGAAAAATGTTGAGTTCCCATTTTTTGCGAGCGGTAGTTAGCAGTTTTGCTATGGGTTGGGAGTAACTATTAGAAATGAAATAGCTGCCGCCTTCGTAGCGAATATCTGATGCTAATCCGATAAAACTACCGGCTGTTTCTAGTTGAAGTTCCGAGGTACTATGTTCAGATTTTACTGCTAAAATTACTTGCGAGTGTCGGGGTTCGCGGTTGAGCAATCGACAGATATTCGCTTCTTTTTGGGACAAGATTAAAACGTTGCAATTGTGCAAAACTCCGGCTCTACCTTGGACTTTTACTCCGAGGTGAATTTCTAGGGTTGGTTTGTCGGGAAATTCGACAACAGCATGAGTGTAAGGATGTGCACTACCGTGGATTTTTCCTGCTGTTTTTCTAAATGTTAAATATTTCGGCGTTTCGTCGTCTAAAACATTGTTGTAATAAATGCTGCCACCTTCATTCGCAACGGCCTTGAGCAGGATGGTAAATAGGTAAGCATCAAAAATTCTGCCTTGTTCTGTCACTCCGTTGAAATCTGGATCGATCGAGCTTTTTAATTTGCTCTTAATTTCGGAATTGACGGCGTAGTTGCTCGGTTCAGAGGGCAGTTTTTCGAGTAATTGCTTGAGGGCGATCGCCTGTTTGTGGCGAGGGGCTGTCACGCTGGAGGTAAACTCGATTGTTTGGGCTGTTTCTGCGCCGGAATTTGCAAATACAATTTTCGTGCCGAGGGGAGAGGTTTCTGATTCTACTTTCAAGAAATAAGCAATTTCGTCTTCCATTTCGGAAGTGTTCACCGTCACTTGTTCGACAGCATCAATTAACAGCAAAAGTTGTTCTTTTGCGGTATAATCTTCTATCTTGAGCAGAGGTGTTTTTCTCTTGAGCGATCGCTCTTCAATTACTTTGCCAATCTCTACAGTATCTGATACCTGTTGAGCTACCCAACCTAAATTAAATTCGTTCAGAATTGCTGCCAGTTCTTGATAGAGTTTGGCATACTCGATCTCGTCCATAATAGTTTCTGCGTTGCACACTATTGTGATTATACAAGGCGGTTGATTTTTTTGTCAATGTGCTGGATTTGTCAACAGTCAACAGTCAACCGTCAACCGTCAACCGTCAACCGTCAACTGCCAACTACCAATTAGCAGTAAGCTATTTTACGACAAACACGCGATCGAACCTATGGCAACTATCAACGACAACTACCTCAAACTCAAAGCCGGCTACCTGTTTCCCGAAATCGGGCGCAGGGTGAAAGCCTTCGCAGACGCGAATCCAAGCGCACCCATCATCCGGCTGGGGATTGGCGATGTCACGGAACCCTTACCAGAAGCCTGCCGCCTCGCGATGGTGGCGGCGGTAGAGGAAATGGGCTCGCGGGATACCTTCAAAGGATACGGCCCGGAACAAGGTTATGAATGGCTGCGCCAGAAAATTGCCGATCACGACTTTAAGTCGCGGGGATGCGATATTGATGCTTCGGAAATCTTTATTTCTGACGGTTCTAAGTGCGATTGTGGTAATATTCTCGATATCTTTGGCAACAATAATACGATCGCCGTTACCGATCCAGTTTACCCGGTGTACGTAGACACGAACGTGATGGCCGGACACACGGGAGACGCGAACGAAAAGGGTGAATACGACGGCTTCGTTTACCTGCCAATTACCGCCGAAAACAACTTTACCGCCCAAATTCCCACAGACAAAAAAGTCGATTTAATTTACCTGTGTTTCCCCAACAATCCGACGGGCGCAACAGCCACCAAGGAACACTTGCAAGCGTGGGTAAAATATGCTAAAGCGAACGGTTCGATTATTTTCTTCGATGCAGCCTACGAAGCGTATATTACCGATCCGAGTTTGCCGCATTCTATCTACGAAATTGAAGGTGCGCGCGATTGTGCGATCGAATTTCGTTCATTCTCCAAGAATGCTGGTTTCACAGGTACTCGCTGCGCCCTAACAGTTGTACCGAAAACTTTGACTGGAAAAGCCGCAGATGGTTCCGATGTTGAAATTTGGAAGTTGTGGAATCGTCGCCAATCTACTAAATTTAACGGCGTTTCTTACATCGTGCAGCGCGGTGCTGAAGCAGTTTATTCCGACGAAGGCAAAGCACAAATTCAGGCATTAGTCAATTTTTACATGGAAAATGCTGCGATTATCCGCGAGAAATTGACAGCAGCCGGAATCGAGGTTTTCGGCGGCGAAAATGCACCTTACGTGTGGGTAAAAACGCCTCACGGTTTGTCGAGTTGGGATTTCTTTCAGAAGTTGCTGGAAACTTGCAATGTGGTGGGAACACCGGGTTCTGGTTTTGGTGCGGCGGGTGAGGGTTATTTCCGTATTTCGGCGTTTAATAGCCGGGAGAATGTGGAGGAAGCAATGAGACGAATTGTGGAGAAGTTTAAGGTTTAATATCATGTTTCGCTTAAACCGAAAGGCCGCCAGGGAATGAATTCCCTGGCTGATAGCTAAAGTCCTCGCTATGAGGACTGAAAAACTCATTAGTCCTCTTTTAGAGGACTTTAGCTTTGAGGCGGGGGTTTCAACCCCTGCCGGACTTGGTGCGGATAAATATGCGCTCGCGGGCGATCGCACTCAATCTCTGGAAATTTGTCCAAATCACAAGCTTTCAGTTATATTAAGACATATTCCCTTAGAAAGGCAGGGTCATATGTTGTCAACACTCCTCGGATTATCAGCATTAGTTCTAGCTGCTGCATTGACATACACGCAACTGAAACTGGCGAAAAATAAAAAGCTTTTACGTAAATATGATTCACTCTTTTCCAAAGAGGACTTTGAAAAGCAATTAGATTCTAACATAAATCTCAAGCAAGGGGAACTCGACCAACTTGCAAGCGAACAAGCTAAACTCAATGCTAAAATTAGAAACCTCCAGCAAAAACTGAGTGAAGTAGAAGAATCAGAATCAGTTCAATCTTTCGGATTTTATAAATCAAAGCATAACTTTGGCAGTTCTGAAGAATACAAGCGCCGACTTGACCATATTAGAAGCCAACAAAGTAAAATGCTGAAAGATAAGACGGCGGCTATCTGTCATGTACCATGGGAAGTAGAGGGAAGCAAGAAAAAAGGCAAAAAAATGACCGATGACTTTCTGACGCTAATACTGAGAGCATTTAATGGCGAGTGCGATGCTGCAATGCTTCAGGTTAAATATAACAATGCTATTAAATTAGAAACCAGGATCAACAAAGCTTTTGAAACCTTGAACAAGCTATCAGAAACTAATCGCTGTCAAATTATGCCTAGTTATCGATCTCTCAAACTAGAAGAACTATATTTTACTCATGAGTTTCTGGAGAAAAAACAGGAGGAAGCTGAAGAACAGCGGAGAATCAGAGAGCAAATGCGCGAAGAAGAAAAAGAACGCCGGGAGATAGAAAAAGCGAAAAAAGATACGGAACAACAAGTAAAACTTCGCGAACAAGCTTTAGAAAAAGCTCGCCGAGAGATCGAACAAGCTACAGGTCAACAGAGAGAACAATTAGAACTTAAATTGCAACAAATGAATCTACAACTTGAAGAGGCTCTTGCTAATCAAAGAAATGCAATTTCTCGCGCTCAAATGACAAAATCAGGATTTGTCTACATTATTTCAAATATTGGTTCTTTTGGAGATAATATTTATAAAATTGGGATGACGCGAAGAATCGATCCCGAGGATCGCATTAAAGAACTAAGTGGAGCATCGGTGCCATTTCCCTTTGATATTCATGCAATGATTTTTTCGGAAAACGTTCCAGAAACAGAAAATTTATTGCATCAATATTTTCGAGATAAAAGCGTTAACAAAGTTAACGAACGCAAGGAGTTTTTTAAGGTGACATTAGATGAAATATCTTCGGCCGTTGAAAAGATTGCAGCAGAAACTCAAACTGTAAAAAAAGCTGAAATTCTATTTACCAAGGTTGCGGAAGCAGAACAGTATCGCAAAACGCTAGCTATAGAATCAGGTGAAACTCAACCTCCAGATTCAACTTATACACCGACATGGGATGAGGGGGAGGAAGAATCAGAGACAGACGAATAAGTAATTCAAAGGCTATGGAGTTCACACAATAGGACAAACTATCCGAAAACCAAAGCGCCTGACTCGATCGTCTGAATTCCAGTTATAACGATATGCCGATCGACATTCTGTCGGAGCATTTAACCAAGAGCCGCCTCGCAACACCCGCGAATTACTGTTACTGTCAGTCAACCATGCACTTCCATTTGTGGGTGCTTCGTGATAGCTTTCATGCCAGTAATCTAAGCACCACTCCCAAACGTTGCCGTGCATATCAAACAATCCGAAAGCATTGGCAAATGCAAAAGTTTTGACAGGACTTGTTTGCTTTCGATAGCTTCCTTTCGCTTTTGGCCCAGACTTATAGCTGTAGTTGCAGTCATAGTTTGCCACGTCAGGGGTAATAGTTTCGCCAAAATGAAAAGGGGTTGACGTTCGGGCGCGACAGGCGTATTCCCATTCTGCTTCAGTTGGGAGACGGTACTCGCGTCCTGTTTTTTGGGAAAGGCGATCGCAAAATTCAACAGCATCATACCAAGAAACTTGTTCCACAGGTTTATCTGCACCTTTGAAGTGGGACGGTTCGAGTTCAATATCTCGATTCACTTTGGGGAAAGCAGCAACCGCTTTCCACTGTGCTTGGGTAATAGGGTATTTGCCTACTAGAAAAGGTTTGATGGTTACTGAATGTTGAGGCTTTTCGTTGTTCATTCCTCCTGACTCAGTTTCCAAGGAACCCATTAAAAAAGTACCGCCCGGTATTAACACAATTTCTAATACAATCTCATTACCAAGTTCTTCTATAAAGTTGTTTTGTTTGTTATTGGAAATTGATGTAATAGCAGCAAGATTATATAGACAGGACTTACGCATTCCGACCAATGAAACCGGGTTTTTTACCGAATCTGCGGACTGCAACGCGTCTTTTCGTAAAAAAAACCCGGTTTCTGAACCCCCATGCGTAAGTCCTAATAGAATTGCCTCTGGCGTTAGTTCTAAAGCTTTGCAGATAATTTCAAATATTTCACAATCAATTAGCTCTTGTTTCAGGAATCGAGAAATTGTTGATTGAGTGAGACCGCAATTTTCAGCAAGGGCTTTTTGGCTCAACCTTTTTTGTTTCAAAGCAGATTTAGCTAATTCTACTCCTGTTGCAGATGCACGTAATTTCCTGCTAGGAACAGGAGATGAGGTAGCAACTGACAATCGCACCGAACTGACAGATTTTTGTACCTCTGTTGGTAACGATGTTCTGCTGCCGGAGTTGGAACTATTTGGCGACAGCACAGATGGTGAAACTGAATGCGCTGCCTTCATTTGACCAATCTTTTGAAAAGCCTCAAGCGCCTCCATATCTCGACCCTGTGCAGCCGCATTGACTCGAATCCACAACTGTTCGGCTGCATCCAAATCGCGATTCATTAGCGATCGATAAGCGTTAATTTTGAGCGTCTTGATATCCGTCTCCGTTGCGTGCTGAGGCATCAGAAGCAAGTAGCGCTTATCAGCCGGATCTACAGCAGTACGGGGATTTTGTTCGGGGTACTTGCCATACTTTTTACACAGTTCAGGAACACGGCGACGCAGGTGTAAATCTAGCCTTTCTACTGTGGCACAGTTGAGCTCTCCGCGCATTCGCAACCCTTCTAAAAGTGCGTAGGTAAAAGCTCCCTGTTGCAGTTCGTCAATCTCCCAAGCTTTTTGTGTCGGACTGCACGAAGAAATGACGATCGCACCCTGCTGCGACTCACCAGCAATTCCAGCAGCACCGCGGCTTCCGTGTGTGCGACAAGCATCGAGAATTAGAATTACATTGTCTGCACCCGATCGGCTCAGCCTCTCTCGCACGTAGTTTACCGGAATTGCCGTTCGCTCGATCGATCTCGGATTGGCATCCTGCGGCATCAAGTAATCCTGGTTGGCGTGTTGCTCCCCGTGTCCTGCAAAGAAAAACCAACAGTTGTCTCCAGCAGACAGAAACGGTTTATTTTCAAAGCGATCGTGCAAAAAAGAAATCAGGTTACCATAAGTTGGCTGAGTAGGAATTTTATTGCCCTTCCATCGAAAGTCTGCCGAATCATCTGAAAAAAAACAGACTTCATCAAAATTTGCCTCGCGCCGAAAGAAATCTTGCACGGATTCGGCATCCTGCTTGGCATACTTCAGAGATGTGAAGTTGTTGGGGTTGTAGTTGTTGATCCCAATAACGATCGCCCAATTTTTTGACATCTCGCCGTGGTGCTTTAATGAGTTTTTTCTGTTTTGAACTTCAGCGTTATCGCACCCTTTCCACCCACTTTACCACCGCTGCCCAGCAAGCTCAATTGCCCTTCGCCATTAACTTCTACCGATAGTTCAATTTCATCTAATTCCATTCCCGGCAAATCTCCCGCTGTCTGCTTAGCACGGCTAAATACGCGCCCAACCAGTTGCAGGAACTCCGTCACCCCTGCTTCTAGTTTGTCCACTTTCACGGGAACAGCCCGTCTGCTAGAATTCTCAGTGTGTTCCACTTCGTCATCAAATGGGTTTCTCCGCTGCCCATCTCTACTGCCAGACGAAACGGGTACCAGAGGCTCGCTATCCGTCACAACCCATATCACATCGTCGTCTATCATAGCTATTTAAAATTTTCTAGTTGCTAGATTATCTGATTCTATTTTATCTGAAAAGGTTAACTGTTTTCTTTACAGTTTTTTTACAGGAGCGATCGCACTTTAGCAACTGAGTCAAAAGTCCGATCGCCCATCTCTTCTCGTTGCCCGTGCTACACTCAACAGATATATCCAAAAACTATTGTGGGGTAGGCATCCCTTCGACTTCGCTCAGGGCACCGCCTGCCTGTCCTTTGCACAAATTTAACAACTAGCTCCCAATTCAGCTTATGATTGTTATCGCTCCCGTCCTCAAACCCGTTAGCCAAATAACGCTTACTCCCGGCAGTGTCGTAACTATTCCCAATATAACTTGGCTGGAATTCGAGTCAATTTTGGAGGAATTGGGAGAAAAGCGATCGGCACGAATTGCTTACAGCAAAGAAACTTTAGAAATTATGGTTCCTTTACCCGAACACGAAAGGCCAACAGATTTAATCTCTGATATTGTCAAAATTTTACTCAAGTCTGCGGGTAGAAAATACGAACCATTTGGTTCTACAACTTTTAAGCGGGAAGGTGCAGCGGGAATTGAACCTGATGCTTGCTTTTATATTCTAAATTATCAGCGGATGATTAGCCGCCGCCGACTTTTGCCGGACGATCCGCCGCCGGATTTAGCAATTGAAACGGATGTAGCTTCTAAAACTACGATCGATGCTTATCTAGCTATTGGAGTTCCAGAAGTGTGGGTTTACGACAGCGGCAGACTTCGCATCTATTTGCTGCAAGATGGAGAGTATTTAGAATCGGATATTAGTCCGAATTTTCCAGGAATCGCGATCGCACAACTGATTCCTGCTACAGTGGAACGTGCTTTGCAGGTGGGAAGTTGTCAGGCGCTAGAAGAATTTGAAAGTGCGATCGGCTAAACTCGCAGGATACGTTACGCTCTTCGCACTTTGCATCCGGCAATTTATACAATTACTGCCAAATTGTCAACCCCTAAAGGTCGATAAATTGTATCTCTTTGCTGATAACTCCGCCCCAAAGAACGAATCGCATTTTGTAAATCTGCGACAGATTGACAACTGCCGCCAACTGCACCGGCCATCGTCGTAATGTGTTCTTCCATCAACGTGCCGCCGATGTCGTTGCAACCCCATTTCAGGGCTTCTTTAGCTCCTTCTAAACCTAATTTCACCCAACTCGGTTGGTGATTTGGAATCAAATTGCCTAAGAAGATTCTCGATACGGCGGTGAGTAATAAAGTGTCTGCTAAAACTGGTTGATCGCGGCCGACTCGACTGCGCAAAGGTGCTGGCGCTGCTTGTCCGACAAATGGTAGTAAAATGAATTCTGTAATGCGGGCTGGATAGTTGTTGTTAATGGCACTTTGTTGGAGCGATCGCACTTTTTCTAAATGCAAAACCTGCTGTTCGGCAGTTTCAATATGCCCGCAAAGCATCGTGCTCGTTGTCGGCAAACCCAGACGGTGAGCAGTTCCCACAATTTCCAACCAAGTTTCCGAATTGAGTTTTTCCGGGCAAATCACCCGTCGCACCGCATCGTCGAGAACTTCCGCCGCAGTTCCCGGCATCGAACCGACTCCCGCATCCCGCAAAGCCGAAATTACATAGCTGAAACTGAGATGATCTTTTCTGCCAATAAATTCTATTTCTTGTGGCGAAAAAGCGTGCAAGTGCAACTGCGGAAACTTATCCTTAATAGTTTTCACCAATTGCAGATAATAAGGCAAAGATGCGCCATTTAGTTTAGCTTGAACATTTAAGCCGCCCTGCATACAAATTTCCGTTGCACCGCGCTGCACTGCATCAGTTGCCTTTTCCAGAATTTGGTCTGCGTTTAACCAAAAAGCGCCCTCATCTCCCTCATTGCGGCGGAATGCACAAAAACTGCAATGCTGCTCGCAAATATTTGTGAAGTTAATATTATGATTGACAACATATGTGACAGTATTCCCTGATTGTCGGCGGCGGAGCAAGTCAGCGGTTTTTTGAATAGAAGCTCGCGCATTTGGCTCTCTTTGCTGCTGCAAAAGTACCAAGGCTTCGGCGGTAGAGATGTTATAACCTTGTAAAGCTCGATCGAGAATTGCATCCACAGTTTCATTTTCCGGTTCAGTCACAGAATCTACTACCTAGAATTAGGGGGTTTTTATATCTTAACAAATCAACTCTAGACGAAACATATTCTCATGTCTCAAGTCATAAGAAAATATCTTTCAACTTATCGAAAGTGGAACTATGAGCATCAACCAGCCAAATCACCTCTTACCGATACCGTCAGAGTCCTTGCAAATTCCTGCTGCACAGGCTTTATCTACAGACGGAGACACCTCGCCCATTTATTTTTCCCTAATAATTCCGACTTACAACGAGTGCAAAAATGTCAAGACAATTGTGGAAAAACTCAGCCTATTGCTAGATGGCAATATTCCCGGCGACTACGAATTAATTGTAGTCGATGACAACAGCCCCGATCGCACCTGGGAAGTTGCCCTGTCCCTGACAGCAGAATATCCGCAATTGCGGGTGATGCGCCGGGAAAACGAGCGGGGACTTTCCACAGCCGTGATTCGCGGGTGGCAAGCCGCACGGGGCGAGGTTTTGGGCGTCATCGATGCCGACTTGCAGCATCCCCCGGAGACGCTGTTGCAGCTTTTAGCAGAAATTAAGCGGGGAGCCGATTTGGCCGCTGCGAGCCGCCACGTTGCTGAGGGCGGCGTGAGCGATTGGAGCGTTGTTAGGCGATTTTTGTCGCGGGGCGCTCAGACAGTGGGACTGATTATCCTACCGGGAGTCGTGGGCAGAGTTTCCGATCCGATGAGCGGCTATTTTATGGTGCGCCGCAGTTGTATTGCTGGCAAAACCATGAATCCAGCCGGTTACAAAATTTTGATTGAAGTGCTAGGCAGGGGCGACATTCGCTGGATTGGAGAAGTTGGTTATGTGTTTCAGGAGCGGCAAGAAGGCGAGAGCAAAGTTACATCGAAACAGTATATTGAGTATTTGCGGCATTTGCTCATATTGCGGTTTGCCCGGTGGCCGGTGGGTCGCTTCCTGCGGTTTGGCGTGGTTGGTTTGAGCGGGGTGTTTGTGGATAATGGGGTTTTGTACGTGCTGCGGGATCTCCTCAATTGGGAGCTGACTCGCAGTTTGATTGTTGCTGGTGAATTGGCAATTATCAGCAACTTTTTGTGGAATGATTTTTGGACTTTTGGGGATATTTCTAAGCGGCAGCCGGGAAACCGCCAGCGATTGAAACGGCTGTTGAAATTTAATGTGATTTGTTTGATGGGTTTGATTATGAAGGTGCTGCTGGTGAATGCGATGTTTAATGTTTTTGGCATGAATCAATATTTGGCTAATTTAATTGCGATCGCGGCTGTAACTATGTGGAATTTCTGGATCAATACGAAGCTGAGCTGGCGGGTGACTGAAGTTGATTAGGGAATTGGGAATTGGGAATTGGGAATTGGGAATTGGGAATTGGGAATTGGGAATTGGGGATTGTCAAAATAACCAATAACTAATAACCGATAACCAATAACTGAATTAATGATTAAGAATAAACAACTGTTGTTGCTATTGCTGTGGACGGCGATCGCCTTTATTTTGCGCTTTGCCAATCTGGACTCGAAACCGCTGTGGACGGACGAGTTTTCGACTCTGGTGTTTAGTTTGGGTAACAGTTTTCGCGGGGTGCCGATCGATCGCCCGATCGCACTTTCCACTCTATTACAACCGCTGCAATGGAACCCCGATGCTGGCATTGCAGATGTCCTAAACCATTTGCTACTAGAAAGCAACCATCCGCCAGTGTATTTTATGCTCGCCCACTGGTGGATGCGGTTGTTTGAGCCTTCTGAAGATAGTTTAGTTTGGATTGGGCGATCGCTCCCTGCATTATTGGGCGTGATTTCAGTTCCCGCTATTTACTTTTTGGGCAATTTTGCTTTCAATTCTCGTTTAGTCGGTCAATGTGCGGCTGCGATGATGGCCGTTTCTCCCTACGGCATTTATCTCGCTCAAGAAGCTCGCCATTACACTTTAGGAATCCTATTAGTTACTGCCTCTCTTTTTTGCTTAACATTAGCTGCAAAAAAGCTGCAACAGCGCGCTCCAATACCTATTTGGGCGGTGTTACTTTGGGTGGTTGTCAATTGTTTGGGAATTGCCGTTCACTACTTTTTCGCACTGACTCTGTGTGCCGAAGCAGTAGCATTAATTGGCGTACTGTGGCAGCAGTTTAACGGGAAGTTGCCAATTGCCAGTAGCCAACAGCCCTATATTTTGCAATCTCAAATCCTGTGGCGATTGTTGGTAGTGGCGATCGGCACTTTAGCAGGCGGTTTAGTTTGGTTGCCCGTATTTTTGTCAAATAAATACGGCAGCGAACTAACTAATTGGATTGTCAGTGGCGATCGCACATTTGTGGATTGGATCAGTCCGATTTTTCAAGCTTTAGCTGGATGGATTACTGTCATGTCTCTGCTGCCCGTTGAATCGTCGAATTTGGCTATAGTAGTTGCATCGGCCATTGCCATGACAATATTTTTGATTTTGGTGCTTCCCATCCTGTTTAGCGCTCTTAAAACTTCCTTGAACGCGCCAGATAGTCGTTTAGGTACTGTTATTTTCGGCGGGTTTGTGCTAGGAGCAATTTTGCTATTTTTCAGCTTTGCCTATTTTCTCGGAATTGACCTAACTCGCGGTGCTCGGTACAATTTTGTCTACTTTCCGGGAGTGATATTGCTGTTAGGAGCAACCTTGGCGGTTGTTAGTAACACACCGATCGCAAAAAGTCAATGGTTGAATTTGCGGGCGATGGCTTACGCCCCGGCTTACGCCTACGAGCTTTCTGGCAAAAAAGCAGTAGTGCTAATTTTAGCAATGGGTTTTTTTAGCGGTATCACAGTCAATTCCAATCTTGGCTATCGCAAATATTACAAACCAGACCTTTTAATTCCGATTATTCGCGAATTATCGAAAGTTCCAGTATTGATTGTTACCACTCAAAAAACTCATGTAGAAATCGGAGAATTGATGGGGATTGGGTGGGAATGGGAAAGAAGTCAGAAGTCAGAAAGTAAATTCTCTAATTCTCCGCTGTTTCTTTTAGCTAATCTGAAAAAAAATGCGCCGGAAATCGCGGCAAAGACACTTGACAAAACACTCAGTCAATTAGAACATCCGTTAGATTTGTGGTTAGTTAATTTTCGCGCACCTATCAATTTAGCAGCACAAAAATGTCAGATTGAGTCTCGCGAGTTGCCTGCGGTGCATGGGTATGAATATCAAGTTTATCATTGCGATTGAGTTGGCGATTGATGCTCGGGATAGATTCGCAGGCGCGTACAAATTTATCGCTTGAACCGATTACAGCATAGGGTTGGAACCACAAATAGTGCAGTTTGAATGTCGAACAGCTTAGTTTTCACTCTTCCCTAACACTATTGGGCACGCCCACCGCCGAAATACCCGATATCGCCTTTAAATTTTGACACCGAATCAACTCGTTAAAATCCAAACTGCGCTGTTCTATCTGCGCTACAGATTCGATCGCCGACAACAAATGTCTGGCGGCCTCTGATTCGCTATAACCGCGTCTTCCTGCGACGCGAATCGCCGTTTCATCTGCATCTAATTCTACTTGGGAACTGCGATTATCTCGCCAAATCCGAGTCATCGCCAGTCCCGTCAAACCGCCTGCGATCGCAATTCCCACCGGATCGCTTTGCAACAATTCTATAACTGTTCCCATGATTCCGGCGAGTGCAGCCCCTTGATAAATATCCGGTTTGAACCACTTAAAATTGCTCAAAAAACTGACGGTTCGTAAAATCAGCAAATCGCGCTGCGGCTTAGATAGCAACCTCCACAAATCAAAATTGATAGAAATTGGTCGAGATTGATTCCAAGGTAAAGGAAAATCGCACTCAATTATTTTTGGTTGTTGGGGCTTATTAATAATTTTACTCATCATGCGGCCGGAGGCGGGCATCACATCTAATAAACGGCGAATTTCGGGTTCGGGATTCATAAATTTTTAGGGAATTGGGAATGGGGAATTGGGAATTGGGAATTGGGAATTGCTTGCATCTGCCTAAAAAACAACAGCATCCATCAAGGGCCTTGCAGGTTGGGTTCACCAACAATATTTAACTCAAACCTACAATCTCTAAAACCCGCCCTCACTCACTCACCCAATGGTAAATCCTTGCGTACATTCGCATTTTATGCAAATCAAAGTTAATCTAGATTATTGGTTGTGGGGGGCGGGTTTACAAGATTTTTGGCCTGAGTTAAATATTGTTGGTAAAACGTGCCCCTACGAGTTATTAGAAGACATTAAGGGCTTTTCTTCGATTCGGGAGAGGGAGATTGTTTAGCTTTCGGAGTCGCTTTTTCATTCTTCGGCGAAGGCTTTGGATTAGCAATTGCTGGCGCAACTGACGGCTTTGGACTGGCGGCGGGGGATGCTGATGGTGTCCCAGAACCCGGGGCTGTTAACGGGGCAGTAGGGGCTGTTTTAGTGCCTAAAATGCTGGCGTCTCCAGTGTCGAATGTGCCGGCGATGCAAGCGATCATCATTGTGGCTAAGGTGCCGACAAATAATGCTTTCCAACCGAGTTCGGAAATGTCTTTGCGCCTGGATGGAATTAGGGCGATCGTACCACCGACAAATATGCCGACAGATGCGAGGTGGGCGAAGCCGGAAAGGGCGTAACTGACAATCAAAACTGTACGATCGCCGATCAGTTCTCTTGCCGATGCTTCTGCTAAGCTTTGATAAGGTGGAATTGCGGTTTCCAACAGTCGCCGTCCGATAATTACTGAAGCTATCCAAGAGTCTTCTAATGGAACTCCGGTTAATAGTGTCAGGGGATAGAATAAGACTCCCATAATGTTGGCTAAGGTAACGACTTTGAAAAAGTCGCCGATTGGGCTGGGTAAAACTGCCAGCCAGCCGAAAAATTGATTGATTAACGATACTAAGCCCAAGATTAATATCAAAACAGCGGCAATCGCCACGGCCATTTTTACTCCGTCCAATGCACCGACGATGGCTGCGTCCAAAGGACTCATGCGTTCGATCGGTTCTCCGCCCACAGTCTCTTGTTGACGGATTTCCCCATCTCTTTCGGCAATTTCTTCGCCGATAACTTCGCGACTTTGACGCTTCGATTCTTCCTTGGGAATCCCTCCCATTGTCACTGGTATGCCTGTTTCGGGAACTAAGATTTTGGAGAGGACGAAGCAAGCAGGAATGGCGATAATTGAGGCGGAAACTAAATGCCCTAAAATATTGGGAAAAACTGGCTTGAGAAAACTGACGTATATTGCTAAAGTTGACGAAGCAGCAGTCCCAAAACAGCAGGAGAGGATTGCACAAAGCTCGGAACGAGTCATTTGTGGCAAATAAGGCTTGACGACAATTGCTGCTTCAATTCCTACAAAAATATTAGCAGCGCCGCTGAGTGCTTCAGCGCCGCTCAACCGCATTGTCATATAAAATATTTTGGCAAAAACTTCGGTGATAATTTGAATTACGCCGATGTTGTAAAGCAAGGCCATGAGGCCAGAAAAAAAGACTACTGTTGGTAAAGCTCGAAAGGCGAAAATATATCCTAAATTAACTGGCGGGTCTTGACCGGGTATTGGTACAATGTTTCTGCCGAATACAAATCTCGCTCCAGCGTCAGCAGCGGTAAAAACGCCGTCGAGCAAGCTGGTAAACCACTCTAGGGCGATGCGAGTTGGAGGGAACAGGAATACTAAAAATCCCAAGACTAATTGCAGGCCGATACCCCAGATGATGACGCGCCAAGGTATATACTTACGTTGTCGGTTTTCGGAAAAAATCCAGGCGATCGCACACAAGCCAAAGATGCCCAGAAACGAGATAAGATTGTAAATAGACATGAGCTTAGTCCTTGAAATAGCTGAGAATGCCGATCGACGTTTTGCACCACATCAGTTATACTATTCATCGGATGGCAAATGCCAAAAAAGATAACTGGCAGATGTATTACGCACTCAACAGCGTATTTATGTCATTGCTTAGGTCATTCCCACCGGAAGCGGATCTTTAGCTACCGTTGATTTGCCGTAATTACCAGCAGTTTAAATATAAACACGCAACACATGGAAGCTTTTGCTCCAAATCCTCCCGAATGGACTGCGACGGCGGTTCACGCTACTGAGTTTTGCTGTCCGAAGTGCGCTGCTAGCTGCACGGATGCCGCTGAGGTCTGGATTAATCGCCGATCGCCAGTATACACTGAGTCCAACCGTCGCAAGTGGCAAGAATTTTACCGCTGCCAGTGCGGTTGCGTGTGGTGGGCTTGGAGTAGCGATAGGCCTCCTTCTGAACTTGTGCGTCACGATGAAATATCGAATGAGGGCCCCGATGATGATTTTTAGAATGATTTCCGATGTTATTTGAAATCTTTGTATTAGCGTCAGAAGAACACCCTAAGTTTACATAGATAGGTGCAAGTTCTCAGCTAATTCATCACGTCAAGTATTCCCTTGACTACACCTTCCATGACTCTTTCCACTAAACTCAATTCAGTTTCGCCGATCGACTCATCTAAGAGCATTAGCTGAATTCGCTGTCTGTCATAGCGAGTCAGTTGGCCTGATAAAAATATATTGTCAACTGTTTCTTTCGTCAGGAATTGGGAAGTTTTAGTTTGCATGATTGGTTCCTAAAAACATCAATATTTTATTTTTAAATTTGTTAGAGAATTTAGTTATATTGAGGGTTTATAGCTGTTTCATTTTATAGGTGATACAATTATATGACTCGGATGGCATTTTGTCAAGACACCTGGGACAGATAAATATAACATCTGCATTGTACGATTTTTTGGCAAAGGTGCTTTGGGAGTGCGATGGATGGAGCCCCGCTTCGCTACGACTGATTCGGCTGATTGGGACTTGGGAGAGAAAACTGGCGCATCCGCTGCGATCGACCTTTTTAAGTTTATTGGCACTTTGGCGGAACATTACAGCTCAAAAAAAATCAAAACTACAATATATTAGAATGGGGCATGGGGCATGGGGAATTGGGCATGGGGAATTCGTAATTGGCAATCGGGAATTGGTAATCGGGAATTGGTAATTTAGCCTTCTTCCTTCTTGATTCTTTTTACCCGATCGGCTTCGCCGAAGAGAGCCTTCTTCCTGCTTCTTCCTTCTTCCTTCTTCCTTCTTCCTTCCTCCAATGACCTATTTGCGATCGGCTGTAATTTTGACATTAGGTTTTTGGCTGCTACCGCTAGCAGCGCGATCGCAACCTGTCGTCCCCGCGAACGACGGCACTAATACTGTTATTAATCAGGAAAAAAATCGTACAGACATTAGCGGCGGACAACTGTCGGGAAACGGCGCAAATCTGTTTCACAGCTTCAGCCAGTTTAATCTCAGCGAAGGTCAAATTGCTAACTTTTTAACTAATCCAAATATTCAAAATATTTTAGGACGGATTTCTGGCAGTGATATTTCGGTGATTAACGGCCTGATTTCGGTAACTGGCGGCAACTCGAATTTATTCCTGATGAATCCGGCGGGAATTGTCTTCGGTCAAAATGCTAGATTGAACGTGCCTGGGTCTTTTTTCGCAACAACTGCGACGGGAATCGGTTTTGGCGATCGCTGGTTCAATTCTAGCGGAATTAACGATTACAAAGCTTTAGTAGGAAATCCCAATCAATTTAACTTTAATAACTCACAAGTTGGCACGATTGTCAATGCCGGAAACTTAGCGGTTCGTAGCGGTCAAAATTTAACTTTGCTGGGCGGCACAGCGATCAATACCGGGCAATTGTCCGCCCCCGGAGGTCAAATTACAGTGGCGGCAGTTCCCGGACAAAATACAGTGCGGGTCAGTCAAGTGGGAAATTTATTGAGTTTAGAAATTACTCCGTCTTTGCAGTCAGAAAAATCGGCGGACGCGGTTTCTTTGCCTCAGTTACTGACAGGGCCGGGAGTAGCTTCAGCCACAGGTTTAACGGCGAACGAATCAGGTCAATTGGTACTGACTGGCGGTCAAACAGTGGCGGTAAATGCCGGAAGCACGATCGTCTCCGGTGCTGTAAATGTATTTGCCCCGGATGGAATTGCTGGCGGCACAGTAAATATTTTAGGAGAAAAAGTCGGACTGTTTGGCGCAAATATCAATGCTTCTGGGACTAACGGCGGAGGAGTTGTGCGCGTCGGAGGTGGCTGGCGGGGGATGGAACCGGTGCCAAATGCACTGGTAACATACGTTAGTCCTGATTCTGCGATCGCACTAGACGCGATCGACCGCGGCAACGGCGGCACAGCCGTAATTTGGGCAGACAATACAACTCGCTTCTTCGGCAATATTACTGCTCGCGGCGGCACGGCCTCCGGTAACGGCGGAGAAGTGGAAGTTTCCGGCAAAAATGCTTTAACTTTCCAAGGAGAGGTCGATACCCGCGCGACTAACGGCACGATCGGCACTTTGTGGCTCGATCCGGCAAATATTGCGATCGTCAGCAGTAACGGCGAAACCAGTGCTCGATTGACCGCCATGCAGCTTCAAGTGGCAGCAGAATCGGGTGAAACATCGATCTCAGACGTGCAGTTGGAACAGATGGCGGCCGGCAGCAACTTGGTTCTAGAAACTCCCGGCTACATCATCGTCCAAGACTTGCCCGATAACAAACTCTCCCTGCAAGCGAGAACCGGAGACACCGTAACATTCCGATCGGGCGGAGTGTTTTTTGTCAACGATCCGAAGGATTTAATCGAGACTCAAGGCGGCAACATCAACATTTTTGCCAGCAGTATCACTGCGGGCCCGCTGAATGCTAACGGTGGCAATATCGGTCTTAATGCTAACGGCATTGACTTGGCCGGCGGCAATAATTCCGTCAGCAGTGCGGGGGGAGCAATTCGCTTGCAACCCAACGATAGCCGAGGAATTCGGATTGGCGGCAGCGGCGATATTTTGGGCATTTTGGACTTGACAGCAACGGATCTCGGTGCTTTGGCGAGTGATTTCGGTTCGATCGCGATCGGGCGGCCCAACAGCAGTTCGATCGCGATCGTCGCACCAATTACCTTCAACAGCCCGCTGACACTTCAAGGCCGCTCGATCGCGATCGACAATCCCCTCAGAACCAGCGGTAGCGCCTCCCTGACTATCGACGCACCTCAAACTGCGATCGGCACCAACATTGCCACATCCGGCGGCGATATCACTTTCACCGGCAACTTGTCCCTGAGTGCTAATGCAGCTTTGAGCGCTCAAGATGGCAGCATTGTCTTCGACGGTAGCCTAAATGGATCTCGCGCCCTGAGACTGGACGCTGGGCGAGTGCGGTTCGGCGGTACGATCGGTCAAACTACACCGCTATCGAGTTTGACTGTCAACGGCCGCAATACCGAGATATCGGGCAATATTGCGACATCCGGCGATATCGCTTTCAATACTGCCGTCACAGTCGATCGCACTGCCACCCTCACCGCAACCAACGGCAATATCACTTTTGCCAATACCCTCGATAGCCTCACTGGCAGGGCTAACAATTTGACCTTGCGCGCAGGTGGCAACATTACTTTTGCTGGCTTGGTGGGTCAAATTCAGAGGTTGGGCCTGCTCTCGGCTGACGCTTTTAACGTGACCGCGAATTCCAGAATTACCGCGCGCGGTTTGAGCGTGAGGGCGCGAGATTCCGCTACCTTCCGGGGGGACAATATGGCAGCTTTGGGAGCCGATATTCAGTCAGGAAACCTGCTATTAGACGGTAATTTAAGGACGGAGGGCGGCAGCGTGAACCTGCAAGCAAGCCGCGAGGTGCGGACTGGCAATATTACCTCTAACGGCGGGAGGATTCGGATTGAGGGAAATACTGTTGCTGTGGGGGCGATCGACTCTTCATCGTTAACCGGAACCGGAGGCGCGATCGCACTCAAAAGCAATGCCGGCCCTTTAAATGCAGGAGCTTTGAACGCTTCCGGGGCGATCGGCGGAAATATTTCTGTCACCTCTTCATCGGGTATTTCGGCTCTCGATCTCAACTCCAGCAGCACCTCCAACGGCAACGGCGGGTCTGTTTTACTCAACGCTACCGATAACATTCAGTTGGGTTTTATCAATGCTAGAGGCGGGATTTCTGGCATTGGTGGCAGCGTTGATATCACCACCCTCGGTTTGTTTCGATCGAACAGTGTGTTCAGCGATGCAGGCAATATTTCCAGTATTTCTAGTGTTGGAGGTGCGGGGGCGGGGCCGATCGCAATTCGCCACGGAGGCGGTAGCGATCGACCGTTTGCAGTTGGCTCTGCGATCGACAACGGCACCTTGGGAAGCATTAATGCTGGCGCGGGAAACGTCATTTTGCCCAGTCTTGCTTTTGGGCAAACTTACACCCAGGGAAATTTACCGAATCAGATTTCATTAATTACACCGGGCGCGCCGTCTTCTCCCGCACCAATTTCCGCACCAATTCCCGCACCAATTCCCGCACCAATTCCCGTACCTGTAAATCCCGCACCAATTCCCGTACCTGTAAATCCCGATCGTCCGCAGTCACTTCCTTCATCTTTGCAACCGCAATTGCGATCGCCAAATAACCAGGACAAAAATTCCCCAATTAGCCCGGATCTTTTCGTTCCTTCCCGCAGATTCGATCCGGCAAGCTCAGGAGTTTTAGCATTTGAGCAAACCTTCACCCGCGAGTACGAAAAATATCTGGAACTGCCCGCAAGAACGCCGATTGCAAATATGTCGGTAATCTACGAAATTCTCCGCAAAAACGAACAAATTACCGGGGTAAAATCGGGAATTATTTATATGAATTGGGTAAGCGGATCGGATGCAGCAGCCGGAGAAAATAGTTCGGTACTGGTAGCAAGCCAAGATTTATCTAATCTATTGCCTGTGAGAAAAAATCTCATCCCCCAGCAGGGAAAAGAAGTTTCCGACGTTCCTAGCGGAGAGCATTTAGAATTAGTATTAGTCACAGCTAACGCTCAACCGATGCGCGTTTTAATTCCGGCGACAACGCGCTGGCAGGTAATGCAGCTAGCCGACACCCTGCAAAGCGAAATAACTAATCCCCGAAAAAGAAGCAGCATTAGTTATTTGGATGCGGCGCAAAAACTTTATCGGTGGTTGATTGCGCCAATGATTTCAGAATTGACAGCTTCAAATATTGACAATTTAATTGTAATTCCGGCAGCGGGTTTGCGAAGCGTGCCGTTTGCGGCGCTTCACGACGGCAAAGAATTTTTAGTGGAAAAATACAGCCTTAGTGTCATACCGAGTCTGAGTTTGACTGATATCCACTACGATAATATTGCAGACGATGAAGTGTTGGCAATGGGGGCGTCAGTATTTGAAGATAAAGCGCCGTTACCGGCGGTACCGGTGGAGTTAGAGTCGATCGCGCCGCCAAGTGAAGGAAAATCATTTTTGAATCAAGATTTTACTTTAGGGAATTTGCAAGCTCAGCGGGCAAATCGGCCTTTTGGCATCATTCACTTAGCAACTCACAGCGAATTCCAGCCAGGGGAACCAAAAAATTCTTACATTCAGTTGTGGGATACTAAATTGCGCATCGATCAAATGCGGCAGTTGCAGTGGAATGAACCGCCAGTGAATCTGTTAGTTTTAAGCGCGTGCAGTACCGCTTTGGGCGACGCAGAGGCGGAGTTGGGGTTTGCGGGTTTGGCGGTAGCTAGCGGTGCGCGATCGGCTTTGGCGAGTTTGTGGGAAGTCAGTGATGAGGGGACTTTGGGGCTGATGACTGAGTTTTACCGGCAGTTGCGGGCCCCCAGAGGCGGCGGCAATTTGACGATTAAAGCCGAAGCTTTGCGCAGAGCGCAGTTGGAAATGCTGCGGGGGCGCGTGCGGATTCAAGACGGGATGCTGCGAGTCGAAGGAAGCAATGATGTTGTGATTTTGCCGCCGGAAATTGCGGCTAGGGGCGATCGAGTCCTTGCACATCCTTATTATTGGGCAGCCTTTACAATGATTGGCAATCCTTGGTAATTGGGATGTTGAAGGAAGGCAGCGGATTTGCTTTCTTCGTAACGAATGTCATATCAATTCCGGCTGCGCCGGAATGATAAGCGAGGAAACGGCAGTGCCGTTTCCCTACCCATTAACTGTAGGGACACGGCACTGCCGTTTCCTAATCTCGGTTAATGTGTCCTAATCTCGGGTAATGTGTCCTAATCTCGGGTAATATTAATTCTGATGCTACCGGATTTGATCTAATTTGTCAGATTACTTAGGCGCTTAAGCATCTTCCCCCTGCTGCAAATGCCGCCCTAGTTCCTGATGACATATGTGCCAAAAATAGATGGCTAAATTCAGGAGAGCTAATAATTTAGTGCCATCTTCTAACATCGCGTGTAGTCCTAGACTTTGCAAGTCTAAAATATCCTCAAACCGGGAGATCGCAAACAAGATAAATCCTGCGAGTAATGGCAGGTAAGGAGTGGTTTTGATATGCCGCCAAAACTTAAGTCCATAAAGAAAAACAGCACTTCCGTAAAACAAATAAATTAATCCCTTGGATATCCCCAACTGAGAAAGAATCAAGGTCATCCGAAACCGATCGTCCAGAAAAAATATTCCCAACAGTAAAGCACTAAAAAATAAGAATATCGCCGATCGACTCTGTGGCTCTTTTTGGCGCAGCACTCCGAACGTAAATGCACAAATTGCAACCGGGATGCACCACAGGACTTCGGAAACGCCCGTAAGAATGCCTTCGTAGGGGAACCAGGAATTAAACGGATCGCTAAACAGGCGTTCAACTCCGTCTCCCTGATTTTGGAGTTTGGCATATACGCTCAGCCCAGCCAAAAGCAGGATAGTCAGAGTATTGAAAGCAGCTAAAAATGGTACGGTAAAAAAGTGTTGTTTGAAAATTTTTAAAGACTTATAAAACTTGGGAAATTTATCAAATAAAGGCAGATGCTTCATAAAAAAGTCTTCCAGCAAGAGAGTTAGTTACTTATTCAGCGGCAGCCAAAGCACAAATGTAGTGCCGCGATCGGTTGGATATAAATCAGCTTCCGCAGGCGGCAGCCATTCAGGATTAAGTGGGGAAAATACTTCGATTTCTCCTTGCATTTGGCGGACTAAATCGCGGGCGATCGCCAAACCCAATCCTGTACCGGGAATTTCAGTTTGCGCTTTTTCTCCCCGGTAGTGCCGCTCAAATAAGTGCTCTAAATCCTGGGGCGGAATGCCGGAACCTGTATCGCTGACTGCAACTGCTACCGCAGGCAATTGGCGGCCGCCCAAGGCCCGATCGCCCGAAGCTGCTACGTACCTAACTTTAATATAAATTTGGCGGCCGTCCGGGGTATATTTCAAAGCATTGTCAATTAAATTGCTCAAAACTTCGCGCAAAGCTCGATCGTTCGCTTCCACTGGCGGCAAATCCGCCGGTATGTCGGCTACCAATTTCAGATGCTTTTCAGAGGCTTGCGCCTCGGCGGAAATTAACAGCGGTCTTAAGACGGATGCGACACCACAGGATTCGTTAAAATTGGCCGCAGGCGACAGCGACAGAGGAGAATGCCTGGTTAATTCCACATTGGAAATTGCTGTTTCTGAAGCGCCCGACGGTAGTCTCAGATTTGCTTCGCCGGTGTCAACAGTTCGATCGAACTGCAACAGCAGCTCTTGGAGCCGATCGCTCTCTCGGACAATACTAAAAGCTACATTGCGGTTTTTGTCTTCTGGTACTAGCCGCCGCGCTAACAGCTTGCCAAAAGTTCGCAGCGCCGTCAGCGGACTTTTGAACTGATGCAGCAAATTGTGCATCGTGTCGTAAACCTGAGCTTGGATTTGCCCGGAAGAGTTCAATTCCTGCTGCATCCACTGGGAACGCTGGTCTAAAATGCACGCCAGGGCCAAGGTGCGAGCAATTTGTTGGATATTCGCCTCCTCTGGCTCGTTCCAAGCCCTATCTTGGCGGCCGTTGACCAGGAGTCCCATTACAGAGCCCTCGTGTATCAGGGGCGTCACAATTTGCCGCCGCTGCTGCCACATATTCTCCGGGCCTTGGCACCGATCGGAATTGCCGTCAAAACCAGGAAGCGGTTCCGGCGCGTTAGCGTTAGCGAAGCGATCCGAAGGAAAGCCCTCGAAGAGGATCGCCTCCACGGTGGATTTTTGGGCAGTAACAGCCGGCGGGCCCAGCAGCAGCGGCACCTGTTTCACTGTCGAACTTTCGGAAGATTGCAGCCTCAACCCCTGATTTTCTTCGGATTCGACGGATGTTTCCGGGTAAACCGCGATCGGTATCAACTTTGCTTCGGTGCCTTCTACGAGCTCTTGTGTCAGGTATACCGCGCTGAATGTTGCTCCCAAACTAACGGCGATCGCTACCTGCGATCGGCAAAGCTTCACAAATTCTGAACTGGCTGGCATTAGCATGAGCGCCACATTAAGATGTCTAACGGAATTTTAAGTAAATTACAACTGGTTAGTCGCCGATTACAGGTAAGAGACTTTTAAATTTCTGGTGTCTTCCTTTGGTGGAAGGCAGCCGGAGTTAAATGCCGTCCGTGAGCCGACCAGCCAAAACTGCCTCAAACCCACGCAAGCTGGACTGCCACAGCTCCCAAAGCTTGGATAAATGCCCGCAACTTTCCGGCCACGATACCACAACCGCTACACTTTTGTCGATCGGTACGAATATTAAGATTGTGTCGATATATTAAAACCAGTTGAGGTTTGGAGCTAGAACAGATATACTGGGCTCGGATTTGGTAGCTATCATTACAACCTGTCTGCTCATACTGTCTGCTCACAGAGGAGGTAAAGAAATTGGCCAGGAGACGCAAACGCAAGAGTCGCCGCCGACAAGAAGGACGCAGAATTTTAGAGTGCGTGCCTCAATATAGCATCGAGAGCGGGGAAGATAAACCCGTAACAGCAGCCCGCAAATTTATCCATGCCGAAGGGATTGCTCCCCCAGCTTTGCTGTTAGTCAAGCGTAACGAGCATACCACTGACAGATACTTCTGGGCTGAAAAAGGTTTATTTGGAGCCCAATACGTAGAAGAAAACCATTTCTTGTTTCCCAGCTTAAAGGTAATGCTGGAAGCGACCGCAGAAAAAATTCCTGTGGTGTCAGCCAGTCGCGCATAAACCAAAACGTTTAGCTCAAAACATTGTTATCAATGTTTTTCTAACTCTTTTAACAAAAGCGCGATAGGTCTCATTGTCTGGAGAGTGCCAACTGAATTTATGCGAAAAGTCCTCAGTAACTAGGGTATCAGGAGCCATCGCAGCAAGATAGATCGTCGATTCGGGCGATCGCCACAGCGGGCACTCTCAAGATAATGGTCTTTTTTGAGTGTGAGTCGATCGAACAAACTTTCTCTCGCAACGAGAGACCCGGAAGCAGTCATCGGTTTGTCTGCTCAAAGTGATCAAAGTCTAAGTACGGCATCTAGCATATCAAAGAACGTCCCGTACCAAACTATTAATCTTCCAGCGGTTTCAAATTTAAAGCTTTTTGCATAGCTGCTAGCTCATCGCGGTGAGCTCGGACAGTAACCAAGCTCTTGGTTGGGCTTCCCGACTCAGCAACTGATTCGAGTTTGAGGGAGACTTGCTCTGCACGTCCAGCTTTTTTCCAGTAAAATACGCCCGCCAGCGGCGACAGCAGTACCAAAGCTAGGAAAATTTGACCCTGCTGGGGAACAAGCATTCCCAAAACCAGTCCCAAGCACAGAGTACCACCTGCACCTAGCATCGTTAGAAAAATAGCCAAAAACCAGCTCGGTCGCACAAAACCCTCAAAAGTGACTTTATAGTTGGGAGCATCGACGGCTGCAACTCGGTAAGCTCTCTGGGCAAAATACTGTTGTAGCTCAGTTAATAGTGACTCTTGAGCGCTCTCGGAAGCAAGCTTGACTTGTTCGATTCGAGGTTTGACTGAGGCCTTGATGAAGAAAAACAAGCCAACAGCCAACAGCAGCGTCAGCACAAATGTGGAAGGAAGAACAGTAGTATCCATCGGTAAAAGTTTGTGTAATTGAAATGATCTACTCTTAACTTTACATAAGTTTACCGATGAAAGCCGATCGAGGACTTACGCAGACACTTCGTTTTACCAAAATTCGCAGAACGCTTCTTCTGCAAGACATTTTTCTCCCCATCACCAAAATCGCATATCTCCCCATCATCCCTAAATTCTTTAAGTGACAATGCGTAAGTCCTGACTAGCGTGTAGCTGCTCTAATTGCTGTGTGGCGATGATCGTACAAGCGAAGGCAAGAAAAGCAAATCGCTCTGCAAGTAGCGCCAGCATCTCTTGGGTTTAGGCATCCGATTCAAACTCGACTAACCCGTGTGACCAGTTTCTAAGGCGCGGGGCCGACGCCCAGACGCGCCGTTTCCCTGACCGATGTAGTCGTGCCAGAGACGAGCCAGGTCTTGAGCTTGATGCCGCCACTCGGGGAGGATTTGATACATCCGGCGGGGGCGGCCGCGTCCTTCTACTTTTTTCCAGTAACCGGTGATTACGGCTTCTTCTTCGAGGAATTTCAGAGCGCTGTAGAGGACGGTATCAGAAAGTCGGTAGATAGGGAATTCCCGCTCTAGTTGTCCGATCAGTTCTGTACCGTAGGAATCTCCGCGCAATAACACTGAGAGAATGTAGCACACTGCTAGTTCCTTGTTTAGATAAACAGGAGGTGGGTCTTGAAAAAATTGATAGATGTGTTCAAATTTCATCTGACTTTTCCGCTGGAAACTCTCGTAATACCGTTAGGTTAACGGGAGAGGAAAGCGGGGCGGGGTATGCCGCTTCCTAATGATTAAGGCCCGAAAGCGGGGAAACAGAGGTGCAGTATTTCCCCTTGTGCTGATAGTCGGAAACGCTTGTCTTGCACTTGGGTAATGTTTGCCTGCGCCAAGGTTGAGGAGCCGCAAGCGAAACGCCGCTTACTCAGTTTCTCTTCCAATCTATCGCAGCCACTATTGCCCAGTGTACGATCGCACTCAAGAGTTGCCAGTTACTTTCGGAGTTGATATTTTCACTAAAACTCAAAATTTGCAACTTCCTCAACCCCTTGATCTGCCTAGTTTCCGCCCTCTAGCTTGTCTGAGAGAACTAGCTTTTTGAGGCAGAAATTTTGCCTTTAAACCGAACTCAGCCCTAACATAGCGCGCAGTGTAAAAGTTAGGAAGACAAAAGTCGCTACAATCGAAGTAATCAGGGCGATTGCAGTTGCCGGTCGATCGAGCATGGGCTTGAGTCGCTCGAACAGGAAAAAGAAAATCCCCAGACAGATAGTAATGAAAAAGCGCGGGTAGCGAGAGACGTTATTGATGAAGTCTTGCATAAGCTTGGTGGGGTAAAGTGTTACAGTTCGATCGAACACTGGTAACACTTGTGAGCGAGTTAGACAATTTTGGCACAGCGGGAGCTAAATCTGCCGATCGGGCGATCGGGCGTTTTTACCTACGAGGCTAACATATATAATTCTAACGAAAAGTTTTGGTTGATCGATCGGGCGCTGTCTGTTTAATGCCACACCACCTCCGGTCACAACTTCTGAAGTATTTATGGAGTTCTGTGATAAATATGATAAGGCTGTTATTTCTAGATAAATGTCTGCTGCCGCACCTTCTTTCGTCTTGCCGCGTCCCTTTCTGAAATGGGCGGGAGGTAAAACTAGGTTGATTGGACAATATCAACCTTATTTTCCTAAAAAGTTCAAAACTTACTACGAGCCTTTTCTGGGCGGCGGAGCTGTATTTTTTTACTTAGCACAGCAGCACCCTTGTTTGCAAGCTGTTTTAACAGATATTAATCCTGAGCTGATTAATGCTTATTGCTGCGTCAGAGATCGAGTTGACGAGCTAATTGAGCTTTTAGAGGAGCATCAGTCAGAACACAGCAAGGACAATAAAGAGTATTATTACTCCGTGCGATCGCGATCGTACGAAACAGATACAGAAAAAGCTGCTCGCCTAATTTACCTAAATAAAACCTGTTACAACGGCCTCTACAGAGAAAATTCCAAAGGTCAATTTAATGTTCCAATGGGCAGATACAAAAATCCCAACATTTGCCAAGCAGATTTACTGCGATCGGTCTCATCTTTACTCACCTCCGTTCAAATTGAAGTTAGAAAATTCGATAAAATTTTGGATTTTGCTAACAGCAGCGAAGACTTTGTTTATTTTGACCCGCCTTATTATCCGATCAGTGCCACAAGTAACTTCACCGCTTACAGCCGGGATAATTTCCAAGCATCCGAACAGATTAAACTGAGAGATGTTTTCGTAGAACTTGCCCAACGGGGCGTCAAAGTTATGCTGTCTAATTCTAACTGCGATTTCATCAAAGAAATCTACAGTGATAGTCAAGCTTTCCAAAGAGTTCCTCTTCCCAAACAAATTGAAATATCAGCATCTAGGGGAATAAACTCTAATAGCTGCAAGCGCGGCAAAGTCAAGGAATTATTAATCTGTTCGGTTTGAACATAGGATTTGTCAGGTGCATCTCAATTTGGAACACGGGCCTACAAAGGTATTATTCAAAAAACTCAGTTTCTGCCTCTTGTTAGGAAATTCGCTTTAAAAAAGGAACTATTACCTATTGATTTTTCTAGACTTTTGAGATATTATTTACATAATGGGAGTGGCAACCTAAAATTTAATTTTGCCACTATTCCCATTATTAAATTATACTTCATCTAATTGTCAGAGTCAAGCATTTAACCCTCAAAAAAAAGGCGATTTTTTTAAATTAATCAAAAAAAATTGATAATTTTATACTCAGAGAAACTGGTTTCTAAGTCCATGTGTTCAAATTATGGTGATTACAGATATTTATTTGCCCAAGTGATGAAAGCTTCGAGCTTGTGAACTCCCAACAGATTTGGATTTTCGGGAACTTGTTTTTTAAACCAGTCGATCGAACCTTGCCTCATACCGTCACCGCCCACGATCACAATAGTTGGAACCCGATAGCAATTTTGAATATTTAAATTGAGGTAAGGATACTTCTCATCCACTGAACCTTTGTCTTCTTGCCACTTGCACTCAACAATTAGACCAAGAGGGAATGAAGCAGAACTAACAATATAAAAATCGACATTTATTTCAGTTTCATAAATGCTAGACCCGATATAAACCTGCTTAGCATAGCGCTTGGGATTTGTAGTAGAGATTAAGAGCCAATCTCGCTTACGTTTTTTTGGCAACTGGGGACATATTTCGAGATATCCGTGACCTTTCAAAGTGCCTTCTACAGTTGTTTCTAAAACAAAACCAGTTTTATTGGCTCTAGAACCACTATTCATTTTGTTTGCTCCTGAAGATAATTTGAATTAAGCCGATCGCACTTGAATCGCTCCCCGGTCAAAAACCCGCTTGTCAGTACCGATCGCACTGACAAACATCCGGTCTTCATAAACATCAAACGTCGCAAAACTCAGCCGACTAGCAGAATACTCCGTCCACTCAGAACGCCCCACGGGACGAGTGCCCCCGCCAGCACCGCAAATTAAATAAGTCGTACCGTTAATCGATCGAGTGCGTTCGTAACTGTGTTCGTGTCCGTTGATATAAAGCTGCACGCCATACTTTTGAAACAAAGGCGTCAAAGTCTGAATAAAAGGTTGATTCAATCCATACACGCCAGAAGAATAAATCTGGTGGTGGCCGAACACAACTTTCCAAGGTGCGATGCTTTGACTCAACTCTTTTTCCAGCCAAACAAGCTGATTTTTCCAGTCAGCATTGTCATTGGTATCTAAAGCAAAAAACTGTACCGACTCGCGCCGAAAAGTATAGTAGCGACCTTGCATATTAAAACCCGCATATTTAACTTGCGGGTCGCCATTAGCAGTGCGGATGTCGTGATTTCCCAGACAAGCATAAAATTTAACGCCTTGCTGCAATAACGGCTGATAAGGCTTCTCAAAAACAGCATTAATTTTTTCAATTTCGCCGTTATTGTAGATATTGTCGCCCGCGAGAACAGCAAGATTAAAAGGGTTTTCGCGGTGATATTGCGCCATCGCCTGAGCCACAGCATATTGACCTTGGGCCCCAGTACCGGTGTCGGCCACCGAAATAAAGCGTAAAATAGGCGGTGTAGTGGGTAAAGGGACGATCGCGCTTTCGGTCTCAAGGTTAGAAGGCGCAGCAGCATTGGCATCTGTCCCCCAGGAAGTCCGAAGCTGAAGCATTTTCCAGAGTCCGGCAAAACCTAAGCCGCTGAGACTGCCTAAAACGAGAAAGTGACGGCGTTTGATACTCATTGTGATTCAGTTACAACTAATGAAATGATAAATTAAGGCTGAGGTGACTCAACTAAAATTTATCGCTTTTAAATATATTTGCAACGCCCCAAGGCAAAAAAAATGTCAGAAGAACAACCAAATCAACCAACTCCAGAATCGCCTCAATCTCCGAAACCGGAGGTTGACTCTCCTGCAAAGTCGATCGCGACTCGCAGCAAGACTCAAAATGCCAGCAGCGCTGTTGGCAAAAATCAGGGAATCAAAGGTTTGATGAGCTCGATCGGGAATTTGGGAAAAAAAGAGCAAAAATTAGCACCACAACCATTGTCGCAGCCAGAATTGCCGATCGCGCGATCGGCTTCTGACTCAGCAACAACAACTCCTCCGGCTGTTGCTGTGGGAGTTAACAGCGTGCCGCCAAAAGTTGCTGTAAAATTTGATAAAAAGCCTGTATCGCAACGCACGGAAGCGAGTTTTTTACAGAAAATTGGTGTACTTTGGCAAAGTATTGTGCGGCTGGTGCGGGATCTGCTACCGCCATCTGCGAACCAGAAGCTGTCCGATCCAATTTTAAACGCCGGATTAGCAGCAATTATCATCGTTGCAGTCGGTTTAACTCTCAACAGTTTATCGGCAAAACCGCCAGAGAAACTAGCAAAAGTCCCTTTCCCAGCAGCGCAGCAGTCGCCGCCAACCTTTGACGATTTTATGGCGCTGGAAACGTCAAAATCACCAGAGGCGATCGTACAATCTGAGCCAACATCTGCTAAATTTAAGAGCAACTTGCCCGATTTAGCAGCGCCGAAAAAACCGCAACCTGTAGAAATTCTCCCGCCACCGCCACTAACGCCGGAACAGTCTCTGATTGCAGCGATTCAAAATCAAGTTGCTGAAATTACCGATCGAATGGGCGGCGGTTTAGTTAAGTCTGTTGAAGCTGATTTCTCGATCGGTCTTTTGAGTGTGAAAGTCGCTGAAGATTGGTACACACTCAGCGAAGTAGAGCAAAATCAGCTAGCGAGTAAAATGTGGAAGGAGGCTAATTCACTCGAATTTAGCAAGTTACAAATTGCTAATTTGTCAGGTAAGTTAATAGCTAGAAGTCCGGTTGTTGGTTCGGAAATGATTATTTTGGAGAGAGGAATTAATTAGAATTTAAATTTTGTGTATCTGTCAAATGTCAGACAGATATAAAAGTTCGGGACGCAGAATCTAATTATGTAGGGTGCGCACTGCGCACCTTACGGCTGTTGATTTTTGTGAGGAGATCGAACTTTTAAAGACTCACAAGGAAGAAAAGCGGAGTCAAAATTGCGATCGCTCGTAATATCAATTCCGGTTACTCAGACATGATACAGAGGACACGGCAGTGCCGTTTCTTGCGCCGTGAATCGGGGTAGGGAAACGGCAGTGCCGTGTCCTGATTTCGGGTAATATTAATTCCGATGCAACCAGAATTGATATGAGATGAGACGATTGGTAGGGGAAGACTTTTGATCGATCGCGCCGATCGCGGTAAGGTGCGCAGTGCGCACCCTACGATCGCAAAATATGAACAGTCAACAATTAATTGAGGACTATTTAGGCTTAGCAGTAGGTTTAAAACCTTGCTTTTGAAAATAGGTTCGCAATACCTCTTGAGCAATTGGTGCCGCCGATACAGAACCAAATCCGCCGCCTTCAACGATAACTGCGATCGCCACTTCCGGTTTGTCAGCAGGAGCAAAACCCACATACATAGAATTGTCAGGATGACCGGGCATTTCCACCGTCCCTGTTTTGCCGCCGCTCAAAGGAATAGTACCATCATTCAGGCGTTTGCCAGTACCTTTTTGTACCACGTCAATCAATCCCTGGCGAACTACATTCAAAGTAGCAGGCTTAATACCTGTGGGAACTTTTTTAGTGATAGGAGTGTTGGTTTGAGAAGCCAATAAGTGCGGCTGAACTCGATAGCCGCCATTAGCAACAGTTGACACCATCACAGCCAATTCTAGGGGAGTACAAAGTACCAAACCCTGACCGATCGCCATTGTGACAGTATCGCCGACGTACCAATCTTCCCCGTACATTTTTTGTTTTTCTGCTGGGATCGGAACTTGACCGTGATTGGCCGCATCTAACCCCAAAAGTTTTAAGTTAATCGTACCGCCAATCCCCATTTTTTTAGCTGCTTTCGCCATTTCTTCGGGGCCAGCAGCCATGCCTACTTGATAGAAAAACGTATTGCTGCTGTAGGCTAAAGCATCGCGAAAACCGATAACTCCGTAACCGCCGCTGTGTTCGTTAAAGGTAATTCCGCCGATCGTAATTGAAGAAGAAGTTCCCAAAGTTGAGTCAGGAGAAAACTTGCCCGACTCCATCCCGGCTACAGAAGTAACAATTTTAAAAGTGCTACCGACTGGATAACCTTGAACTGCTCGATTTAAAAACGGTTTTTCTGGCCCTTGCAGTCGATCCCATTCTTTTTGAGTCACCTTGCGGGTGAAAATATTCGGGTCAAATGTAGGCCAACTAGCCATTGTTAAAAGAGCTCCGGTTTTGACATCGATCGCCACAACGGCACCGAGGCGATCGCCCAAAGCTTTTTCGGCAGTTTTCTGCATATCTAAATCTAAAGTTAGCTGCACAGGTTTGCCGGGAATCGGATCTTTTACGCCTAAATCTTGGATTTCCTCGCCCTTAGCATTCACCTCGATCAAGCGGCTTCCCCAAACGCCTTCTAAAGTTGGATTGGCTAACTTTTCAACTCCCATTTGACCGACGATCATCCCCATTGGATATGCAGGATTAGCTTTTAATTCGTCTAAAGTAGCTTCACCGACGTATCCCAAAAGGTGAGCCGCTAATTGCTCGTTGGGATTATCGCGGCTGGATTCTACACGAATTTCTACTCCGCGCAAAGCATTGCTTTGTTCTCCCAAAGCGACGAAAGTACCGACATCGATATCCTTACTAATTCGTACTGGTAGCGCTGATTTGTAGCCTGCTACATTGATTTTTTTGATAATTTCGGCTGCGGGAACTTTGACGATCGGGCTCAGCGTAGCGGCGATCTCTTGCCAGTCCTTGCTCGATCGCTCTTTTGGCCACACATATACCGATCGAGATACGCGGTTGGCCGCAAAAATTTTGCCATTGCGATCTAAAATTTGGCCGCGAGTCGCTGCGACAGAGACAGGGCGAATGCGGTTATTTTCCGCCCGCTGTCGGTTGTAGGCTCCCTGTATCAGTTGCAGTTCGGCTAAACGAAATACCGGCATAGCCACCAAGGTAGTGACTATTAGCATAAAAATCATCACTTGGAGCGATCGGCTGCGTTGCCGAGAAGGATTATCCAAGCCACTTTTGTCAAATCGGGATTTAGAGTTAAAAGAAAAATCGCTAGCCATATTAATCTGCTCTTTTTATTAAATTGACAGCAAGATATGGTCTCCATCCGGATTATTTTGCGGAGGATACAGCGATCGTAACTTCTAATTCCTTAATCGCAGATATAAATTGTGATAGTTTGCAGACAAATAAACCCTTTAAATTCGTGACAAAATCCGCTACCAAATTTCCTTCTTATATAAATTCCGGTTGCACCGGAATTATATAGAGGAGACGGCATTGCCGTCTCCCTACCAAAAATAATATTGTAGGGACACGGCATTGCCGTCTCCTAATTTTGGCTACTAATAATTCTGATGCTGCCGAACTTCCTTCTTATTTTCCCATCGCCGACGCATAGGCTGTCACCTTAATATCAATCCCAGTAATATCTCCACCGACAACAACAGCCGCCGCTCCTAAATCCAATGCTTTTTTTGCCATTTCCGGCCCAGCGATACCGCCTTCGCAGATAATGGGAACCTGAAGCTTTTCTACCATTTCCGCCAGCAAATCAAATCCGGGAGGCGAGAAACTTTCCGTGTGGGGAGTGTAGCCAAAAAGAGTAGTACCGACAGTATCTGCACCAGCTTCAACCGCCGCGATCGCAGCTTCGATCGTATCGACATCCGCCATCACTAATTTGCCCAATTCGCTGTGAATTCGCGCGATTAACGTCTTTAGGTCTTCGCCAGGAGGGCGGTTTCTCTGAGTGGCGTCAACAGCGATAATATCAGCTCCCGAAAGGGCGATCGCCCGCGCGTCTTCAAACCGAGGAGTAATATAAATCTCGCATCCCGGCAATTGCTGCTTCCAAATCCCAATTATGGGAGCGGATATTTGTTTTCGCACCGCCGCAATGTGGGCGGGAGTGTCGATCCGCACGGCGGAGGCTCCTCGATTGACGGCGGTGCGAGCCATTGCCGCAATCACGATCGGATCGTGCAGCGGCGAGTCAGCAGGTGCTTGACAAGAAACAATTAATCCTGTGGGAATTTGACAATTAATCATGGGGAAATGGGAATGGGGGATTGGGGCATGGGGCATGGGGCATGGGGCATGGGGCATCGGGCATCGGGCATCGGGCATCGGGCATCGGGCATCGGGCATCGGGCATTGGGCATTGGGCCTTATAGCATTTAATATAATTGAGTTTTTGAGGTAATTATGGGAAGACCTGATTTTGAGGAATTAGAGGTTTATAAGTTGGCGGAAAGTTTGGCGAATCAGATTTGGGAGATTGTTAAAAAATGGGATTACTTCACAAAAGATACGATGGGCAAACAGATAGTTCGGTCTGCTGATAGTGTCTGTGCTAATATTGCTGAAGGAAGAGGTCGTTATAATGACCAAGATAATCGGCGTTTTGTAAAGATTGCGAGAGGCTCTTTGTACGAAACCGTAAACTGGTTAAGATTAGCCTATGCTAGACAACTTATCACCAGCGAAGAAGTAAGCAAATTTAAACCAATTGTCGATAAATTACTACCAAAACTTAACGCTTATTTGAACTCAATAGGACACAGGGAATAAATTACAAAAAAAGCCCAATGCCCAATGCCCAATGCCCAATACCCAATGCCCCATGCCCGATGCCCCATGCCCGATGCCCCATGCCCGATGCCCAATTACCCATTACCAATGCCGGCCATTAAAGAAAGAATTTTGTCAAGCAATTGCTCTGGGTGAATCGGTTTAGCCAAACAATCGTTAGCTCCTGCGGTCAGGAAAGATATCCGATCTGGGGGAATTTCATTAGCGCTTAAAGCCAGAATTTTTAGATTTTCAGTAGCGGGTTTTTGGCGCAGTTGGTGAATTATTTCGCAGCCATTCATACCGGGCAAACGCATATCGACAATCACAGCATTCGGCTGCAAAAGTTCAATTTGTTCTACGGCGGCAGAACCTTCAATCATCCAGACAACTTGCAGTCCTGCTGCTGTCAGAATATCGCAGATCAGCATGGCTGTTTCTTCATCTTCTTCGACGAGAACGAGGCTGCCCCGCAAGGAGGAAGAATGTAGCGGTAAAGATGAATTAGATTTTTCATATTTGAATTTGGTGGATTCATCTTTGCTTTGAATTTGAATCGGTATAAAAACGGTAAAAGTAGAGCCGACATCAACTGTAGAGTTGACTTCGATCGCGCCGCCGTGAAGCTCTACTAACTGTTTAGTTAATGCTAATCCCAGACCTGTGCCACCGTATTCGCGGCGGTAGGGGGAATCTAACTGCTGGAATTTTTGAAACAACAGCGATCGCTGATCTTCGGGAATTCCAATGCCAGTATCTTTGATTTGAAAAACAGCGGTACTGCCGGCCGGTGCAGTACCGGGCTGCCGCACTGCGGGGGTTCGGTTTTTATCTTCTGTCACCCAAACTCGGAGGATGACTCGCCCGCCTTCGGGAGTAAATTTAATCGCATTTCCTAAAAGATTGAAGAGAATTTGTCTCAAGCGGCGCGGGTCAGCTATAAAGCGATCGCACTCTTGTTTTATCCGCTGTTCTTGAATTAGTTCCACGCCTTTCTCCAGAGCTTTTTCTTTAAGGGCGTGCAGGCTCTGAGAAGCTAATTTAGAAATTGAAAATTCACTAATTTTTAATACTGCTTTCCCCGCTTCTACCTGCGATAAATCTAAAATATCGTTAATTAATTCTAATAAATGGTCGCCGCTGTCTCGGATAGTTTGCAGGTACTGCCGCTGCTTTTGTATCGGTACTTCTTTGATACCAACTTTGCCGTAAGACCAGCGCAGCAGGGTGTCGGAAATGCCGATGACGCAGGTGAGGGGAGTGCGCAATTCGTGGCTCATAGCTGCCAAAAATTCGCTCTTGGCGAGGCTGGCCGATTGGGCGGCGGCGAGTGCATCGCGCAGTTCTCGCGTGCGCTCTATGACGCGCTGTTCGGAGGTGCATTTTTGCTGTTGGACTTCTGCATAAAGTTCGGCTTGGTAAATGGCGATCGCCAAATGTTCGGCTATTTGCCGCAAAAATGTTATTTTGCTTTCTTCCCACTCGTGAACAGTACACTGGTGGGCAATTAGCAGCCCCCATAATTCGTCTTGAACGACGATCGGCACTAGCAACTTCGCGCGCACCTTCGCCCGCCGCATCAACTCCAAAAAACAAGGCTGCGAAACGTAAGTTGTTTCCACATCCGCAACGGACAAAGCCAAACCCTTGCGATATTTTTCTCTGTCAATGACTCCATCGGGAAAACACTGTGCGCCTTCGCTATAATTCAGTACAGAGGAGATAGCATCGCTGGCTAAAGCTTCGTAGGTGACGCTACCTAAATGTAAGTAAGTACCGGAATTTTGTTTGACTGTGCCCGATCCAGAAACCTGCGCGGGTATTTCTCGATCGGACTCGCCATTGTGGGGCGCTGGCACTTTTTCAAATTGATAAATTAACAGGCGATCGACATCTAAAAAATCTCGCACTCTCGAAACTGCTTTTGACAAAATTACAGGCAATTCTAAAGTCTGGCGGATTTGAGTTGTCACCTGATTCAAAAGCCGCTCTTGTTGGAGTTGCTGCTGCAAAGCATCTTCTACTGGCTGACAAAATGGAATGCACGAACTAGGAATTTGTACACGGTCTGCCAGTTCGGAAATTTGGAGATGTAACGTTTCTGGAAGTATCAGTTCTGCGAAATTTTGCTCTATTTCTGTTTGATTATGTTGGGTATGGCGACTGTTTTTGCTGGCATTTGAAGCGAGAATATTCAGTAAATTTAGGGTGAATTCGCTTTGCAGAGCTGCCGAGTTTGGCTGTAGGTTTTTAATTGCTTGTTTGAGGGCGGGAATATCAATTTGCCCCTGGGGTGCGGGGGTTATTTTTGCGAGTTTGTCTGCGAGGGGAGAGAGGAAATTGGCGATCGCCCTTGGATCGAAAGTCAACTCCACATTTAATTGCGAATTGAGATATTTTTCGCTGTGCTGGCGTTTGTTTGTTGCCAAATCGTCTAATAGTTTGCCTCGCAGCAGCGCGCTAAACCGATCTGATACCAGTGCTGCAAACCTTTCCGAGGAGTTTTCCCTATTTTCAGTATGTTCGTTAGCGAAGCCCTCGAAGAGGATCGCATCACTAGCCAGCCAAATCGCCCCGGGAAGTTCAGCCATTTGCTGTAACAACTGGTAAGCAGCCTCAAAGCTTGCTAGCGGCAAAGTCCGATGTAAGGTTTTTGGTTTCAATCTAAGTATTTTCCAGGTTGTTTTCAAGAACAAATATGAAGGCGCGTGTTTTGGGGACGGATCCCGGGACGCAGCAGGCTTGCAGGCTCGAAGACACTTGAGATGGAAGTAGTCAGAAAGCAGGCTCTGTTCGGGCTCAGGTGCTAGAGAGCTGATTTATCCCTATAGTTGTGATTACTTTTAACTATCTTATTCCAGTATTGTAAAACTTCATTAACTTTATAGCCATTAATAGCCATATATAGTGTATCATAGCCAAAAATGACGGCAAAACAATGCAGCTCGTTGAAAAGCACATTATCGATCGAAACCACTGGCTATACAAGCGGCTAGACAATTTGTGCTTTCTTTCTAAGAATCTTTTCAACTATGCTAACTATTTGATCCGACAAAAATTTATCAGCTCGGGAGAATACCTTGATTATTACAAAATACAGAAACTATGTCAGGGAACGACTGACTATCTAGCATTACCAGCCAAAGTATCTCAGCAAGTATTATTGAGATTACATGAAAGCTGGAAATCATTTTTTGCAGCTACCAAGGAATATAACCTACATCCAGATAAATTCAAATCCCGACCCAAAATACCTAGATACAAACACAAAATATTAGGCAGAAATGTCCTGACTTACACCGCTCAAGCTATCAGTAAAGAATGGCTCAAAAAAGGAATCATCAATTTCTCTAAAACCCAGATATTTCTGACGACTAAAGTTAGGGAAATAAATCAGGTCAGAATCGTTCCCAAAACTTACCATTACTCAATAGAGGTAGTTTATGAATTCAAGGCTGTAACTTGCTCATCATCAGGTGTTGAAGTGATAGCAGGGATTGATATTGGTCTGAATAATTTAGCGACAATTACATCCAATCGAAAGGGGTTCTGGCCGCTGATCATAAATGGCAAACCTCTTAAATCAATCAATGCCTACTATCACAAAAAAAAGGCAATGTTGCAGTCATACTTGAAGGGGGAGAGACAAACATCAATCAAAATTAATCATTTAACTCACAAGCGTAATGTAAAAGTAGATAATTACCTGCACAACGCTAGTCGGTTCATCATCAATCATCTGGCAGCTAACCGAATCGGGACACTGGTGATTGGTAAAAACGATAACTGGAAACAGGGCATAAATTTCGGCAAGCGGAATAATCAAAACTTCGTAGCAATACTCATACAGGTTTATTGAAATGCTGACTTATAAAGCGCAGTTAGTAGGAATAGCTGTGAAGGTTATTGAAGAAAGTTACACTTCAAAGTGTTCTTTTTTAGATAATGAACCTTGTGTCAAGCATTCAGAGTACAAAGGTAAGCGAATTAAGCGAGGTTTGTTTCGTGCTGGTGATGGCAGACTGATCAATGCGGATGTCAATGGTAGCGCTAACATTGTCAAAAAAGCATTTCCCAACGCTTTTGCTGAGGGAATACAGGGCGTAGTAGTATGTCCGGTAAGGGTCACACCTTACAAAATGGTTTTATAGGCAAGTGTAATATTTGCCTATAGAACTTGTAACTATAATATCAATATATAATTTGTTAACTTCTACTTAACACTATCCGGGTAAATGAGCAATCCAACTCAACTCACCCCCGATTTTACGATCGGACATCTGCCTTATCACCAGTTCCAAGTGAGTGCTGCAACTCTAGGACAGGTAGTGGCTGACAAATTCGAGCAAGAACCAGACCTGCCGGGAGTCATTATCACCCACGAATCGCAGATGTTGGGCATGATTTCTCGCGTCAAATTTCGAGAGCAAATGAGTCTTCCCGATCGCGTAGAACTTTACGGGCAGCACCCGATTCGAGCACTGTTAGATTTTATCAGAATTCCGCCTTTGTTGATGGAGGAAAACTGGAAAATTGACGATGCCGTGCAAGCGTCTCTCAACAGGCAGAAAGATTTGATTTACGAACCAATTATTGTGGTTATGGAAAACCAAACTTTCCGTATTTTGGACGTTCAAACTCTGGTGATGGCGCAGTCCAAAAATTTGGCGCAAGCTAACAAAGTTATTCAAAAATACCGATTAGAAAGACAAAAATATCAGGCGATACTTCAACGAGAACAGGCTAAATTTTACGAATGCAATGAGCTTTTAAAGTCGCAACAGCGTCAAGCCCAGAAATCGCAGAATACTCCGATCGATCAGGAAGCGGCACTGGCAAAACAAGCTGAAGAAATTGCTCAAATGAAGGAGCGATTTGTGAGAATTGCCAAGCTGATTTCTTCGGAAGGTCGGCAAGCATTTCAAGCTACTTTTCAAGGTGCTAATTCTATTTGCCACAATACAGATAAAATTTTGGGCGTTGGCAAAGCAATAGCTAATGATTTAGAAACAGTTAACCGCACTTCCCGAACCATCAGGGAGGCGATCGAACAAGTGAGGCATTTAGCAGTACAGGTGGCTGTAGTTACCAATCAAATGGGAAACGGGCCCACCGGGCTGAGCCAAGTGAGCCTGGAAATTGGCAGACTGGCAAGTAAAACTTTTGAATTGGGGACTCAAATGGAACATATTGCCAGCCGGTTTAAACTTCGCGTTCACCAACTCACGGAGGCTGCGAGAGCGGGTGCTAATGTGGCTAAATCCGTGACCATCAAGATCGATCGCGCGGAAATGGCTTTGTTAGAGTTGGAGGAATTAATCGCAGAAAAAGATTTCAATTCACTGCCACCGCTCGAACCAGCTTTAGGCTTCAGAAAAGGTGTTAGAACTCATTCTTTAGTCAAGGAGATAGAACACGCCGAAGAGGCGGTTTCCGAGTTGGAAGATATCGTTAAGCAGCAAGATTCATCGCAGTATCTGATTCAAAAAATTCAGCAGGCGCTCAAGTCCAAAAAGCCCTAAAATCCTCGGAGCGTCTAATCAAATTTTTAGAGCGGTAAACTAACAAAGTCTAAATCTAAATTTAGAATTGTCCTATTTCAAAAATTCTCTTTTTTGAACGGAGGTTGGGAACTATTAAACAGGACTCAAGCCCAAAAATGGTTTAAGCCGCTATTGGTAGGGCGCACCGTACAGCTGAGAGTGTCTGGGTTAGTTTGGTTAAATAAGACTTGAAAAAGGCTATTTAACTCAAAAAAGTCTGAATCAAAAATCACAAAGGCAGCTCAAATAACAGCGGACGCTTATGAAAATATTGCTAGTAGAAGATGATACAATTACAGCCAATTTGCTGACTAGAGCGCTGAACTCTCATAATTACAATGTGAATACGGCAGCAGATGGTGAAACAGCCTTGCAGTTGGCAAGAGCCTACGATTACGACCTGATTGTTTTGGATGTGATGATTCCGAAACTCGACGGTATTAGTTTGTGTCGGGAATTGCGATCGTCCGGCTGCCAAATGCCGATTTTACTGCTGACAGCGCTAGACAGCAGCAACGATCGAGTCCAAGGTTTAGAAGCGGGTGCAGACGATTATGTGGTCAAACCCTTTAATATCGAAGAATTAATGGCTCGAATTCGGGCCTTGCTGCGCCGGGGAAAGGCAGCTTTGTCGAGTACAAATTTGACCTGGGAAAAACTGCAAGTCAACCCGGACACAGCGGAAGTAATTTATGCCGAAAAAGTGCTGCACTTGACTCCGAAAGAGTATAATCTGCTGGAACTTTTCCTGAGAAATCCCCGGCGTATTTTCAGCCGCAGCGCCATCCTCGATCGCATTTGGTCGGCCGGCGAATTTCCTCAAGAAGAAGCTGTTACCGCTCATATCAAGGGGCTGCGGCACAAACTGAAAGCAGCCGGGATGAGTGTAGATTTAGTCGAAACTGTGTACGGATTGGGCTACCGACTCAAAAGCCTGCCGGAGGAGATTGAAAGCGAAAAAGTTGACCGTGAAACTGCGGAAACTGCTAAAAGTGAAGAGACTTTATCTGCTGGCTCCAGCGGGTCTATCCAGGAATTAAACAATAACGAGCAGCGCCTCAAAGTGCTGACTGTGGTTGCGGAAATTCGGGCGAAGTTAAGAGCTGATTTTATCGAAAAGGTGGCGGTATTCGATCGCGCGATCGCTCAAATAAAAACCGGAACCCTGGAGGACGAACTGCGGCGGGAAGCTCAGGCGCAAGCTCACAAATTAGTCGGTTCTTTGGGAACTTTAGGGCTGCCGAAAGGTTCCGAAGTGGCGCGAGCGATCGAACATTTGTTCAAAGTCCAAAACATCTCGAAACCTGGGACTGCTGAGCAGGTTGAGGAATTGCTGCATTTGCTCAAACAAATCTTCGTTAGCGAAGCCCTCGAAGAGGATCGCCCGCCAGAACCTGAAAGCGATTTGGTTGCTCAGATTGCGCAACAGCGGCGCATCCTGATTGTAGATGACGATACTTTTGCGAGCGATCGGCTGAAAATAGCTGCATCCGATTTCGGCTTCGAGATAGAAGTTGCCAACTCTGGGCCAGCGGCAAGAATTGCAATTTCTCAACAGCCTCCCGATGCGATTTTGTTGGATTTGACTTTTTCCAGAACTCAGGAAAACGGACTTGCTCTTCTAGCTGAACTTCGCGGTGAAAAACCAGAAATTCCGGTGATGGTTTTTAGCGGGCACAATCAATTGAGCGATCGAATAGAAGTTGCTCGTTTGGGAGCTTCCGGCTTTTTGCACAAATCTCTACCCCCAGCAGATATACTCAAAGCAGTCGCCCAACTCCTCGATCGGACTGGCCCTGCTGCGGAAGCTAAAGTTATGGTGGTAGATGATGACGTGCATCTCTTGGCTGCACTGAAAATGATTCTACAACCTTGGGGTTTTCAAGTAACAACATTGGAGCGGCCCGAAAATTTTTGGGAGGTACTCGAAATCACTTGTCCAGATTTGCTAATTTTAGATGTGGAGATGCCCGGTTACAGCGGTATCGAGCTGTGTTTGACGGTGCGGAACGATGTGCGCTGGAGCAAGCTCCCCGTGCTATTTTTGACGGCTCATTCCGAGTCGGAAATAGTGCGGCAAATGTTTGTCGCAGGTGCTGACGACTACGTGAATAAGCCGATCGTGGAACCGGAATTGATTGCTCGCCTCCTGAATCGTTTGGAGCGGACTCAACTCCGCCACAAACTGGCTTTGACACAGCGCTAAGCAGTTGGAAATCGGGAGCATCCAAGGCGTGCCAACAAACAGGTCAAACGCAGTACCAGTCTGCTGCGCTCGCTCCCGCCGCTCCCCCGCGCCACCAAAATTCCCCGTCAAAAACAGTGACTAATTTAAAAAAGTTTCACTTATAAGAAGAAAGCAATGATATTACCTTCAGACACAGCCGCTCTCCGTGACAGCGACTCCGAACCAATTTACTCATCAAATTCGATTCAACCTCACGGCATCCTGTTGGTGCTGGAATCTCCTGTGTTGAAAATTTTGCAAGTTAGCAACAATACTTTTGAGGCGATCGGCATTTACCCGAAAGAACTTCTGGGCAATTTTTTACAGGATTTTGTGGAGACTGAGGAAATTGAGGCGATTCAAGAAGTCTTACTGGAAAAAAGCCATCAACGTAACTGTATCACCTTATCATTTAAAAGTCAAAACCGCAAGTTTTTTTTTCAGGGGAGGCTGCATAAATCTGACCTAGCATTAGTTCTCGAAATAGAGCAGGCTGTTTCCCCAAAAGCGGGAGATTGTATCAATTTTTATCATTTAGTCCAAGAGCCGATCGACAAAATCGACGAAACACCAAACCTGCAAGTGCTGTGTCAGACAGTAGTTGAAGAAGTGCGGAGAATGATCGGTTTCGATCGGGCGATCGTCTATCAATTTGATGCCACCGGCGCCGGCAAAGTAATCGCCGAAGACAAAATAGCAAGTTTGGCTCCTTTATTGGGACTGCACTATCCGGCTGGCGATATTCCCGCCCAGGCTAGAAATTTCTTCAGCATGAATTTAATTCGGTTTATTCCCGATATTCACAGTCAGCCTGTAGAACTAATTCCTCACTGCAATCCGCTGACGGGTCGCCCCCTGGATCTGGGCTGCTCTTTGCTCAGAACAGTGTCGCCTTGCCACGTTCAATATCTCAAAAATATGAACATTGGCGCTAGCATGACAGTGACATTAATCAAAGATCGAAAACTCTGGGGATTGATCGCCTGTCACCACCAAACACCAAAGTATATCAACTACGAAACTAGAACGGCGTGCGAACTGATAGCAAAGTTTGTGAATTTAGAACTAAGCTACAAACAAGATAGCGAAAACTGGGAATATGCAATTTATCTAAAAGAAATTTGCCATAAATTCATCGCAGAAATTTCTCAAAAAAACTGTTTTGTAGAAGGTTTACTGACATCCCAAGATGAATTGCTGACCTTAGTCGGCGCTACAGGTGCAGTTGTGTGTGCCAATGAAAATTTAATCGCGATCGGCAAAACGCCGGAATTGGCAGAAATCGAAAACTTAATAGGTTGGATAAGACCTCAAATAAATAATGAGGTTTTCCATACAGATTCTCTTTCAACACTGTATCCAACCGCCGAAAAATTCAAAGAAATTGCTAGCGGTTTGCTGGTGTTTGCCATCTCCGAGATGCAAAACTATTACATTTTGTGGTTCCGTCCCGAAGCAATTCAAACTGTCAACTGGGCAGGTCAACCAGAGGAGAAAATTGAATTAAAACCGGATGGCAGAAAACCGCTATCTCCTCGCAGTTCCTTTGAGTTGTGGCAAGAAACTGTGAGGTCAAAATCTTTGCCTTGGCAGCGGTGCGAAATCGAAATAGCCGGAGAACTGCGAGTGGCGATTACCAGCATTGAGCTGCGGAAAATCAATCAGCAGCTCAACTTAGCTTTGTCGGCTACCAAAATTGGATTTTGGGACTGGGACGTGCAGAGAAATCGCATTGTTTTGTCGAGGGAACACGAACAGTTGTTTGGGTTAGCCCCGGGAACTTTTGACGGAACTTATCAAAGTTTTGCAGTTTGCGTTCACCCAGAAGATTTAAAAGGTGTGGAGAATGCTATCGATCGGGCCCTCATCCAGCGATCGGATTACTTTCACGAAGCCCGCGTGGTTTGGCCCGATCGCAGTATTCACTGGATTGAGGGAAAAGGTAAGTTTTTTTATAACGAAGCAGGCGATGCAGTGCGGATGGTGGGGACTGTTACAGAAATTACCGATCGCAAAGCTCAAGAAGTACAATTGCGCCTGTTGGAATCAGCAGTTACCACGACTAACGACGCCGTGTTAATTACCGAAGCCGAACCGATTCACGAACCCGGGCCGCGCATTCTGTATGCCAACCCAGCTTTCACGCGGATGACCGGCTATACGCTAGAAGAAGTTTTGGGCAAAACGCCGCGCATCTTGCAAGGACAAAAAACAGACCGCGCCAGTCTCGATCGCATTGGGACAGCTTTGGAAACCTGGCAGTCGGTGCGGGTTGAGCTGATCAACTACCGCAAAGACGGGACGGAATTTTGGGTAGAAATGAGCATTGTGCCGATAACTGACAAAAATGGTTGGTTTTCCCACTGGGTATCGGTACAGCGCGATATCAGCGATCGCAAACTTGCTGAAGCCACGCTCAAACAGCTCAACGAACTGTTAGAAATGCGAGTTTTGCAGCGCACCCGAGAACTAGAAATCTCTCAAGCAGAACTCCGGGAAAGCGAAGCTTTATTTCGCTCTTTGAGCGAGAGTTCTCCCGTCGGCATTTTCAAAATCGATACTGAGGGGAAATGTACCTATACAAATCCCCGCTGTCAAGCAATTGGTGGCTTCACATCGGCAGAAGCTTTAGGAAACGGCTGGATGGGGTTTGTTCACCGAGAAGACCTCAAACTAATTTTGTCTATGTGGTCGGAATCGCGATCGCAAGAGGGGGAATTTTCCTGCGAATTCCGCCACATCCAGCCAGACGGAACAATCCGGTTTTGTCGGGTTAAAATAGCTCCGATTTTTTCCGATCGAAGTCAACTAATCGGTCACGTTGGCACTGTCATAGATATCACAGAAAGTCGGGCAATTGAAAAAATGAAAAATGAGTTTATTTCGATTGTCAGCCACGAATTGCGAACGCCGCTGGCTTCAATTCGCGGTTCTTTAGGTTTGCTGGCGGCTGGCGTGCTGAAAAATCAACCAGAAACTGCAAAACAAATGTTAGAAATCGCATCCAGCGATACCGAACGGTTAGTGCGTTTGGTCAACGATATTCTCGATTTAGAGCGGCTCGATTCGAGCCACATTACTTTGGTCAAGCAGTGGTGCGACGCACAGGTTTTGATGCGGAAGTCTGCGGAAGCTGTGATGTCTCTGGCTGCTGAGAATAAGATTGATTTATCGATTTTACCGAAAACGGCGAAAATTTGGGCTGACCCGGACAGAATCGTGCAAATGCTGGTAAATTTGTTGAGCAATGCGATTAAATTTTCGGCTCCCGGGTGTACAGTAACTGTCAGGGTTGATGATTTGGGCGATTCCCTACGGGATAGCTACGCTTCACGGGCTTTATTTGAAGTCAAAGATCGCGGGCGGGGGATTCCTGCGGATAAACTAGAAGCTATCTTTGGACGGTTTCAACAAGTAGATGCTTCTGACTCCCGCCAAAAAGGAGGTACGGGTTTGGGTTTGGCTATCTGTCGGAGTATTGTACAGCAGCACGGCGGCAGAATTTGGGCCGAAAGTGTTGTTTCAGAAGGCAGCAGTTTCTATTTCACAGTGCCCGCACCGTTTGAAGGCGAAGGGGGAAAAAGTTTTGAAGTTTGAGATTGCTTTCATAGGACTTACACGCAGACACTATCTGTGGGTGCGCAATGCGCACCATACTAACTCGATGCTGCGGTTTAAGGGGTGCATCTGGCGTGCGTAAGTTTTCTTTCGGTTGATAATGATTCATATCAAATCCGGTAGCATCGGAATTATTATTACCCGAAATTAGGAGACGGCAGTGCCGTCTCCCTACAATATTTCGGGTAGGGAGACGGCAGTGCCGTCTCCTCCGTATTATTCCGGTTCAACCGGAATTAATATCATTTAAACTTGGGGTTTTAATTATGTCAGAAAAGCGCATCTTGGTAATCGATGATGAAAAAAACCTTTGCAGTGTCATTCAGGCTTGTCTGGAACATTTAGGCGGCTGGACAGTGCTGATCGCGCCCGAGGCCAGGCAAGGATTGCTTTTAGCTGAAACTACAGTCCCTGACGCTATTTTGCTAGACGTGATGATGCCGGATATGGACGGAGTTGCTTTGTTTAGTTTGCTGCAAAACAATGCGGCGACTCGGGGGATTCCGGTGATTTTTCTGACTGCTAAGGTGCAGGCGATGGATTTGAACGAATTTGCTGATTTGGGGGTAGCGGGGGTGATTGCAAAGCCTTTCGATCCTTTGGGTTTGGCACAGCAAGTTGCGGATATTTTGGGTTGGAAACCGTCGCTGTGAATTGGGGAAAGTTGACTGTTAATTTTTAGCAAAGAAGGAGACGGCAGTGCCGTTTCCCTACAATTGATCGCGGCGAAAGAAACGGCAGTGCCGTTTCCTCTGTATCATAGGTCGTTGTAACCGGAATTGATATCGGGATTTTATGTTTTCTGTAAAGTTGATCGAAATCCACTGTATTTACACGCAGAACCACTGCTCCAAAAGTTACCAATAAAATTGGGTCTAAAGCCTCCCCCTTTAGGGGGAAATCAAACAAAATGATTCATTGATCCAATCCTCTTCTATTGATGGAAGAGGTAGCTGTCAACTGTCAACTGATGAAGCAGTGTTTAACCCCGCATCAGAGATGCAGCGAAGTTTATCGGTAAAAAATGCGGTTTCTACACAAGTATTTTTATCCCTGCTTCCGCAAAAGTAGATCGATCAAAAAAAATAATGGTCTTCATAATTTCCTCATACTCTTTAGCTAATGTTTATGCCAGGGTTTGGAGTTGAAGGTGCGCGCGATCGAAGCTATCGCGTTCCCCGCAGGGGTTCCCGTTCCCCAAAGGGGTTCCCGTTCCCCAAAGGGGTTCCCGAAGGGTAGGGTAGGGTAGGGAATCGCACACTCAGCACCATCCCGCTGCCAAAGCACAAACCTGCTGTCAGGGAGTTCGGGTGAGTGACGGTACTTTCGATCGACTGATGCGACAGCACAACCAAGCTGAATCAGTCAGGAGTTAGGTACCGCAGATCGAGCCAAGTCTGAGTAATTTCTTGAAAAAGTATGGAGATTTACAAATGTCATATCAGCTATCTTCTAAAAGTAACAATCAGATGCTCTGCTATTACGCAAACGCTACCAACCAAATTCAGGTAGTTCGGGTTAGTAATATTGCTAATTGGTACTTTGAAAAAGTGGTGTTTCCGGGACAGCGACTGATGTTTGAAGCTGCCCCAGAAGCAGTTTTAGAAATTCACACGGGCGCGGTGGCAAGTGCTATTTTATCGGACAAGATTCCCTGCTACATACTGCGGGTTATAGAAGAGGTAAGTTTCGAGAGCGAGCTGGTGATTCCTGAAAAACGATGTGCGGCATTAGCCCGCTAAGATTCAACAGAAATCACACGCGATCGAGTACAGGAACAAAAATATTAGTTAAGTAGTGTTTGGAGACGGGGAAAAATGCCAAAAAATCTTGTCAATATAACCTTGAGCGCAGTCACAGAAGAAATTGAAATTATCTTGGAGTCTTATCCCAAGTATCCCTACCAAGAAGCTTTTTCGCCGTCGGGCTTGCGTCAGGATTTAATTGCTTACGTGCTGAGCCGAGTTCCTAATAGATATATGGCGATCGACTCCGAGTCTGTGTCGGGCAAAACAGTCGAATTTCGCTGTTCTTCAGAGCAGTTGCTGGAAATAGAAGATTTGATTCATACTGGCATTCGCGACGTGCTGCACAACGATGACAACATAAATTATAGTCTTCTCGAACAAGTTAAATTTAGTTCGAGAGTTGCTAGTTGGTAAG
>JANNOR010000216.1:0-13241 GCA_031399265.1 Cyanobacteria bacterium SOY_34_metabat_3 | reverse complement strand
TTTACCAATTGCTGAAGGCAGTGAAGAAACGGCTAAAAAATTGCTGCCAAAATATCGAATTTTAGTGCCAGTTGCTAATCCTAGCACGCAGAAAGGTTTGCTGAAACTGGCGATCGCCCTGGCGCAGCCTGCCGCTGGTATGGGCGGTAACGATTTGCAGTCGGCGGCGGTTCATCCTCTGAGTTTGATCGAATTAAATCAGGATTATGTCTTTCAAAGTACGCCTGCGGAAGCCGATCGCATTATTCAAGAACGCCACTCTAAATTATCAGCATTGATTGAGAGTTTGGAACTGCCGGATGCTAGAAAATTTGTGCATCCGATCGTTCGGGTTACTCAGGATGTGGCGCGGGAAACGGCACAAATTGCGGAACTAGATCGTGCGGATTTGATTTTGGTAGGATGGCACAGACCTACTTTTGCCAGCAACCGTTTGGGAGGGCGCGTCGGCCAAATTCTCAGCAGCGCTAAGGCGGATGTAGCAATTTTTGTGGACAGAGGGCGGGAACGGTTGAATAATTTGTTAGTGCCTTATTCGGCCAATATTCATGATGATTTGGGGTTGGAATTGGCGCTGAGACTGTTAGTTAATAGCGAGGAACGCCGTTTGACGGTGCTGCGGGTGGCGGTTGACGGGGAAGAGGGAAATGAGCTGAGTTACGAGTTTGGGCGAGTGATGGAACAGTTGCCGATTGAGGTGCGATCGCGCATTGAAACTCCGATTGTGGTGGCGGCTGAGCCAATTCAAGCGGTGATTGCTGCTTCTGCTAATGCTGATTTGACGATCGCGGGTACGAGTCGGGAGTGGGGAATTGAGCGCCAAACTTTGGGACAGTATACAGATCAGTTGGCGGTGCAGTGTCATTCTTCGCTGCTGATTGCGCGGTGCTACGTTAAAGCGCGATCGCACTTGGCTTCGGTACTGGTTAACAGTTGACTGTTGACGGTTGTCATTGGTTATTTGTGAGGCTACATAGAATCGGATCCCCCCTAGCCCCCCTTAATAAGGGGGGGACAAGATTCCGATCAAAGTCCCCCTTCTTAAGGGGGATTTAGGGGGATCTAGATATATGCAACTTCACATTAAATTGGTATTAACTGTTAACTGTTGGTTATTTGTGAGCGATTCCCAATGCCCCATGCCCCATGCCCCATGCCCAATTCCCAATTCCCAATTCCTATTCCCAATTACCCCAAAAACCCAAAATTATGAATCATTTAAGCCTTAAATCGCTGGCATTTTACGGGATTGCGATCGGCTCTGTTTCACTGTTGTTTAAAGTAGTAAGTGCTTACGGGGAAGCAAATTTAAAGGCGGCTCCAGCAATTGCCGGAAGTTATCGCTTCGATCCTAAAAATTTGCCCGAATGTCTGAAATCTGATTCCTTGGTCTTGACAATCGAGCAATCGGGTGTTTATTTGAGCGGTAATTTGCGATCGGGCACTAGCGATGTCGATCGGCAAAAAACCTCCGAGGAGAAACCAGCTCTACTTGGCAAGTGGGAAAATCAAGGATTGAGCTTGTCGGGTGCAGTTCCTAATTTAGCCGGTTGCAGCGAGTCCACAGCAACGGGTCAAAACAGTTCTGTTAAACTGCGGGGAATTGTCGAAAAAGATAGCCTCAAGGGAAAAATTAGCTTGACGGATGGGGCGGCGGCTACTGATTTTACGGCTCAAAGAGCAGCGGCGGCCTCACCGCAGAAGCAGCAACATTAGAGCGCAATGCAGGGTAATTCCCCAGGCGAAGGAAGGAATTACAAAGCTTGGTTGGGCCCGAGCGGTGCAGCGGGCGATCGAACTCCCCCTTTCGGCTCGCCCGTGACGGTCGGTTGCTGCTAGAGTGAAAATATACCTAAAAGTGAATAAAAATAAAGTAAGCGATCGGGCATCTAAATTGTATTTTTTGGGCGGGCTTTCGGGCCGACCTCACAAGATTTTTCTTAAACTTGACCCTACAATTTAAATGCACTTGGGCTTATCCCAGAGGAGTCCTTGGTTGAGAATTTGTCTTGCCCGAGACCCCGCATACCCGTATAGTTTGTTTGGAATGGATGTTGCCGTGATTTTAATGCCGTCAGAAACTTCGCTTACCGAGTCAAACCCGTTGATTTTAGACAGTTTGCCAGACTTGTCGCCGCAGGAGGGCGGGTGTCCCCGCCGGGCTAGATTGCAAATTGACTTGATGTTGCTGGCGATCGAAGCCTTGTATCTCGGAGGTGCTGAAGAAATGCTGGCAGTGTCAAAGGAGTTGGAATTGGAATCAATTATCAAAAATCGGGTTGCCTTTTGGCTGATGCGCAATACTAACCCGCTGAGACGCTACACCCAGCGCCGCTCCCTGACTGTTGTCGAAGCAAAGGCGCTGGTGGCGATCGCCTGCAATATGGCGCGCAAGTTAACCGCGACAATTCGGCAGTTGCTGCAAGATTCGCAGCAGTTGCGATCGAGAAATATTCCCCTCAATCAGAACTTGCCGCTGGCTGAATATTTAGAACGCTTTCGAGCTCACTTTCGATCGCGCATGAATCCCAAGCGATCGGTAGTTGCAGCTTACGATTCCGACGACAAGCTTGACGAACTAGCTTTGAACTTGTTGAGCAAACTGCTATTTTGTACAGGCACTGCCGGAATGCAGCGCTTCTGGGTTAGCCTGTTTGATGGAGAAGTTGAATAAAAATGACTATTAGGCGTCAGTACAGTTTGCCAAATTGCACTCTGGTTCTAGAAGGGTTGAGCGATGGATCGGCGACCAGTCAGTTAGATATACGACCGGTGCTTTCGATACTAATGAGCGCTGAATGCTATGTGATGGGTATCCGGGAACCCCTGACGGGGGGACGAGAGTTTTTTGAAAGTTTGGTGAGAGCCGTCAGCAGCTACGCTCAAGAATTTATGAGCGGAGTGCATTATCCCGATCGCTACGGCCCAAATTTGGGCATGGTGCAGTTGCACAGAATTGACGGGAATTCGCACCGATTGACCGTTCTACCAGCCTCCACAGGCAGCGGAACCGAAATCGCCGAAAAAACAGAACTGTCGGCAGAAGTAGATTTGACAACGGTACAGCTATTTGACTTGGTAGAGGCGATCGATCAATTTTTTGCAGACACGCAGACGCTGCCGGAATTGTCGCTGCAATTAACCCCAATTTCCAAGCGTTATATCAAGTCGGCCGAACCTTTGGCGAAGCGCAGTTTGCCGGCTGCGGTGGGAGTGTCGAGTTTGGCTTTGGCTGCGATGGCGTTTTTCTTGGTGCCGGTGCCGGAAGTCCAGCGCCCCAGAGATCCGGTGCCGCAGCCCAATCGGACGGGCCAGAATCTCGGCACGCCGAATTCGGGCGGTTCGGGTTCGCCGAATCCCAATCCTGCGCCTGCGGCTGACGGTTTGCTACCTGGGAATACGCCTCCCAAAGCTGAATCGAGTTCGCCGCAGGCGACTCCTGCGCCGCAGCCGGACGCTTCACCGTTGGCTGTACCGCAGTCGAACACTTCGCCCGAAAGCACGCCGAGTCCTGTTTCTGAAGGTTTGGCCAGTCCTGGGGCTGCTGCGGGGCAGATTACCGATCCGGCAGAAGTCGATCTGTTGAAGGGCAAACTTTCTCAGGAAATTGACGGAGTTTTGAAGGATAAGCCTGCTGTTGATGCGGAGTTGGTTTATCGGGTGAGTGTGGCTAAAGATGGGGCGATTGTCGGTTACAAGCCGGAGAATTCCGCCGCAGCCGATCGATCCGAAACGCCTTTTTCTGACTTGCTTTACAAGCCTATAGGCAGCAGGCCGCCTGCGGAAGCGCTGGCTGACTTCCGAGTAGTTGTGGCACCGGGCGGCGCTGTTGCCGTGAGTCCTTGGTGAAGGTTGGTAGAAGACTCGGCGGTTAGAAACCGCGTCTACACAGACAAAACCCGCCTCCGCGGGTTGAAGAGTGGGTGGTTAAAATCGCCGGATCTTATTAATCATCTTCAGTCCGCGGAGGCGGACTTCGTTTTTGTAGTAGCGATTTCAATCGCCGAATCATCTACAAACGGATGTGACTCAAAGTCCTGTAGGTGCGATCGGCTTAATATTTGGATTAATTCCCCCGACTTGATTTGTACGAATTATCCACAAAAATGCCCCTTGTTTTAATAAAACTTTGGCGATTTCATCTTGAGTGCGCCTCGGAAGCATTGTGCGGTAACTAATCGCAGCTTTGATCGTGTTCGCCATAGCGCCAAAAAAAGTTTTTTTCAGTTCAGCATCAATCCCTGCTAATCTCGAATTTTTGCGCCAATCTGGACGGACAACGCCGAGGGGAATTAATACTTTTTCTAAACTTTGTCCTAATGCTAGTAACTGCTGAAATCTTTGAGTTTGGGCGGCGGTGGGATTTGTTTTTAGCCAGTCTTGAATTTCTGGATTTGCTTCTACTTCGGCAGTAATTTTTTTAATTGTGGCGTAAATTGCCTGACTTGAATCTTGGACGCAAGAAGTTGCTGGCGTGACTGAACTTGCGCCGGTACCGTCTCCGGTGCGGTAGCGGGCCATCATGATATCTAGCTGCTGGTTTAATTCGTTTAAGGGCGACAAGATGATGCCGTCAAAATCGTAGTCGCAACACACGCAGTCTAATTTACAAATAATATCGCAAACCGGGCGATCGCCCAACCAGCCGCGCTGCAAATCTCCCATATAACTTTGCCATTTACTCGAACCGGCAACGATTCCGTCGGGATTGTGGGCGTATACTTGTTTGTATTCTATGTCAAAACGCTGTTCGCCCGTAAAGCGATCGCGCACTACTTTTGCGACTCCGAAAGCAAAATGTCCGGTGACAATTCTCAGCGGTGCCGGTTCGCCGCCTTTGCCGCCGATACCGCCGAAACAGTGAATCACGATGCCGATATCTCCTTCTTGCCAAGGGGAAATTGAAGCGTTTTCTGTAGCATCATTTGGCGTTAACAATACTCTTTTGGCTTGTCCTTTTTGGGCTGGTGTATTTTGCCAATTTTCGCGGCTTAAATAAGCGAGACATTTTTTCAGTCCGAAATGCGTTTCATCTGCTGTTAGTTGGGCAATTTTGCGCGGTTCGATTGCTTGCACTACAAAAATATTATCTTCGTCTCTTTCGCCGTAAATATACCAGCCATCTGGATTTAATGGCGATTGTTCGATCGAGTGATTGGTAGACCTCGCTATGCCATTTTTGTCTGGCTGTACTTGCGGAATCCGAATGATTTCGGCGGCGCCGTCAAATTGCTGGGATGTTTTGCTGAAATGCCGGACAATAAATTTGTCGCTGTCGGGTTCTTTTCGCTGTAAAATTGAGACTAAGGCGCACCAACGTCCGATAATTTGTACTGGTTCGCGATCGATAATTAGTTCCTGCCGATCGCTGCTGCTGTGGTTGATGACAATCACCGGTCTCCGCAGCATCACAGTCACGCTGTCTTCGGGCCTGCTACCTGCTAGGGTTTCTAAAGGCCCGACATTTCGCCAGCCGTTCAATCTATCGGGATGGATGTTGCCAGATTTTTGACTTTTTTTAGTTAGTTTGGTGAAGTTTATATCTTGACTGACTGCGTGGACAAAAAACTGTACCTCGCGATTTGTACTCCATTTCAAAAATGCTGTTTTGCCAATGAAAGTTCGATAATTTTTTGGGGCATTTATTACTTCAAAAAAAACAGAACCGTAAAGCTGGCGCTGTTCGTTCGAGGGCAAAATTAAGCGCCCGTGCCAAAGAGCGATCGGCTTGTAGAGATGGGAAACTGCTGCTGGATTTTCGCAGATTATCTCCGGTTCAATCGATTGTGCAATATCGTGTTGTGTTCCAAAAATAGCAGCCGTTAAATTGCCGTCATTTTCTACGAATATGGGTTCTAAAAAAACCTGGTCAGGTTCGGAAAGATTAGCGGTTGAATTGCTACTCTTTCTTTTTAACGATAGTCTAGCTAACTTGGGGCTGCGTTCCAATTTTCCCTGCCACCAATTGAGGAAAATGCGAACAAAAATAAAAGCTGTCAAACCGAAAACAACAGCTAAAAGTATCAGCCCCAAAGTCAAAATTAATTGCTCTAAAAATTGACCGGAAAATAAAATAATTGTGGGTTGGATAGAATAAGATACTGCCATAAGTAAGTCCACCTAATAAAACAGAAGATATAGATGGCTAAAAAAATTGCTGTACAAGCCTTCTTCCTTCTTCCTTCTTCCTTCTTCCTTCTTCCTTCTTCCTTCTTCCTTCTTCCTTCTTCCTTCTTCCTTCTTCCTTCTATTTAATATCTAAAAACGAGTTTTAGGTTCGATCCAGTCTGTGCTGGCTTGAGTGCCGAAAACTAGGGGTTTGTCTTCGCTGACAGCTACCGTTTGACCGGTCGTATCGACTGCGCAAAGAGGCCAATGCCGATCGCCCAAATGACCGGCGCGGAACAGAACTTGTCCGGGCCAAACTTGACTCCAACCCAACAATACAGCATGAGTGTAAAGACTGCGAGCGGGAGCAACGGTATAAGTGTAATTATCCTTTTTGTCCCAAATGACCGCGTAGTCGGACATATCCGAAGAGTTGAAAAGCGCTTCAAATTCGCGGGCGAGAACGCGGGAACCCTCTTGATTCCAAGAAACAGGCACTAAAATCGCGATCGTCCCGGACATATCTGTATCGTCGCTAGCATACATCCCGCTTTCGGCCAGGGGCGAAGCAGCCGCCACTGTTTGCAGTTCCCCGGTTTTGAGATTTTCCACAAACATGACGCTGCTAACCCGACACCGGGCAAATTCCGGCTGTACTTGCAACTCAATTCGACTGTAAGCCGCGTATTGGCCGTTAGTTGAAACTAGGGAAGGGCTGCGATAGTAGCGGAGACCGGTGCCTGCAGTCGAGCTCACTTTAGCGTGAGTGTCACTAATCCATTCCCAAGGAACGGGATAAGGGCTATTTAAAGGATCGGTCATCGGCTGTTTTTTCCAAAAGTTATGGTGAATTATCTAACATTTAAGCTGGCGCGCCGGGGACGAGAAACCCGGTTTCTGCTTCAATGCTTCGCCGCCAAACCCCAGATTTGGAGAAACCGGGTTTCTGTTTTAGATTTTAAATTGGAGGACACAATCTCAAATCTAAAATCTAAGATCGATCGCCTTTGGCGGCAAGGTCTGCTAACTTAATTTAGTTGGTAACAGAACTTAACTCAAGTCCTATAAAAACCCGACAGGTAAGATAGTATCGAAATTAATCAGGTATGTGTACCGAGAGGCCGGAACAATGACGCCATCTTTTAACCAAAAACCTTCAATCCCCCCGGTTCGCGTCTCCAAGTCCCGGGGAAAAGGTTTGTTTGTACTGTCGCTGATATTTCGACTGCTGCTGCTGGGAGTCGGCAGCGGTTTTGCCTGGGTTTTGGGGATGGCGATCGCTCAAATCTATCCCTCTAACACCTCCCAGATGCCGTTTGCCGAGAGATTGCTGCGCCTGACTCAAAATTTTACCCCCAGCCCGACCCGTGCGCCAGCAACGCCAATTCCGGCGCTTCCACCACCAACGGCTACACCGAATCCCCAGTCAAAAGTCAGTCCGGCGCAGAGAGAAAAATTGCAGTCGGATTTGAGACAGTTGCAGGGCGAGCTCAACGCGCTAATTGGCCGTACGGCGGCTTTGGAGAGTCAGTTGGGTAGCAGCCGCCCGACGGAAACTTTGGAAAAGCGGTTGCAGTTGATGTCGCGGGAATTGGCTGCGCCGGAGACGGTGGCAAGTCCTACTCCTGCTTTACCTGCGATCGGCAGCAGCCCGACTCTGAACCCTGAAACCCTGAATCCTGCCCCGCAGAATGCGAATAATCCGGTGTTTGGCGGGGATGGGCTGATGGTAACTTTGCCCAGCGATGTTTTGTTTGATACTGGTAGCATTTCCTTGCGCGCGGGAACCAGTGCGATTTTGGACAATTTGGTGGCGGATTTGCGTAGTTACGAGGGGGCGACGGTGCGGGTGGGGGGCCACACTGACGACGCCCTGGAAGCGGCGGACAATCGCAAGGTGTCGTTTGCGCGGGCTCAGGCTGTGGTGCAGTATTTGTCGGGCGTGCTCGGTCAGAAGTATCATTGGGTGGCGATCGGCTACGGGGAAAGCAGCCCTTCGGTGGATAATAGTTCTGATGCCAATCGCCAGCGCAACCGCCGCATTGAAGTTGCAATTAATCCTTAGTCATGGGGCATGGGGCATGGGGCATGGGGCATGGGGCATTAGGATTATGTGTAGGGTGTGTCGCCCTCAACCATCTCTAAAATTGACAAATAATCGATCAATCGACGCACCGGATGATTTGTAGGGTGTGTCGCCGTCAACCATCTCTAAATTTAATAAATAATCGATCGGGCGACGCACAGGATCGAATATTTCAGGAAATCAGCCTTTGACGAGTTTGGTGTTTGTGGAAATAATTTTAATGAGTGGTATCAGGTGCGTCACCCGATCGATTCTCGGTATTGAGTTAGGAATTTTTCATGGCGACACACCGTACAACTCCCCATCTCCCCATCTCCCTCTCTTACGCCTTCGGCGTAAGAGGCGGCAAGTCAGAATTATTTTTAGCCTGATTTATTGTCTCTCGATGTTCGCTCCTGAGCTTCGGTTTTAAATACAAGTTCTCAATCAAAGCTGCCACTCCCGCAAACCAAGGCGGCACAATTACTGCGCCAATAATTCCCAATACTTGAACGCCTCCGAGCACAGACAGCAATTGATATAAAGGATGCACCCCCACTGACGAACCAACCAGCAAAGGATCTAGCACGTAAGTTTCCAAGTTCTGGATAAATACAAATAACAGCAATACCCACAAAAGTACCCACCCACCTTTAGCTAATGCTACGACTAATGCCGGTATTGCTCCCAATACGGGGCCGATAAATGGGATCAGATTTGTGACGCCTGCGATCGCACCTAAACCCAAAGCAAATTCCGGCATTCCCAAAACGCTCAAACCTGTGGTAATAAATATCCCTAAAATCCCAGAAACTAGGAATCTCCCGCGAATGTAACTTCCCATTCTTTGACCAATCGGTGTAGCTTGGGCTGCTAATCTGGCGTCCCAAGGTTTCGGAAAAAACTGCACTAAACTTTTGATTAATGTGTCGCTGTCGGCAACCATGTAACCTGAAATAAATAAGGATAAAACTAAACTGAAGAAACCGCCGAGAATGCCTCTGGTTAAACTGTACGATCGCAAAACCAGTTGTTGGCTCGATCGAATCAGCCAATTCGTCAGCGATTGAGTGTCCACCAACTGACCCACCAAGGTTGGGGCGTCGTCGCTCAATCGGCTCAATACATTAGTTGCCACAGTTTGCAAACTTTCGGCATAAACTGGTAACTGCCGCAGCAGTAACTCTATTTGTTCGATTACCGTGGGCCCGATTAACACTACCGTCCCGCTGAATCCGCCGATCAGAGTTAAATAAACCATAATCACCGCCAGCCAGCGGGGAACGCGCATCGTTTCGGCCCAATTGACGATCGGCACGATCGAAGCGGCCAGCACCACTGATATCATCAGAATTACTAGCAGGCTCCGCAATTGCCACAGCAGCACCAGCAGCAAGGACGATGCTACAATTAGCAGCAAGTTAGGTAAAGAAATAGTTATCCGCTGTTCTGACATGATTATTCTGACAAAATTGAGTAATGATATTGTTGTCGATCGTGTCACTCTCTATTTTATGATAAACGATATGATATAAATAATATAATTAAGATTATGAATTCGCTATCAAAACCCGTTGAATGGATCGGCAGTTCCCGTGACGACTTGCGCGAGTTTCCTGAAGATGTCCAGCAAATTATGGGTTTTGCTTTGTACCGCGCTCAACTGGGTAAAAAGCATCCTGATGCTAAACCGCTTAAAGGATTTAAAGGTGCTGGCGTTCTAGAAATTGTTGAGAATTTTGATGGAGATACTTACCGAGCGGTATACACCGTAAAATTTGAAGGAATAGTCTATGTTCTTCATGCTTTTCAAAAAAAATCAAAGCAAGGAATTGCTACCCCCAAGCAAGATATAGATTTGATTGAATCTCGACTTAAGCGTGCCAAAGAACACTACAAAAAATATTTAGAACAGCAAGAATTGGAGGAACAAAATGACTGAAGAAATAAAAGTGAATTCCAGTAGTGGAAATGTTTTTGCTGATTTAGGGCTACCCAATCCAGAGGAATTACTGATTAAGGCAGAACTAGCTCATCAGATTAGTGAATTAATTTCGGAACGCCAACTAACCCAGGATAAAGCAGCAAAGCTATTAGGAATCGATCGACCTACACTCTCAGCATTGATGCGCGGTAAATTATTAGATTTTTCTACCGAACGCCTATTTCGTTTTCTCAACGCACTCGGCAGCAACGTAGAGATTCGGATTGCCCACTCGCCACCAAATGTTGAAGCTAAAACTCACATTGTCGTTGCATCATAAGTAAACAAACAAGTAAAAAATTAAAAGATTAATATGCAATCACCACCTTCAAATCAAGATTTGTCAACCATTTCGTCTATAAAATCACCAACGCTATTTTACGAATGGCAAAATTATCGCTGTGCTTATGATTTTTACAACCCGACTACTGCGACAGAAGATAGCATACCTTTGTTATTAATTCATCCTATAGGAGTAGGATTGTCAAGAGTTTTTTGGCAGAGATTTTGCGAAAGTTGGTGCAAAACAGGTAACAGCAATCCGATTTACAATCCCGATCTTTTGGGTTGTGGCGATTGCGAAATGCCCGCTGTGGCTTGCTATCCTGACGACTGGGCTGCACAGTTACAGTATTTCCTGGAGACTGTAGTAAAAAAACCTGCGATCGTCCTGGTGCAAGGTGCTCTATTATCAGTAGCCTTAGCTTTAGCAAAAATTGACCAAGAAAGCGGCTCGAATTTAATTCACGGGCTAGTCCTCGCGGGGCCTCCAGCTTGGGCGGTGATGAACAAGCATTCTACTGAAAGACAGCAAAGAATTGTCTGGAATTTGTTAGATTCTCCCTTGGGAAACGCTTTTTACCGTTACGCCAGACGCGCCGAATTTTTGCGTTCTTTTTCTGCTAAGCAACTGTTTGGCGATGCTGCGAAAGTTGACAGCGAATGGTTGGATGCTTTGCAGGCTGGGGCGGCGAATCCTGACAGCCGCCATGCGGTTTTCTCGTTTTTGGCGGGGTTTTGGCGGCAGGATTACACTAGCACGATTCAAAAGTGCGATCGACCTACACTGATTGTCATGGGAGAACAAGCGTCAAGTATCAGTCAAGCTGGTAAAGAGGAAAAACCCGATGAAAGATTAGCCCAATATTTAGCTAACTTTCCCAATGCGGAAGGTTTATTAATGCCGGGGCGAAATGTTTTACCTTACGAATCTACCGCAGAATTTGTGAGTGCTGTTGCAGAGTTTGTGAATGAAAGTTTGCAACCGCAGATGAACGCAGATGAACGCAGATGAACGCGGATGGAATTTCATTAGACTAATAATTTACATACCGCAAGAAACGGGTGGCTTTAAGTTTGTACCATCAGTAGACTAAAAAGATGCAAATCTTTTTTTGAATAGCCGACATGATTTTGACGAAAAGTCCGAGTATCTATGACAGCGAAGATTATCACCGGATTGCTAGGGCGATCGCATTTATGCGTCAAAATCACTTGGATCGGCCCGATTTAGCAGCCGCAGCACAGCATATCGGCTTGAGTGAGTATCATTTCCAGCGAATGTTTACTCAGTGGGCTGGGATTAGCCCGAAGCGATTTTTGCAGTATCTGACAGTGGAATATGCCAAATCAAAGATTGCTGAAACCAAAAGCCTGCTCGATTTAACTTCAGATGTCGGCTTATCTAGTCCAGGAAGATTGCATGACTTGTTTGTGAATCTCGAAGCAATGTCTCCCGGTGAGTTTAAAACAGGCGGATTAGGATTGCAAATTGTCTGCGGAATTCACGACACTCCTTTTGGTAAAGCTCTAATTGCGACAACAAGTCGCGGTATTTGCAATCTGCGTTTCTTGGATGGAACCGATGAGCAAACCGCTGCACAAATGCTGCGGAATGTATGGTTGAATGCTGAGGTTATTTGCGATCGCGAAATCACTCAACCTTTGTGCGATACAATTTTTGATAGAGCTACTTTATCTCGCAAGCCGATCGCACTTTTGGTAAAAGGAACTAATTTTCAGGTTCAAGTCTGGCGGGCACTTTTGAGAATCCCATTTGCGGGAATCACCACCTACCAAACCATTGCAGAAACCATCGGGAATCCTACAGCAGCTAGAGCCGTGGGAAATGCGGTGGGAAATAATCCCATCGCCTATCTAATCCCGTGTCATCGCGTCATCCGCGCATCTGGAGAGTTGGGCGGTTATCGCTGGGGTTTGGAGCGAAAAACGGTTATTTTAAGCTGGGAAGCTAGCCTCGAAATTAGTTGAGAATTCGGCGGTTGAAACCGCTTCTTGTCAAACAAAGTCTGCCTCCGCAGACTATGAATGGAGTTTCAACCACGATGCCAGATAGTGATACCATCCTTTTGATCGATCAGAGTAATCCCATTATCCTTAAGTTCATCACGAAGGCGATCGCCCTCAGCAAAATCCCTCGCTTTCCGGGCATCTTTCCGCTGCTGAATCATCGCCTCAATATCCTCATCCGTCAAACCACCAACCGAGATTTCCGCCTCAGCTTCCGGCCCAAGTTCCAAACCCAAAACCCCCGCCAAATTCACCAAAGTCACCCATTTTTTATGCAACAATTCCGGCGAAGTTTCAGTTTTCCCCTGATGCACCAAAACATTACTTTCCTTGCCCAATTCCTTCGCTAATTCAAATAGCACAGTCAAAGCACTGGGCGTATTAAAATCTCGCTCCATCGCTGCTTGAAATTGCTCCACTAATGTGTTATCTTGCCCCGTCCAATAATCAATTTTGTCAAGATCCCAACCGAGTTTAGAACCGTGTTGAGTACCAAAAAGTAAGCCTTCCTTCAGAGTTTGCCAGCCATTTCGAGCAGATGCGATCGCCTCTTCGGTAAAATCAATTTGACTGCGGTTCTGCGCCATAAATACAAACAGCCTCACCGCCATCGGTTCAACCGCTTTCGCATTGTCGCCCAGGCCGCTCCGACGAGCTCATCGCGGCGCCGGTCACTGACGTGGCCGTGGAACGTCACCCGGTCGCGAACGCCCGCGTCATCGGCGGCGGCCACCAGCTGGTCGTGCCACCAGCCGTCGCCGACCACGTCGAGGT
>JANNOR010000212.1:0-40759 GCA_031399265.1 Cyanobacteria bacterium SOY_34_metabat_3 | reverse complement strand
CAACTGGGGGATGCGGGGGGATTTTGGGGGTTGCCAATGGCGGGGACAAATTGCCAAGTTCCGTTGAGGTAGATTTGGTCGCGCTGGTTGCCGATCGCCCCGACGGCCATTGAGGTAAGATTGGGAAAGCCGATCGAGATTGCTGAGTTATTGGCAAAGTTGGGATTTTGCAGCGCGTAACCGATGAATCCGAAGACAGCGGCGGCTGCGAAAAACAATCCGATAATTTTTGCCAGCTTGTGATTCACTCGCTTGTTCCTCCCAGAAATGGGCCGATCCAATTTGTCCGTCGATCCATAATAGCAGTTTATTCAGCACCAGTTATAAGTTCAAATCTATCTCTGGGAAGATGGCAAGACCTCGGCTAATGTGGTTTCGTATAGAAAAAACACATAATTTATTTTCAAAAATATTGTTTTCGCGGCATCAGAACTAGGGCGATCGCGCCCTCGCTACAGGTCAACAAAAATGAGTCGGTTCCAGGTCTTGCCCTTACCCATTAAATCTTACAGCATTGCTACATTCAGCGCCGCCACGGCATTACTGCTGACAACTCTGTTACTGTTTGCACTCAAGGCAACTCCTGCAATCTTACTTTTTGCGGCTGCAATGGTTAGCGCTTGGTATGCCGGTCTAAAGTCCGCAGAACAAGAACTAGAAATAGAACGCAAAATTATTTCAAAAGTAATTGAGACGACGGCTTCCTTGATTGTAGTTCTTGATAGCCAAGGACGGATTGTGCGCTTCAACCAAGCGTGCGAAAAAACCACAGGTTACTCGGCTGCAGAAGTTGTGAATAAATATGTTTGGGATTTGTTCTTAATTCCTGAAGAAATTGAGGAAGTTCAAACACTTTTGAGCCAACTAAATGTCAAAAACTTTTACAGCGAGTACCAAAACTATTGGCGTACTAAAAACGGATCGAAGCGCTTCATTTCTTGGTCAAATACTGTGACGGTTGATGGCGATGGTTTGGTAGAATATGTGATAGCCAGCGGCATCGATATTACCGATCGCACAGAAGCAGAAATCGCCCTAGCTTTATCCTACACTCAGCTTGAAAATCGCGTCAAACAGCGCACAGCCGAACTGAGAACGTTGCTAGAAAATACGCCAGATCCGATTATCCGTATTGACAAAGAACTGCGTTATATTTATGTCAATCAAGCAGTTGCCAGTAGCCAAGGAAAACCAGTTTCATTCTTCCTCGGCAAAACCAGTCAAGCGCTGGGAACGCCGCCGGAACTTTGCCAGATATGGGATGAAACTTTGCGCAAAGTATTTGAAACTGGTCGAGAAGAAATTATCGAATTTCAGTCTCCATCAACGGACGGTCTCAAAAGTTATCAATCTCGCGTAGTTCCAGAATTTGCCTCTGATGGCGTACCGGAATCGGTCTTAATTGTCGCCCGCGATATCACCGAACTCAAACTTGCAGAAACTCAAAGATTGCAGTTGACAATCGAACAAGCAGCCCGGGAAAAAGCCCAAATAGAACAGCAGCGATCGGCATTTTTAGCAGAAGTCAGTAAAATGCTGGCTGCGGCGTTTGACGGGGAAACGGTGCTGCAAAATGTCGCAGAATTAGCGGTAAATTCGATCGCGGACGGGTGCTGCATTCATTTGCTCGAAACAGACTCAAAAGTGCGCCAAGTCGCTGTAGCTCACGCAGAACCCTCTACGGTTGATAAGATTAATAACTTGAGAATCCGCAGCCCGATCGCCTCTGATGCAGTTAACGGCTATCCGCTGGTCATTCGCACCGGAAAATCGGAATTAATTGCCGAAGTGGATGAGGAAATTTTAGCAGGAGGAGCGGAAAATGCAGCAGAAATCGAAATACTGCGTGAAGCGAAGCTATCCCGTAGGGAATCGCTCAATATCGGTTCTCACGCTTGCGTACCGCTAAAAGCTCGCGGGCGCGTCATGGGTGCGATAACTTGCTTTACCTCAAAGTTTGGCCGCCGCTACAGTGCAGAAGACATGGCAATGCTAGAAGATTTAGCATACCGCGTGGCGATCGCCCTCGACAACGCCAGACTTTACGCAGAAGCCCAACAAGCACTATCCCAAACATCGGAATCCTTCGCCTTAATTGACTCCCTGCTAGAAGCATCTCCCCTAGGGATTTGCTTTCTCGATCGCGAAATGCGCTTCATCCGCATCAATCAAGTATTAGCAGAACTCAACGGTTTACCCGCAGCACAACATCTCGGTGCAGACTTCCGCGAATTGTTTCCCGAATCCGCAGTGGAGTTTGCACCGATAATTAAGCAAGTTTTAGAAACCGGTCAGCCAGTTTTGAACGTAGAAATCAGCGGCGAATCTAAGGGAAAACCGGGCTATTTCGGCCACTGGCTAGCCAACTACTACCCGGTGAAAAATCCCACGGGAGAAATCATCGGCGCCGGGGTGATTCTCGCAGAAATTACCGCAGCTAAACAAACAGAATTAGCTTTGACAGAAAGCGAAATCCGCTTCCGCAGCGTGGTAGAATCCAACATGATCGGCATCGGTTTCTGGGATGCTGACGGCGAAGTTACGGGCGCTAACGATGCCTTGCTGGAAATGATCGGATATACGAGGGAAGACTTAGTTTCGGGAAAGATTAGTTGGGTAGAATTTACGGCGCCGGAATATCGAGAACTCGATCTCGCCGCCCTAAAACAAATCGCAGCCGAAGGAAGTTGCGCGCCTTATGAAAAAGAAGTGATCCGCAAAGACGGCACGCGCTTCCCAATTTTAGTCGGGGGCGGAAACTTGCAAGGATGTACAGATAAAGGATCGTTCTTCGTGCTCGATATCACCGATCGCAAACAAGCCCAAAACCAGATCCGAGAAAACGAAATACGTATTGGCCGCCAACTAGCAGAAATCGACTTAGTTTACAACACCACACCAGTCGGACTGTCCTTTGTTGATACCAATTTACGCTACATTCGGATTAACAAATGCCTCGCCGCGATCAATGGCCGCACGATCGCCGATCACATCGGGCACACCGTCAGAGAAGCGATTCCCGAAATCGCCGATATGGTAGAGCCGATTTACCGCCAAGTGCTGGCGACACAAACCCCAGTCCTCGACTTGGAAATTAAGGCCGAAACCCTGCAACAGCCGGGAGTTGTGCGGGATTGGCAAGTCAGCTTTTACCCCGTAAGCGATGAATCGGGGACGCTGTTGGGCGTTAGCAGCGTGGTTGCCGAAATCACCGATCGCAACCAAGCAAAACGGGTGATCCAGCAAAGCGAAGCGATATTCCGGCGACTGTTGGAGTCAAATATTTTCGGAGTTGCGATCGGCGATTTTAGCGGCCGCATCGCCTACGCCAACGACTCCCTGCTCAAAATGGTCGGCTACACCCGATCGGAGCAGTTGTCGGGTCAAATGCGCTGGGATAGGATGACTCCCCCCGAATACCTCCACCTCGACGCCAAGGCGGCGCAAGAAATTCGGGATAAGGGAGTCGCAACTCCTTTCAAAAAAGAGTACATTCGCAAGGATGGTAGCCGCGTGCCGATTTTGATGGGCGGGACGATCCTGTGCCCGGACGATCGCGCACCAGAGACGATCGTCGCATTTTACATCGACTTGACCGAGATATCGCGGGTGGAAGCAGAACTCAAAAACAATCAGAAACGGCTGCAAATCGCCCAGCAAGCAGGCAAAATCGGAACTTTTGAATGGAACGTCCAAACGGGCGAAGTCGCGTGTACGCCGGAGTTAGAGGCTTTGTACGGGCTGCCGATCGGCAATTTGGACAGCTATCAAACTTGGCTAGAAATGGTGCATCCAGACGATCGCGCTGTTACCGAACAGCAGGTGGAGACTGCGGTAGGCTCCGGGGAGGAATTAAACATTGAGTTCCGCATTTGCCGCCCGGACAAAACCGTGGGCTGGATGGCTTGCAGGGCGACTGTGTTTCAGGACGATCGCGGTTTGCCTTGGCGGATGATCGGGGTGAACGTTGATATCAGCGATCGCAAACAAGCAGAAGCAGCGCGATCGCAAATCAATCAAACTTTGGAAGCGTTGATTCGCGCTTGTCCCCTCGCAATTACTGTTTTGGGCGCCGACGACGGCATTGTCAAAATGTGGAACCCAGCCGCCGAGAGGATTTTTGGCTGGTCAGAATCAGAAGCGGTAGGTCAATTTGTCCCCAGCATTCCCCCAGACAAGCGGGAGGAATTCATGGCGAATTTGAAAGGAATTCGCGCCGGAAACGCGATCGCGGGCATGGAAACCCAGCGCCAAAGGAAAGACGGAAGCTCGATCGACATCGGTTTGTGGGCAACTCCAGTCCGCGACGGCAACGGTAACATTAACTGTATGTCCATCCTTGCCGACATCAGCGATCGCAAGCAAGTCGAGGCAGAACGCGCTCAGTTGCTCGATCGCGAACAAGCCGCCAGAGCCCAAGCAGAAGCCATCAACCGCCTCAAAGACGAGTTTCTAGCCACTCTTTCCCACGAACTGCGGACGCCTTTAAATGCGATTTTGGGCTGGGCGCAGATGCTCCGCAGAGGCAAATACACAGAAGCTTCTTTAGCTACCGGTTTGGAGGCGATCGAGCGTCAGTCGAGGGTACAGGTGCAGCTAGTCGAAGATTTGCTCGACGTTTCCCGGATCATTCAAGGCAAACTGGCTCTAAAACCTGGCTGGTTCGACATGGTAAAGACGATCGAAGTTGCTCTGAATTCAGTTCGTTTTGCAGCCGAGGCCAAGTCTGTCACCGTTACGCCAGAATTTGACCCCGCAGTCGGATTGATGTCGGGCGACACCCAGAGGTTGCAGCAGGTAGTCTCGAATTTGCTGACTAACGCCGTCAAGTTTACGCCTGCGGGGGGAACTGTCCGACTGCGCTTATCTGCGGTAGCCCTTACCGATTCCCCATCGCCCAATTACGTGCAAATTACTGTCAGCGACACCGGAAAAGGCATTTCTGCGGAGTTTCTGCCCTACGTGTTCGATCGCTTCCGACAAGCAGACGGCTCGATTACTAGGGCTGACAGCGGTTTGGGACTGGGATTGGCGATCGTCCGGCACTTGGTGGAACTCCACCGCGGCACTGTGCGCGCCGAAAGTCCCGGAGAGGGACTCGGCGCGACATTCACAGTCATGCTACCGCTCAAACAGCGTCGGAATCAGCAGTCGCAGTTGAGAGAGGAAAGGAAATTCCCTCAAATGCGTCCGGGTATGTTGGCTGGTTTAAAGGTGTTGGTGGTTGACGACGAACCCGACAACCGCGAGTTTTTGATTGTGGCGCTGCAACAGTTGGGCGCCACTACGACGGCGGCTGCTTCGGCTGCGGAGGCGATCGCCATTTTACAGCAATCACCGCCGGATATTTTAGTCAGCGATATCGGTATGCCCGTTGAGGACGGCTACTCGCTGATCCGCAAAGTGCGATCGTCCGAATGGGGCACTGCGAAGCGCTTGCCGGCCGTGGCGCTGACAGCTTATGCTAGCGAACAAGACCGCGATCGGGCGAGCGCCGCCGGTTACGACGAACACTTAGCAAAGCCGATCGAGCCGGCTGTTTTGGCCGCCGTTTTAGCCAAGTTAAAAAATTCGCAGTAGCCTACACAAACAAAACCCCGGCGGTTGGAAACCGCGTCTACACACACAAAACCCACTCCAAGCGGGTTGAAGATTCCGATCCAAAAACCCCGGCGGTTGGAAACCCGGCGGTTGAAACCGCGTCTACACACACAAAACCCGCCTCCGCGGGTTGAAGATTTGTAGCGTAGCGGGGCGTAAGCCATCGCACATTTATCAAATTCCATCATATTTCTTCGTCCGCGGAGGCGGACATCGTTTGTGTAGACGCGGTTTCCAACCGCCGGGTTATTTGTATAAACGCCCTTTCCAACCGCCGGATTTTTAATTGATAAAACGCGGTATTTCTTCGTCCGCGGAGGCGGACATCGTTTGTGTAGACGCGGTTTCCAACCGCCGGGGTTTTTGTGTAAACTTCCCCCGAGTTCAGCAGCAAGTTAAACCAGTTAAACTAAAAAGGTTAAAAAACTAAAAACAATTAACCTCCCACGAGGGCAATTGCTTGATTCTATGCCCATTCATCCCCTCAAACGCCTAGTTGTCAAACTTTTGTGCAAACTTCCCCTGCGAACCGTTTTGATTGTTCCCCTGGTTTTGCAAACAGTCGGCGCCGTCGGGCTAATCAGCTTTCTTTCTTTCAAAAGCAGTCAAGAAGCGATCGAGCAACTAGCCTATCAGTTAATCGCACAAGTAGGAGAGCGTACCCGCGATCGCCTCACAGATAATTCTAAACCCTCGGAAATCAGCACTTTTTTGACCAGCCTACACTTCTCTAAGTCGGGACAGACTTTTATTATCGATCGATCGGGTAATTTGCTTGCCGCACCCACACTAAAAACACCTGCTGCGAAGCCAGCAAAACAGCAATCGGCGCGATCGTTAGCAGTCAACAGCAGCGATACCCGCACCCGAGATATTGCTCGCCAAATCGCCAACCGATTTGGTAACTTCCGCACCCTGCAAACATCCCAGCAATTTACCCTGACTTTCAAGCGCGAGCGGCACTTTGTCCGCATCGCTCCCTATCGAAATACCCGCGGCGTGGATTGGTTGATTGTGGTGGTGGTGCCAGAGTCTGATTTCACCGATCGCCTTCACGCAAATACGCACCACACATTGTGGTTATCCGCCGGTACGGTGGTGTTGTCGATCGCGATCGGCTCCTTGACGAACCGCTGGGTAACAAAGCCAATTTTGCGCTTGAATACCGCCGCCAAAAATGTCGCAAAAGGCGACTGGGATAAACCTTTAGAAATTAGACGCCTCGATGAAATCGGAGAACTCGCCAATTCCTTCAATCTAATGGCCCTGCAACTGCAACAGGCTTTTGCAGACCAAAAATCTTTAAATGAAGCTGTAGCGCAGAGCGAGAGCCAACTCAAGCAATTTATCGAAGCCATACCAGCGGGAATATCTATCCACGATGCCTCCGGTAAAGTCCTGTACTTCAACCAAACTGCCAAGCGTTTGCTCGACCTAGAAAATATTCCCGACGCGACTTTAGTAGAAATCGTAGAAGTTTATCAAGTCTACCGCCACCACCAGCCGTATCCAACAGAAGAACTGCCCGTCTTCCGAGCGCTGCAAGGCGAAACGGTGTTCGTGGAAGATTTAGAACTTTATCGAGATGGGGAATTTATTCCTCTTGAGGTGCGCGCCACACCAATTTTCGACGAAACCGGAAACATTATTTATGCGATCAATATTTTTTCTAATATCGCACAACGCAAACAATTTGAAAAACTCTTAACTGACTACAATCGCACTTTAGCAGCCGAAGTAGCCGATCGTACCTCTGCCTTAGCTTTTGCCAACGAACTATTAGATCATGAAGTTGCCGATCGCAAATTGATCGAAGAAAAACTTTACACTTCGACCGAGCAAGTTTTGAAAATATTCGAGTCGATCGCCGATATGATCTTAATTTTCGAGCCTTTAGAAAAAACGATCCAAATTATACCGAGTAAGGGAATTTTTCAATACAACTATCAGAGCAATCAAATCGACTCCATCATCGGACAATTTCTTCAAGAGGAAAGCGAGGAGATTTATTTTGCTCAAGTACGAAGGGCATTGGAAACCCAACAAACTATTGATTTTGATTACAGTCTACAGATTAACAATCAAGAAATTTGGTTTGCTGCTAAAATTTCACCGCTGTCCGATCGCTCTGCAGTTTGGGTAGCCCGCGACATCAGCGATCGCCAGTTTGCCGAAACCCGACTGCTCGAAGCCCAAAAAATTGCCCGGATTGGCAGTTGGGAACACGATAGCGCCACAGCAACAACCACTTGGAGTCAAGAACTCTATCGCATTTTTGAGCTAGATCCGACTCAAAAACCGCTGTCAACCGAACAATTAGTCGAGCGTTTTCATCCAGAAGATCGATCGGGCTATCTCACAACAGTTCGCGAGAAAGCGATGAAGGGACAAAGCTTTGAACTCGATTTGCGCCTGATCCGCAGAGATGGCTCGCCCATTTACATTGAAATTAGAGGCAAACCGGTTCATGATGAACAAGGGCAGTTGCTCCGTTTGTTCGGTACTGTCATGGACATTACCGATCGCAAACTTGCCGAGTCAGCTTTGCGAGAAAGCGCCCTGAGAGAACAAGCGATCGCCCGCAGCATCGATCGCATCCGTCAGTCCTTAGATATTGACACAATATTCGCAACCACAACCTCAGAACTGCGACAAACCCTCAAGTGCGATCGAGTCGCTATCTATCGTTTTAATCCTGATTGGAGCGGCGAATTTGTTGCCGAATCAACCGCCGAAGGCTGGATATCTGTGATGCAAAAACAATCCCACGATTTGGATTGGTCAAACAATCTTCTGGAAGACTCTAGCTGTAAAGTGAAAACCATGCAAAGCAGCGGTGAACCAGTGCGAGATACCTATCTACAAGAAAATCAAGGCGGTATGTACGATCGAGGTGTTTCTTACCGCATAATTGAAGACATATATAACGCTGAATTTAGTCCTTGTTACGTGCAGCTTTTAGAGCAATTTCAAGCCAGAGCCTACATTATTTTCCCCATATTTTGCGGCAGTCAACTTTGGGGTTTGCTCGCCAGCTATCAAAATTCTGCACCTCGAACTTGGCGCGAACCAGAAATCAATATAGCGCGGCAAATTAGCACTCAACTCGGAATTGCCCTGCAGCAAGCTCAATTGCTCGAAGCCACTCAACAGCAAGCAGTACAGCTCCAGCAAACCGCCTTAGCAGCAGAAGCCGCCAACCTCGCCAAAAGCACTTTTCTGGCCAACATGAGCCACGAACTCCGCACTCCCCTCAACGCAATTCTGGGATTCTCCCAATTGATGCAGCGCTCTCGCAACCTCAATCCAGAACAACAGGAAAATATCCGCATCATCAACCGCAGCGGAGAACATTTGCTAACCCTGATCAATCAAGTATTAGATTTAGCCAAAATAGAGGCGGGACGGATTACCCTCAACCCCACAGACTTTAAATTAACCAGCCTGCGATCGGAGCTGGAAGAAATGTTCCAACTCCAGGCACAGGAGCAACAATTGCAGTTAATATTTAACTATTCTAGCGATATTCCCGAATACGTAAACACCGATCGAGTAAAATTGCACCAAGTTTTAATTAATCTACTTTCTAACGCCATTAAATTCACAAAAGAAGGAAGCATTTCGATCAGAATAAGTGCAGTGAGAAAAGGTGAAAATCTAGAATTGCCGATCGCTAATTACCAATTGCATTTTGAAATAGAAGACACTGGCTCCGGCATTGCCCCAGATGAATTAGATCGGCTTTTTCAAGCCTTTGTGCAAACAAAAACAGGGGAAACATCTCAGCAGGGAACAGGCTTGGGGCTGGCCATCAGCCAACACTTTATCAAGCTGATGGGCGGCACGATTACTGTACGCAGCAAAGTAGACTCTGGCACCACCTTTGCGTTTGATATCCCCGTCACAGCCGTTGATGCCGCCACTATTGAGCCGATACAGCCGCCGCGTCGGGCGATCGCCCTAGAACCGAATCAGCCACGCTATCGTATATTGATTGTGGACGATCGATCGGACAACCGCCAACTGCTGATCGAACTCCTCGCTGGCTTTGACTTTGAACTCAAAGAAGCCAGAAACGGCGCTGAAGCGATTGAAATATGGTCGAGTTTTGAACCGCACTTAATTTTTATGGATATGTGGATGCCCGCGATGGATGGACATGAAGCGACAAAACGGATTAAAGCCACCGTGAAAGGTCAAGCTACGGCCATTATTGCCGTGAGTGCCGCTAGCGCTGAGGAAATGCGAACCGTTACTGCATTAGATGATTCCGATGACTTTATCCACAAACCCTTTCGAGATACAGAAATCTTTGCCACCCTGCAAAAACATCTCGGAGTGCGTTACATTTACGATGAGATGGAAAGTGTCACCGAGTCAACTCAAATAAAGCCTCTGACTCCAGAGACTCTTGCAGCTTTACCGGCCCATTGGCTGGCAGCTTTAGAGAAAGCCACAATTGAGTGCGATTTAGAATTAATACTGATCCAAATTGAGCTAATTCGCGATCGCGATTCATCTTTAGGCAATGCTCTGGCTGAATTAGCTAACGAGTTTCAGTTCAATCAAATACTAGCTCTCATCAATCCCGAAACTTAACAGCAATGATATTATATCTGGTTCACATCCAGGACTTTATACCAATTTTTTATGAGGCCCCGTAGAATCCGATCTCCCTGGCGCCCCCCTTAATAAGGGGGGGACAAGATTCCGATCAAAGTCCCCCGACTATCATGGGGATGCGAGGGCGATCGAGATATGTGCAACGACCCATTAAATTGGTATTAATCCTCATAAACAAACCAGGAATTGCATTCCTCACTACAAACCTATAAAGGTTATTTTAACTAGACGAGATATGAATTACGAAGCAACTCCCCTGTTAAAAGGGAATATTTTAATTGTTGATGATGTTCCGAATAATTTGCACCTTTTAGCCAAAATACTCTCGAAGCAAGGCTACAAAACACGCACCGCACCCGACGGCCAACTAGCTCTGAGGTCGATCGAACTCACCCCTCCCGACTTGATTTTGCTCGACATCATGATGCCCGACATGGACGGCTACACAGTCTGCAAAACCTTGAAAGCTTCTCCCGCAACCAAAGACATTCCCGTTATTTTCATCAGTGCTTTGAATGAAGTATTAGATAAAGTCAAAGCCTTTGAAGTTGGCGGGGTAGATTATATCACAAAACCGTTTCACGATCGAGAAGTTTTGGCCCGCGTCTCCAATCAACTCATGCAGCGCCAGTTATTCCAACAGACACAATCCTACGCCCAGCAACTAGAACAAACTTTAACTGAACTCAAGAAAACTCAAGCTCAGTTAATACAGAAAGAAAAAATGGCTTCTTTAGGTCAACTTGTAGCAGGAATTGCTCACGAAATCAACAATCCCGTCAGCTTTATCTACGGTAATATTGCTTTAGCAGCGGACTACGCGCGAGATTTGGTTCGCCTCATTCAATTGTACCAACACCACTACCCGCACCCCGTTGCAGAAATTGCCAGTGAATTGGACGAGATTGAACCCGACTTCATCGCAGAGGACTATCCAAAACTGCTAAATTCGATGAAAGAGGGTGCTTCTCGGATTAGCAAAATTGTGCTGTCTCTGCGGAATTTTTCCCGCCTGGGCGAAGAAAAACACAAGTCAGTAGATATTCATGAAGGCATTGACAATACTTTAGTTATTTTGCAACACCGGCTCAAGGGAGCAGATAAGACTGGCGAGATTGAGGTCATCAAACACTACACTCAATTGCCAGCAATCACCTGTTACGCCAGTCAGTTAAATCAGGTGTTCATGAACCTGCTGACTAATGCGATTGATGCCCTGGAAAGTCAACCGTCTCCCCGAAAAATTACGATCGGCACTTCGGTAAGTTCTGAGTCAAAACCTGCTGTGCTACACGATCGAGATTCAAAATTCGCAACTGAGAACGATCGATCCGTTGTGATTTTAATTGCCGATAACGGTTGTGGGATGAGCGAGGAAGTGCGCGATCGGATATTTGACCCATTTTTTACTACGAAGCCCGTCGGCCGCGGTACTGGATTGGGGTTGGCCATCAGTCACGATATCGTAGTAGAAAAACATCGAGGTCAAATTAGCTGTATTTCTGCTCCAGGCCAAGGGACAGAGTTAATTTTGCAAATTCCAATATCTGTTAAATGTTAAGATTGTACTAAAGTAGTAATCAGTTTGCTGTCTGACGATTAGGTCAGATCCCCCCTAACCCCCCTTAAGAAGGGGGGAACCGGAAATGGATCAAAGTCCCCCTTCTTAAGGGGGATTTAGGGGGATCTAGACTCGGCTGTGAACGAGATATAAAAGGCTTTCAGTCTTAAGTTGCCACCAATGGCATTGCCATTTCCCTACGGAGATTATGGACACGGCAATGCCGTTTCCCTACTTTAAATCCAGCAAGCCGCTAGTTTTCAGCTTGGGATTAAACCGAATTTCTTCAGTTACACCGCGAACTTTCAGCAGCGATAAAATTTCATTTTCCACCCGCCGCGCGACATTTTTCAACAATTTGTCTTTGGCAATTTCATCGGCGAAAATACCATCATAATTTGCCGTTTCTTGGGCAGTCATCACAGTTTTGGTGTCGATGGGATCGTTCCACTTGGCAGCAGCATCGGCACCGTTTCCCTGGGGCTGGGAACCGTTTTCGGCAATCCAACTCGATCGGATGCTTTCGAGGATAGTGCGGCTGGGCTTTTCAATAGTTTGGACTTTCAGCCAGTAGCAATATTCGGTTTGGCGTACCAAATGCTGTTTGAGGCTGAGATAAGTATCGCGAGAATAACCGACGAATTGCAGCACTTTCTGATTGTCGAAAATCGCATAAACGCCGATTTTCCCCTGGACAAATTCGGGCAACTTCCCCTCGGAGTCTATGTAGGGAATGTATTCTAAGCTGGCGAGAGGCTGAATGTCTTCTGTCATCCGATTTTAGATTTTAGATTTTAGATTTTAGATTAAACCACAGATTAACTAGCTTTTACCTAATTATTTAAAACTCGATAAATAGCGCAGAGACGGCTGGGTTTAAATATTTTGGCTTGAAACATGAAGTTAGGCGGGACGTTGACGATCGCAAAATCGCTCTTACCATGATACTTTTCAAATTCCGCAGGCATTCCCTTGGGCGTATCGCTGCTGTAAGGGACAGGCTGAAACAGTAGCTCGGCAAACTCGATGTGCGAGCATTGCAGTTGTACCGCTATTTGTTTGAGAAAGCTTTCACCGGTTAATGAACCGAACAGTGCAGCTTTTGCATCAGGTTCGAGGACAAAACTGCTATCGTAGCTTTCAATAATCTTGAGACCCATTTTCTGTATACTCCTGACAGACGGCGGTTAACGGTTATCGCTTAACTGTTGAGCGATCGACTTATTACTCAGAATTTTACCCTCTTACTGACCGTGTTGAAAGCAGAAAGTATTTGGCACGAGGTAAACAAAAATATCGGAATCCCGAAGTTTTGATAAATAGCCCTGATTTATTGCCCGATCGCTTTTATCATGTCGGTATCGGAATCTATGAGACTACGACTAAAAGGCTATGCAGAAGATCGAAAACGCATCATTCCCAGCTTTGAGAAGTTCCCAAAACCAGCCAGATTGGGTAGAATTAGCAGAATACGCCTCTATTCTCGGTTCGACAATTGGCACAATTGCAGCGGGGTTTTCGGGGCAAATTCTCTACGCTGCCGCCCCGCTAACCGCAGCACTCTCGCTGAATCTCGCCAATCGCCAGCGTTTTGAGCAAAAAATGCAGCAAAAGGCAAATTCGGCGATCGCAGAGGTACAGGCCGCAGTAGAAGGTCGATCGCAGCAAGTTCAGAGACTACCTGGAGAACTTGCCGAACTCGACACCAGCGTTTCCGACTTGAAACAAAAACTCCGCATTTTGGAATCCGGCGCCATCGCTGAGATACAAGCTGCTGTAGCCTCTCTCGAACGCCAAACGCAGGCGCTACCAGCCGATTCTCAGCAACTCTACACCATCCTGTCCGATTTGCAGCAAAAACTCCGCATTCTGGAAAATAGCGCCCTCAGAGAACATGATTGGGAAAATATGAATGTCCGATTTTTGTTGGTGAACGAAAAGTTAGCGGAAGTTCAAACGATTACAGCAGAGTTACAGGAGCGATCGAACGAAGTAAACTTGAATGAAATCCAAGGTTCTCTGAAGCAATTGCAGGATTTGCTCGATCGACCCACAATAGATACAGAGATGCTGCAAACCGAGATCCACAATTTGCAAAAGCAAGTTTCCGAGTTGCAGCGCCAAAATCAAGAAATTGTCAAGCCTTATTTGCAGCGTCTGACTCGGGCCGTCAAGAAACTCAGTCAGTAGTCAGCAGTCATTAGTCATTAGTAGCCTTGTTCCCAGGCAGAGAGAGCCTGGGAATACATACGCGGAGGCTCTGCCTCGAATTACTAATTACCAATTATCCATTGCTGAATTTTTGCCAAGCTTGCCAGAAAACATAAATTGATAAAATCGCCAAGAGCGATCGAAAAGCTAAACTAATAGTACGATCGGGCAATCTCGGCAAAAACCGCGTACTGATTTGCGCGCCCAACAAACCGCCGCCGCCCAGAATCAACCCCACCACCCACAACACATTCCCCCGCGCCGCATGGCCAGCAGTCGCCGAAATTGCCGTGATCACGATAACACCCAAGCTCGTTTGAATTGCTTTTTTAATGCTTTCCCCTAACAGCAAGATTTGCATGGGAACCATAATCACGCCACCACCTACGCCAAACAAACCTGCTAGTAAACCCGCCGCACTCCCAGTCGCAATCTTAGCAAAAGTTGGATTGAATAAGATATTTGAATTATTGGGTAATTCGTGACTTGTACTGAGTCTATCCGAAGTATCGGCAATTGGTAATCGATCATTTTCTGCTTGTGTTTCTTCAGATTCCTTCGCTGTCAGGCGCTTGCGAACTTCAATTAAATAAATATTCAGCCACAACAACAACCCAAAACAAACTAACAGCAAGTAAGGCGGAAATATCCCCGTCAAATAAGCACCGATTTGTGCTGTGATGACGGCAGGAAATCCGATGCCTGCGACTTGACTCAAGCTGAGGTAGCCCATGCGCCAATTCTGGATGCTGCCAGAAAGAGCTGTAATCACGATCGACAAACCGCTAGTAGCAACCGCTTGCACCGGAGCGTACTTGAGAGCCACCAACAAAGGCACGAGCACCGTACCGCCGCCGATACCCAAAAAACCAGCTAGAATTCCGGCAAAAAGTCCGGCCGCACCCAGAATCAATAATTCACTGACAGTCATTAGTTAGCCGAAGGAAGAAGGAAGAAGGAAGAAGGAAGAAGTTGATAGGAAAATGCAATCCCCTACCATGATTTGGGCACTTCATAACGTCCGGTGGAACCGAGAAGGTTGCTATAGTCAACAGTCAGCAGTCAACAGTCAGCAGTTAACAGTCAACTATTGAGAGTCATGAGTTGAGCCGTCGGGCATAATTGCCCGCCTCAAATCTGCATCGCGGAAGTTAGTTTGATTGAGATTAGCATCAATCAAAACCGCTTCCACCAAAACAGCCCCGCTGAAATTCGACCAGCACAGCTTTGCCCGGTACAAATTAGCACCGCTCAAATTAGCTCTTGCCAGCGTTGACCAACTGACATTAGCAACTCTCAAATTAGCATTGCTCAGATTAGCATCGGTGAGATTAGCTCCCACCATCGTTACTTGACGCAAGTCTGCACCAGTAAGATTTGCGCCGCTTAGCATCGCCCCGCTGAGGATAGCAGTTGTCAAGTTCGCTCTTTCCAAAAGCGACTCGCTGAGGATAGCATTTGTCAGATTTACCGCTTTGAGAGTTGACCAACTCAAATTGGCCTTCATCAAATTAGTGCGAATCATGCTAGCGTCCGTTAAGTTGGCCGCAAATAAATTCGCTTCGGTAAAGTTGGCTTCTGTCAAATTAGCTTCGGTCAAGTTCGCCTTGCTCATATTCACTTCCCTCGCCATTGAGCCGCGCAGGTTCGAGCCGGTCAGGTTTGCTCCGCTCAGATTGGCCCGGCTCAAATCAGTACCGATGAGATTTGCTTCGCACAGATTGGCTTCTGTCATGTCCACCCCAGCCAATTTCACCTCGCGCAAGTTCGCTCCCGTCAGGTTAGCGCCTTTGAGGTTTGCGTCTTGGAAATTCGCTCTGGTAAAGTTAGCCTCGCTGAGGTTTGCCTCTTTTAAGTCGGCCCCGGCGAGGTTAATCTCTCGAAAATTTCTTTCTCCGGCCGCATATTGCCTCAGAATTCGATCGGCCTCCATGTCATTAGCCTCGCAATTTTTTTTCAAACATTAGAGTGATGGGTTTCACAACATCATCCCAGATAACCACCGTATTCACCCTGTACGCTTCAGTATCTGTAAAATCTTGGCACTGCTGTGCGAATCTATTCTAGAGGGCTCGATCGAGGTCAGCGATTCTGAGAGAATCATAAGTAGCGTCAAGATGTAAGAACAACAGACAAAGGAAGTTTGAGAATGACTGAGAATTTGAGAAGCCAAGCGGTGACTGGAGGCGTGCAGCGCGCGCCCAACCGCGCCATGCTGCGCGCTGTCGGTTTTGGTGACGGCGATTTCACGAAGCCCATTGTGGGCATTGCTAACGGCTACAGCACGATTACGCCCTGCAATATGGGGTTGAATGAACTGGCGCTGCGCGCGACTGCGGGTGCAAAAGAAGCCGGCGCCATGCCGCAGATGTTCGGTACGATTACGATCAGCGATGGGATCTCGATGGGCACTGAAGGGATGAAATATTCTCTGGTATCGAGAGATGTGATTGCAGATTCCATCGAAACTGTTTGCAAAGGCCAAAGTATGGACGGCGTACTCGCTATCGGCGGCTGCGACAAGAATATGCCGGGGGCGATGATTGCGATCGCCCGCATGAATATTCCTGCTATTTTTGTTTACGGTGGCACGATCAAACCCGGACACCACAACGGACGAGATTTAACCGTTGTCAGCGTTTTTGAAGCTGTCGGTCAATTCAGCGCGGGCAAAATTGACGAAACAGAACTCGCCGCAGTCGAACAAAAAGCGTGTCCCGGCGCTGGTGCTTGCGGCGGAATGTACACGGCAAATACGATGTCGAGCGCCTTTGAAGCAATGGGGATGAGTTTGCCCTATTCTTCGACAATGGCTGCGGTTGATGCCGAAAAAGCTGACAGCGCGGCTGAATCTGCAAAAGTTGTGGTGGAAGCAATCCGCAAACAGTTGTTACCCAGCCAAATTTTAACTCGCAAGGCCTTTGAAAATGCGATCGCGGTAATTATGGCGATCGGCGGTTCAACCAATGCTGTGCTGCATTTATTGGCGATTTCAAATGCGATCGGCGTTGAACTCGCTCTCGACGATTTTGAAACAATCAGAGCCAAAGTTCCCGTCTTGTGCGACCTCAAACCAAGCGGCAAATACGTAGCAGTCGATTTGCACAAAGCCGGCGGCATTCCTCTAGTAATGAAAATGCTTTTGGAACGCGGTTTGCTGCACGGCGACGCGCTGACAATTACCGGCCAAACTATTGCTGAAGTGTTGGCAGATATTCCAGCCGAACCCCGCACCGACCAAGATGTCATCCGCCCTTGGAACAACCCGATGTACGCCCAAGGACATTTAGCAATTCTGCGGGGAAATCTGGCAACAGAAGGATCAGTTGCTAAAATTAGTGGCGTTAAAAAACCGCTGCTTACCGGGCCGGCGCGCGTATTTGAATCGGAAGAAAATTGTTTGGATGCAATTTTAGCCGGCAAGATTCAAGCCGGAGATGTAATTGTCATCCGCTACGAAGGGCCAAAAGGCGGGCCGGGAATGCGCGAAATGCTAGCACCAACTTCGGCAATTATCGGCGCAGGTTTGGGCGATTCTGTCGGGTTAATTACTGACGGTCGCTTTTCTGGCGGAACTTACGGCATGGTAGTCGGTCACGTTGCACCGGAAGCACAAGTTGGTGGCACAATTGCTCTGGTAAAAGAGGGCGATTCAATCACGATTGATGCTCCTAATCGCTTGTTACAACTCAATGTTTCCGATGCAGAATTGGAGCAGCGCAAAGCTCTTTGGCAGCCTCCAAAACCTCGCTATACTAGGGGCGTTTTGGCTAAATACGCTAAGTTGGTTTCTTCTAGCAGTGTCGGTGCTGTGACTGATTTGGGTTTGGGTTAAAGTAAAATTTTTTTAACCGCAGAGGTCGGCAGATAAACGCAGATGAACGCAGATAAAATCCTATCTGGGTTCATCCGCTGATATCTGGGGTTAAAAAAATCCCAAATTAACTGCCCTTATTCAAAAAGCGGCTAGCCATCGACATTGCATCAGTAATATCTACATCGCCGTCTCCATCTCCATCTAAAAACGTATTCAAAACGGGATTGCCGCCTTGGGATGGATTTTGAGCGTTACCGCCAGTTTTTAGCAAATTCAGCACCAGCGGCACCAACATCGGGATCATCGCCTGCACTGTGGCGTTATCCAAACCAGTTTTTTGGACGATATCGGCGACTATCTGCGTTAGTTGGCCGCCTCCGAACAAACTCTGAACAGCTTGCGGATTGGGGTTTGTGCCGCTAAATTGGTTGACAACTTCTTGCGCTTGTGCATCTCCTGAGTTCGATCGTACATCTTGCAATGCCGATCGCACGTGTCCGCCCAAAACCGACATCGCTAGCTGAGTCGTGCCCGCATCGACGCCCTGGTTGCCGCTCAACTGCTGCAGGGCACCTAGAATGTTGCCCAACTGATTTGAACTTGCTTGTTGGTTGGGATTGTCGATCGCGCTCAAAATTTGGTCAAATAGTCCCATAATTTTCGCTCCTAGCTGTAATTCATCCACTTTAGATTAACTTATCATTGATTGCCAAATTCCCGATTACAGGACATAGATAAAAAATGGTTTAATCTGTTATTATTGGCAGGGGTAAGGTACGCCGCAGCACACCCCACAGATAGATTGTGTGCGTACATCCCGAACCTCAATTATCAATTCCCAGTTTCAATCTGCTATTGGTAGGGGTAAGGTGCGCACTGCGCACCCTACAGATATAGTGTACGTAAATCCCAATAACCAATAACCAATAACTAATAACTAATAACGCTTAATCGGTAGGGCGATCGCAAATTCCGTACCCGTTCCCACCTCCGACCAACAGTTAATCGTCCCGCCGTGTTTCTTGACAATAATTTCGCGCCCGATTGCCAATCCCAAACCAGTCCCTACACCCCTCGGTTTAGTCGTAAAGAATGTTTCAAACATTTTTTCTTGACTGGCGGGCGGTATTCCTGTACCGTTATCCGAAATTCGCACTATCACAGAGTCGTCGTCCAAGTATTCTGTAGCGATCGTAATCTTCGCCGAAAAACTCCGTACTTCCTGTTGGATCAACTCTGAATTAGATTCTTGATTCGCCTCCTGAGAGCGAGTTTTCTCAAGTTTTGCTTTCTCTTCCACAGCATCTAGCGCATTGTTGATTAAGTTCACAAACACCTGGTAAAGCAAACCCATATAGCCTTCAATATTCGGAATATTTCCGTAGTTTCGCACCACTTCAACGCCCTGTTTGATTCGGCTGTTGAGAATCAGCAAACTGCTGTCAATGCACGCGTGCAAATCGACCGGATGAGGCGTCGCATCGTCGAGGCGAGAAAAATCTTTCAAACTTAAGATAATAGCTTTGGCTCTTTCAGCGCCCACTTGCATCGAATCAAATATTTTCATCAAATCTTCTTTCAGAAAATCAAGGTCTATTTCTTTGGCTTTTGCGATTACGGCAGGAGGCGGGTTGGGGATTTCTGTTTCGTAAGTTTTGAGCAAATCTAAAATATCTTCAACGTAATTTTTGGCAGGATCGATATTGGCATAGATAAAATTGATTGGGTTGTTAACTTCGTGAGCAACACCGGCCAACATCCGCCCCAAACTTGCCATTTTTTCATTTTGAAGGATCTGGGTTTCTTGCTCGGATTTCAATTGTTCTAGCAAGTGATTTACTTTCTGAATCAGTTGATTTAGCGAAGTTGCCAATACTCCTACTTCATCGGTGCTGGTAACTGGTACTTGCAACTGAAAATTAGATTCTTGGGTGACTCGCTGGGCGATTTTAGTGACAGCGGCGATCGGTTTGGCGATCGCCCGACTGGTAAAGCTAGCTAGCAGTGCCGCAACTACGATCGACAATCCGATGCTACCGATAATTATTTGCACCCGCAGCGCCTGGGCTTGCAGCAGAGCTTCCTGCGCTGCATCTTCTTGCAATGCGGCGCGATCGATAATTTCTGCTAAATCATTGGCCGCCCTATCTAGTTGCAACCCAATTTTATCTCGATCGAGATTCGACAGCAACTTGCGTTTAACACTTTTTTTATTGGACTTTGGTGGCAATTTACTGATTTTTTCGGTGACAGTTTCTAGCTGACGAACGTAATTAAGCAGTAGCGAACCGTAAGTTGTTCTAAATTTTTCTAAACCTTCTATCTCTGCCGCGTTCCGAATTTTAAGTTCCGATAGCGACAACTTCAAACTGTAGGTATTGTCTTGCAGCTCTCGGTATTTGCTGTCAAAAATCTGGGGCTTTTCGATCCAGTAAATCAGCCGTTCTTGGCTGTTTTGCGCCCGCAGTAAATCCACCTGCAACTTATTTAAAAGCCGACTTTCTCGATCGATGTGTATTTGATTGTTAGTTCTGCGATAGTAATGATTGCCGGCCAGCATCCCGACGATCGTTCCCCCGATCGCCACACAAAGAGCTAGTGCGTAGCCCCGGCAGATTTTGTCGCTAATACTGAGGTTGCCGAAGGAACGGGCTATTTGAGCGAAATAATTGTGCTTTGGGGGCTGGATATCTTTGATGTTATGTTCGCAAGAGGTGGGGAGTTCCTGTGAAAGCCGATCGAGATGTTTGAGCTGCATAGATGCGAACCTGTGAATAATTCACGCACTGATAATTCAGTTTAACTTAACTCGCAGTTGATTTGAGAATACCGCATCCATAGTTATCGATGTGATAATTTTTGTGAATTAGGACGGTCTTACCCTAGCGAAAAAACCCCCGTTTCTCGTTTCTGCTTTCGCAGCTTCCAAGACGTACTTATCTTAACAAACCGGGTTTATGCGTACTTAATGCGATATTTGTTTGTCGCTCGAAAAGTATTGCTGGATTCGCGATCGGACAAATCACCGCATGATTGAGTAAGTAGCAATAAATTTGCCTGCGGTTGAGGCGGATCGGAAATCCGGACGCGGCACTGCCGTGTCCCTACAATTCATCACGGTAGGGACACGGCACTGCCGTGTCCTCTATCATTCCGGCTGTGCCAGAATTGAGATCGAACCCCGACTCGTCGCGCCCGCAGGACAAGCAGAATCGGGATTTGCACCCCTAGCGCAGTACGATTTTGTTCGAGGAATTCGCCCGTCGGCCGCTTCGTCAGTTCCGAATTACGATCGCAGTGTAAAAATCAAAGCATAGCCCTTTTATTTGCCGCTCCCTCATGCCTTTGCCGCGCCTCTTAACATTAATTGCTGCTTTCTGCCTCACCCTGGGGCTGATTATCGGGCTGGTGAGTTCCTTAACTGGGCTTTACAGTCAAGTTGCGTGGTCTGCTTCTCCGCTGCTAGCTAATCTACTAATCTTCCTAATAATTGTACTTTTGGGAACGCTAATTTTCGCCCTTTTCTACTATTTTAGGCTGCTGCAAAGGCCTGGAAAAGTCAAGGGGAAACGGGCAATTAATCCTAAGGTTCCTGTTGTCAAAAGTGAAGCTGCTTCCGAAAATCTTAAAGCGATTCGGCAGCAAGTCGATCGCATTCAAGACGAAGTAGCGCGCCAAGCTTTGCTGTTGAGAGCCCGCGAAATCGAAGCTAGCATGGCTCGCGGCAGCATTCGAGTAGTTGTTTTCGGCACCGGTTCTGCGGGCAAAACTTCCGCTGTGAATGCGCTGGTGGGGCGGATGGCGGGACAGGTGGGCGCGCCGATGGGAACTACCGAAGTTGGAGAAACTTACACTCTTTCATTGAAAGGAATCGATCGAGAATTAGCAATTACTGATACCCCAGGCATCTTGGAGGCGGGAGTAGCGGGAACTTACCGAGAAGAATTGGCGAGACAGTTGGCCGCCAGGGCAGATTTAATCTTATTTGTTTTGGACGGCGATTTGCGAAAATCCGAGTACGAACCGCTGCAGACTTTGGCGGAAATTGGCAAAAGGTCGATCGTGGTTTTTAACAAAGTTGACCTTTATCCCGACACTGACAGAGATGAAATTATCGCTAGACTGCGCGAACGAGTCAAAGGTTTTGTATCAGCAATGGATGTAGTCGCGATTACCGCAAATCCGCAAAAAGTTGTACTAGAAGAAGGCACAATTTTTCAACCAGACCCAGATATTATGCCATTAATCCGGCGCATTGCTGCGATTTTGCGAGCCGAAGGCGAAGACTTAATTGCGGACAATATTTTGCTGCAATCTCAGCATTTGGGAGACCAAGCGCGCAAATTAATTGACGCTCAAAGGCGCAGGCAAGCTGATAAAGTAGTAGAGCGATTTCAGTGGATCGGAGCTGGCGTAATTGCCGTAACGCCTTTGCCAGTCGTGGACTTGTTAGCGACAGCAGCAGTTAACGCTCAAATGGTAGTAGAAATTGCCAAGATTTACGGCTGCGAATTAAATATCGATCGCGCCAAAGAATTGGCATTATCTCTGGCAAAAACTCTAGCAAGTTTGGGAATAGTTGAAGGCGTAATTCAAGTAGTATCAAGGGCGTTGCAATTAAGCGTCGCCGGGTTTGTACTCGGCAAAGCAATTCAAGCAGTCAGCGCCGCTTATTTAACCAGAATTGCCGGAAAAAGTTTTATTGAATATTTCCGTCACGACCAAGATTGGGGCGACGGCGGCATCGCCGAAGTCGTGCAAAGGCAGTTTCAGTTAAATCGGAAAGACGAGTTTGTCAAAGCATTTGTCAAAGATGCGATCGCCCGCGTTGTCGAACCTCTGAATATCTATCAGCAAGAATCGGAACCCGAATTAGAAATGCCAGCAGAAGAATTGGAACCAGAACCATTATATCAGACGCAATCCGACGATTGGGAAACTTACAGCAATAAGCGAAAGGATGAATGGTAATTGGGAATTGGGAATTGGGCATAGGGCATAGGGCATGGGGAATTGTTGACTGTTGGCTGTTGACTATTAACTAACTAATTACCATCACTAATGCCCAATGCCCCATGCCCAATTACTATGCCCAATGCCCCATGCCCCATGCCCCATGCCCAATAACTAATTTCGCCCCAGCAGCAAATAAACGATCATTTCTCCTTTACCTTTAATCTCAATCGCACCGCGCACTTTAAACGAAAATTTATCTTTCAAACGCTCGTAAACCGCAGCAGTCACCTGAATTTTCCCCGAAATACCGTTTGATTCCATCCGGTGAGCAACATTCACGGTATCCCCCCACAAATCGTAACTAAATTTAGTTAAACCAATGACTCCCGCTACCACTCCACCAATATTAATGCCAATGCGGAGACTAAAGCTGTAATTGTTTTTGGCATTGAAGCGAGTGACAGACGCTTGCATATCTAATGCCATTTGGGCGATCGCCTCTGCGTGATTTTCCTGCGGTTCCGGTAAACCGCCGACTACCATGTAAGCATCACCAATAGTTTTAATTTTCTCCAAACCGTGCTGTAACGACAACTGGTCAAATTCACTAAAGATTTGATTCAGAACTTTTACCGTTTCTGCCGCACTTTTTTGAGAGGCAAAATTCGTAAATCCCACCAAATCTGCGAATAAAACGCTGACATCCGAAAAGCTGTCAGCAATTATGCTTTGTCCATCTTGCAAGCGTTCCGCAATCGGTTTCGGCAAAATATTTAATAGCAACTCTTCTATTTGTTCTTTCTGAAACTTGGTTGTTTCCAACAGCAACCTCGCTTCAATTTCTGCCTCTTCCCGAAAGGCGATTTCCCGGCGATACATCTGATTTTTTTCTATCAGTTGCAGTTCTAGTTGCCTGAACCGCAATTGGTTCTCAACCCTAGCGACTACTTCTACGGCTTCAAAAGGTTTGGTAATGTAGTCCACCCCGCCAGCATTAAAGGCTTTCACCTTATTAGAAACTTCTACCAAAGCACTCAGAAAAATAATGGGAATGCCGCGAGTGCGATCGCTCGATTTCAAACTGCTGCAAACTTCATAGCCATCCATACCGGGCATCATAATATCCAGCAAAATCAAGTCCGGCTGAGTCGCGTTTACAGAATCGAGCGCTAGTTTGCCGCTAGATGCAAGTGCTACTTTATAGCCTTTTCTTGATAATATTCGCTCCAGTAAACTTAAATTGTTAAGACTGTCGTCAACAATTAAAATAGTGCCCCTGATTTTTTCAGAATATGGTTGATTCATCGGCTTGTTACGGGCTTTGTTAAACTTAAGATTTGTTTAAATTTATAACTTGCGCACGGGTGAGTCGAAACTGGGTTCTTTGACAAAAATCTTTCATTGCAGCAGGGGAGAAAGTGTAAAAAAACCTGTTTTTGAGGGTCGGAATGCGTGCTTTAATCAAATTTATACTAATTTGTCAGGCACTGGGAAAGCTGCGGTTAAAACTTCATATTGCGGTAAATTCGATCGCCCTCCGCGTCGATTGATTGACTCGCAAGTTGATTCACTGCTTGCTACCCATTAAACCCAAAATATCCCAGGAGTCTCGCGGCTGCTGCAATTTGCACTACACTCATAGACTTCCGGGACACTTTGCAGGGGTATTTTTCCCGAAATTCTGACGCGGATCTTGATTCAAAAGTACGATCGACATCGCGGGCGATCGAGAAATGGGCGTGATTTTTGCGATCGCATACTCCTTGACTCTCCGATGCGCATTGTATTAAGAAATTTTACAAATTTTTTTACAGATTGGGGAAACTCAGGGGGGATCAATTAAAACTATGCTTAGAGCGATCGGATCGAACCGAATTTTGATAATATTTAGAATTAACAAAAAATTTACTATTGTCCGTCGGGGTAAAAACAATGAGCGATCGACCAATCATTCTCGGTATTGTCGGAGACAGCGCAGCGGGCAAAACCACCCTAACGCGGGGAATTGCCCAAGTATTGGGGCCAGAAAATGTTACCATTATTTGCACCGACGACTATCACCGCTACGACAGAACGCAGCGAGCAGAAATCGGGCTAACAGCATTGCATCCAGACTGCAATTACCTCGACATCATGCAGCAGCACCTCAGCCTGCTGCGGACTGGCCAAGCAATTCTCAAACCCATCTACAACCACAAATCCGGTACATTCGACCCGCCGGAATACATCAAGCCCAGCAAATTTGTAATCGTTGAAGGTTTGCTGGGTTACGCAACCCGAACAATCCGCGATTCTTACGACGTAAAAGTGTATCTTGCTCCCCCAGAAGAGTTGCGAACTGAATGGAAAGTTAAACGCGATATCATGAAGCGCGGTTATACGGAAGAACAGGTGCTTGCAGAAATGCAAAAGCGGGAACCGGATTCAGAAGACTTCATTCGCCCCCAGCGCAAATTTGCCGACGTTGTAGTTAGTTTTTACCCGCCCGAAGCGGACAAAGAATCTAATTTGAGCGTCCGTTTAGTTCTGAGGCCGACAATTCCTCACCCTGATTTTACTGAGATTTTAGGTCGAGGCAGCGATAGTTTTAAACCCGCAATTCGCTTGGGGCTCGATCGGGATATGGGCAAACCGGTGGACGTTTTGGAAGTAGACTCCCACGCTACCAGCGAGCAAGTAAACGAACTGGAAAAGATTTTGTGCAGCGAGTTGCCGCACCTCCGGGGATTTTGCAGCGCCCAAGGCAACCCGGAAATTGGCAAACTGATCGGCACAACTGGCGAAGTTCTGCAAAGTTACCCACTAGCTTTGACGCAGTTGCTAGTTGCATATCACATGATGAAAGCAATTCACGTGTATTAGTTAGTTGGCAGTTGGGAGTTGTTAGTTGTTGGTTGTTATTGGTTATTGCAATAACAACCAACAACCAACAACTAACGTGGTGGCAAAGTCAGATTAGCAGTAGCTAATTGATGACTTGGCATCGAGACTGGCAACTGACTTTGAGGTGCGGGCAGCATTTCGCCTCGGAAGTCCAGCAGGGTAACGAGTAACAGATAGCCAAGTGCTAATACTATAGAAAATGCGCCAGTGACAATAGCAATAACTTTTGAACGTTCCATATTCAGAAAATTTTCAGTGCAGCTCATATTAGTTTAACATTAAAAAGAGCAATTATCGCTGAAGTTATGCAATAGAATATAATCAGGTGCTACTTATTTCGCTTACGAAAATGGAACCTCTTGTAGATGCGCCAACTCCCACCGAGATGCCGGGAGCTATCCCAGTAGTGGAAACATTTAATCTGGGGAAGTTCTATCGTACCGGCTTCTGGATGAACCAAAAGATTGAATCGCTCAAAAATTGCACTCTGACTGTCTCTGAGGGCGAAACTTTCGGGCTGTTAGGACAAAATGGAGCGGGAAAAACTACGCTGCTGAAGACTTTGCTGGGTATAGTGAAGCCCACGTCTGGCAGGGCGCTGCTGTTGGGGAGGCCTTTGGGCGATCGCGCGGTGAAGCAACGAGTCGGCTATTTGCCGGAAAATCCCTATTTTTACGATTATCTCACCGGCTGGGAATTTTTGCAATTTGCAGCGGGCTTATTTCAAATTCCGCCCTCGATTCAGCGGCAGCGAATTCCGCATTTGCTAGACTTAGTTGGGCTAGCTCAATCCGCCGCAATCAAAAAACAGTTGCGCCAGTATTCTAAGGGAATGCTGCAACGAATTGGCATGGCTCAAGCTTTGATTAACAATCCCGATGTGGTATTTTTAGATGAGCCGATGTCTGGTTTAGATCCGATGGGACGGTATCAGATGCGGGAGATCATTTTATCGCTAAAAAGTCAAGGAAAAACGATTTTTTTTAATTCTCACATACTTTCAGATGTGGAGAAGATTTGCGATCGGGTGGGAATTTTGGCCAGAGGTGAGTTAATCTGCATTGGTGCGATCGACCAACTCTTGGGTAATACTGAAACTTACCGGGTTCAAGGTAGGGGCGGACATTTGAATATCCTGAAAAAATGGATACCGGATATGGAAGTTGATAATGATTTGTGGTACGGTCATTTGCAAGGCGATCCGAAGCAGTTTATGTCTAGTCTGAGTGCTATGGGAGGGCAGTTAATTGGGATGAATTTAGCTAAGCCTAGTTTGGAAGACTTTTTTATGCAGCAACTGGAAGAAAGAGGGATTTATTCGAGTAGTTGAAATTAATAGTCATCTCCAAAGAAACTCGGCGGTTTAAACCGCGTCTACACAAACGATGTCCGCCTTCGCGGACTATAGGAACGGGCAAGATGCCCGTTCCACAATACATCAAGTTTCTTGTGGGGTGGGCCGAAGAGCCCGCCCGCAACCACAATACATCAAATTTCTTGTGGGGTGGGCCGAAGAGCCCGCCCGCAACGCGGACTATAGGAACGGGCAAGATGCCCATTCCACAATACATCAAGTTTCTTGTGGGGTGGGCATCTTGCCAGCCCTTGAAAGGCTAATGTTTTTTACTTCCGCTAACAATGGCAACTCTATATTTGCACACACCAACTCTGCACAATTCCACTGCCGCAAATACTCACAAACTTCAGAAATAATCGCATTTGCTGCATCTAAATTTCCAGCCTGATGCGCGTGATAGTGCGCTCTGATTAAGGGCTTAATGTCCTCGATATCTTGCCATTCTGATTCGGGTTTGAGGGGAATATTTATATAATAGTGATAGGCTTGGCTGTGGGCGGTACGGAGATTTTCGGGATTTTGACTTAGCAGATGTTCGCCCTTTTCTCGGACTAGGGGATGCAACTGATAGGATTCTCGTTGGCGATCGTAATATAGCAATTGTCGGCGCTTCAGTGCAAGGATAATATTTTCTTTTAGCTCGTACTTGCTAACTTCTGGCATTTGAGCACTAATTCCTGCAAAAGATAGGGGATATTCTGAGGTTTGATAGACAGAAATTCGGCTGAGACAAGTTTGCTCGCCGTCGCTGAGACGCGCTATCATTTCATCGATCGCACTTTCAATATCTCGAATCAGCAACCAGTCTCTCTGGTGCAGAAAAATCCCGACATTTCCCTGAAACTCGGTATCATCTCGAATCAAGGCTGCGACGAGTTGTAGGGCTTTGGGATGTCCTGAATAGCGATCGCCCATTTCCGCTAATTCCTCTGCATTTGCAGTCAGATTGAAAGATTGCAATAGGGAAATTGCGCTATCTCGATCCAATCCGTTGAGCTGGATTTCGCGGGTGACTGTTGGTGGCAATTCTGCCAAGCTTTCGCGACTGGTAAATATAATTTTGCTTTGATGTTCTGTTTCTAATAGTTGTTTGAATAACCAAGCATATTCTGCACAATCTTCTGCGAAATAACCGGCGGCTTTTGCTTCTCCTGCTTTCAAAAGTGTGTCGGCGCGATCGAACACAATTAAGCAAGGTTTTTCTCTGAGGATTTTGAGCAGATTTTCGGTTTTTTTGCCACAGTCATTTTGAGGATTGACGGCTGCGGTAATCTCGCCGTTGGAGAGGGTGAATAGCAGGGAGTCAATTGTGCGATCGCACGGGGGTGCTTTGCCTGTTGCGGATTGCAAGGATTGCCAAGCGACGCAGGTGAAGGGGGTATTTTCGGTGTGGAGTTGCCGAATTAGTTGGCTGGCGAGGGTGGTTTTTCCGATTCCCGGTAATCCGACTATTGAGATGGCGATGGGAACGCCTCCCAGCCCCCCCTTGCTAAGGGGGGGAGTAGGAGCAATTAGGGTTTTTAAGGTGTCGATTTCTTTGGTGCGCTGTACCCAATTTCTGACGGGGGGTAAGTTTTCTGGGAGGGGGAAAGTGCGATCGGTTTCACTGTCTAGGGCGATATCTGCGATCGCGGCGACTAAAAGTGGCTCTGTTTTCTTGATGTTGTAGCCTTCAGCAATGTATTCCCAGTTTTCTATTTCTACTGCTTTGCAAATATTGATAAAGTTCTCTCGTCTAATTTCTATTTTCGCCCAAAACCGCTTTAAGGTAGCTGTTGAAACTAAAGCGGCAACACACCAGGCATCCTCAGTTTTATTCCATCCGAGATTGCGTCTTACCATGTCAATGATTTTTAGCCCTTCTTCGGATGCTCTGAGCAAACCAGCCATTGCTACTCCTCTACGGAAACTCTGCCTTAGTAAATAATGTTACATGATTTGGTGAGCCAAATGAGCCAAATGAGCCAAGTGAGCCTTTGATGTTGAGCCAAATGGTGAGCCGTTAAGCCTATACAGATTCAGGATTGTGGAGTATTGTGAAATGATGTGTTTGGCTGTCAGCTACGTTTGACGGTGCATCTGGCGGGCGATCGGGGATACAGCTTATCTGCTCTTGGGAGCAATGTAAAGTTTTGTTACAAAAACAGGGCAATCTGCATAAAAAGCAGAGGAAGGCCCTGATAGATATTTAGGAAAGCTTGCTAGGCGGGCTTTGCTGGTTTTTACGCAACTATATTTTTGGGGAGATGGGATTATGACGAATATTGGCTTAGGGCAAACGATTGACGGAAGTTTGAGCAGCACTGATACTAAAAATCCTAAAAGATTGGGTAGCTTCTCAGATGACTATACATTGACTGGGATTGGCAATTGGCAGCAAGTTCAAGTTAACCTCGACTCTTCGGCTTTTGACACTTACCTACAACTGATAAATGCTTCTACAGGTGAAGAGATTTTCTTTGACGACGACTCAGGTGGTAAAGAGATCGATCCTTCAACAGGTGAAGAAATTGAAGTAGACTCAGGTGCTGGTCGAGATTCCAAGCTAATTTTTACGAAGTTTCCAGGCGTTGATTACGTAATTCGAGCTACCAGTGCTAACTCTGGTGAAACAGGAAATTACACTCTGAAAACTACCTCATTGGGTTTTTCTTCATCTATAATTGCTACGCGGGATGGAAAAGTCGGAACAGTCGATGGAACATCAGGAAACTTTGCACAGATAGCAACAAGTAACCTAGAATTCTCTGACATTGCCTTATCTAATAGCGGTCAGCTTTTCGGTATTACGTTTGGCAATTTATATAAAATCGAACCCAATTTAGGAGCAGCTTCACTTATTGGCAACTTTGGTTTAGGTTCTTCTGTTAAGTTGAATGCTTTAGAATTTGCCAACAATACACTTTATGCTGCTGGTGATTCTAAGTTATACACCATTAATAGCAGTACCGGGGCAGCAACTTTAGTCGCTAACTTGGATTCAGACTTTAATAGTAGTGGTGACTTAGTATTTGATGCTACTAATAATCGTTTTCTAGCTACATCAACAGGGACAACAAGTGATAGCTTGTTTTCGGTATCCCTTACAGGTCAGGCAACCAAAATTGGTGATATTGGCTTTAAAAATGTTTTTGGTATCTCATCTAGCATTGGTGGTTTTATCGGTTTCACAGAAGATAAAAAGTACATTTCTATCGATTCCAGAACGGGAAAAGGTAGCCTTTATCTGAATGTAACGGGTGTTAGCGGTGCAATTGGTGCAATTGAAGGAGCATCTCCTATATTGGGTCGATCTGGGACACCGACTCCAACTCCCCCAACACCCACACCCCCAACTGTTGTAACTCCAACTCCCCTGACTCTTCCAACTCCACCACCTACTTCAAATAACACACAACAGCCAAGCACTAGCAGTAGCTCAATCTCCATCACCAGTGCCTCAGATTTGGCAGATGGCGATCAAAAATTTATTCCAGGTGGCACAATCGTACTCAGTGGTTTAGCGACAGGTCTAAATAGTGGCACTTCCAATCTACTTGATTTTTTCCTTGATAACCTTAAAGTATTTGTGGGCGACATTCCCATACCACTCACAGGTATTGATATTAAGTTAGGTTCAAATCCAGTTCAATTTGGAACAAACATAACTCTACCAAACAATATTTCTCCAGGCAACTATCCTTTAAAGCTGGTTCTCAATACTGGTACAGGTAGCTCAATCAGTGGTGTCGGGCCAACATTGGGTATAATTCCTGCTACTGCAACAGGCGCAGTCAAGGCTAATTTTGTTGACTCGATAACCGATCAAAAACTAAAACGTAATATCGCGACGCCGAACGTGTCTGCGGTGCCAACGGGAATTACAGCTTTAACTAATGTTTTGTCAGCCGTAAATATAAAAATTCCTATACCTGATGTCAATGCTAGACTCCAAGAAGCATCTGATAAATTCCCCTACGGATATTTACCGGATGATTTGCTAATCAAAGATGATTTGGGAAAGCTCGATCCTTCTCAACGAAATGTCAATCTTAAATTCGTTCCAGAAAGCTCAACTCAGGCAAATAAAACATGGATCGTAATTCATGGTTGGAATGTTAGTGCTGACGACAATCCTTCATATGCAGGAGATTTTTCTGATTTAGGAAAAGCAGTTACTCAGGCAAATCCAGACGATCGAGTTCTACTTCTAGACTGGAAGGATGCAGCGGCTGGCGGTAAGCTGAATGATAAAGAATCTGATCCACTTGGTGCACTTGCTCTATTAAGGCTTGGCAATTACACTGCTGCTAAGTGGATTAGACCCATTGCTGAGTGGGTAGTAGAGAAGCTGGAAAAAGAGTTTGGAGTTGATGCTGAGTATGCCAGTAAAAATCTTAATTTAATTGGTCATAGCCTGGGTTCATTACTGAGTAATGAAATTGCTCGCGTATGGCAAGAAAAGCAAACAAAAGCAAAACAAGGTATAGATCCAAATGGTAAAGGGAGAGGTGTCAATACCATATTTGTCCTCGATCCACCATCTCAACTGAGCCTTAGCGTCTTATCGCTCGAACAGCCTGGATTTGGATATGATATAGATGGGAGAACACCAGTAATGGATTTTATATCTCCTGACTCAGGAGATCAACAAATCTATCTGCCTAACTTCAAAGAAGTATCAAATTTTTCTAGAGCTTTTGTTGGCAGAAACAGTTTGGCTGGAAATCAAATTTTTGCAGCACAGGCAGACGAGTCATTCCAAATGAGTTTTAGCGATCGAAATGGAGATCGTAATGACACAGGGCAAGAGCATCTGTGGGTTGTCGAAGCGTTCAAAAATCTGATTATCCAAAGAAACGAGTTGGCAGATATTGGGAAGTTAGTGAACCCCAGTCCTATTTTGACCGATCTCAAAGGCAAAGAGAAGGCTTATGATAATCGCCATGCGGGAATTCTGGCATTTAATACTCCCACGATTGAAACCAAAGATCTCAAAGATGATAAAGATTTGCCCAAGCCACTATTTTTGACTATAAAAAATAAGGATGGTGGCAATCTTGATGACATTGTATACGGTACTAACAAAAAGGATACTATTGTTCTAGATGTTTTTGATGATCTTGGAATTAATTCTCAGGGTAGCTTACGTTATAATAGCGGTCTGGGTAACGACATAATTTACGGTAAGGCAGAAGATGATCTAATGTTTGGTGGTTCGGGCAATGATACCATTCGCGGCGATCAAGGTAACGATAGCATCAATGGCCAAAAGGACAATGACATCCTTTTCGGTGATAAAAATGACGATATAATATGGGGTGGGAAAGAAGACGATACCCTAATTGGTGGACAAGGTAAAGACACTCTAACTGGAGGTTTGGGTAGCGATATATTTGTCTTTTCACCCGGCGATGGTGCAGCCAGTAGAGAGGAGGCTGATATCATTACTGACTTTGGCACAGGATTTATTGTCGGTGGTGGTACGGATAGGATTGGGTTAGCAGGCGGCTTAAACTCGAATATTGTTGAGGTAGTAAGTGAGGGAGGATTTGGGCCGTTTGGCGGACAAACCGTTCTCAAAGCTAATGGTGAATTTCTAGCAATTATCAACGGTAAGTTCACTAAGAGTGATTTGAATTTTATAGACAACTTCAAGATTGTCTGAAATATTGGTTCGCCATATCAAGAGCGATCGCCCTTGACGACAAAAAGTGCGATCGCCCTTGTGAAAATAAAGCTCACTATCTATAATTGATAGATAACCCCTATCCTTTTCTCAGGAGTATCCTCATCAGCACAAAGCCTAGCAGTTCCCGCGAACCTCCAGAGGAATCGCCAGCACTTTTAGGAGCAGGTGGTCGCTGGCCTGTCATTGATGAAATTGTTGACCCAAGAGTTGTCAGACAGCAAAGTAATCTATCCTGTGGCCCTGCTAGTGCTGAAATACTCCTCAAAGATCGAGGAATTACTAACATCGAGCAAGCCACTATTGAAAATTTAACAGGAGCACCCACATCCGCTGAAGAAATTGCCAATGCCCTTAACGAACTGACTCCAGCTACTTCTCACCGATGGCAAGCTGGTTTTATTGATACATCAACACCTCTAGCAGCTTTTAACCTCTTATTAAATACTGAACAGTCGTGGATGGCTCAAAGGTCAGAATTTGGTAACAGAGTCGGACACATGGTAGTAGTTGACGGCCTCGATCTGACAGGATTTGTTCTAATTCGAGACCCCTGGGAAGGAACAAGGTATAAAATGAATATAGATGAATTTTTAAAGGTTTGGAATCAAATTGCAGTTTTCTGAGGCATCCCATGAATATCAAAGTGCTTTCAATAGAACCAGCGAGCGAGTTGGGCATATTCAATACGATCGTATTGCTCGATCGAGAGCAGCATCAGTTTACCATGACCGCAGAAACAGCCCAAGTTTCGGGACAGGCTATCCCGTTAATCAAGGGCGATTCGCATTTCTGCAAAACCTTTAGATGGAATCAGGAAGCCAGTGTTAAACTGTATAAGCTAGTGTCTCAATTTAATCAAGGAGACTCTCTAGAATTTCCCATTAATCTGGGCGATTTTGAATTTATAGAAATAGAACGATTGTCTTTCAAAAAGGAAGTCAAAATATCGGTAAAATGAGATGAAAGTTCGCTACTTATCATGTGCGATCGCCCTTCATTCATCCATCTTTATTTTTGGTTAAAAAAGGGCGATCGCCCTTCATCCATCCCCCTTAATCCATGATAGGATTAAATTAAAGTAGTGAAAGCTAACTCGCATAAATGACAGACGAAACTCGACGAGAAATAGCGCGACGACTAGCTAAAGAACTAGCATCAAGGACAGTCATCTCACCTATAAAACCCGGACAAGGGTTTCAAACTTTTGGTGAATTTAAAAGAACGATCGGGATGGCAGGATCGGGGTTAGCGTGGCATCATATAGTTGGGCAAACAACATCAAATTTACAGAGATTCGGGGCTCAAGCAATACACAATACAGGCAATCTCGTCCGCCTGGAACACGGTACTGGGTCAATTCATCAGGAAATTACCAATTTCTACAATTCCCTCCAACCTGAACTAACAGGTACGGACAGCGTAACCGTGAGAGGATGGCTCAGCACTCAATCTTTTGCAGAACAACAAGAGTTTGGCATTAGAGTTATTATAGCTTTCGGAGGAACAGTTTAATGCTGACTCTAGATATCCAATCAATTCTCAATTCTATTCCCAATGAAATTAGCTGGCAAGACATCGTACAGTTTGAAAAACTAGACGATCGCGTTGCCATTGCTAATGACCTTTGTGCTAACATTATTGGTGTCAATGAAAGTACGATCGAATGGTGTCCTAATGAAGATTCTGCCGATCGTCTAGAACAACTGGTGTGGTGGTGGGTTGTGCGTCCAGATTTAGGAGCGGCGATTGCCAAAGAAGCTCCTCAAGAACTCAAAAATATTATCAGTCAATACATTTTACAATCTTGACAAAAACCAGCACTCGTCTATAGTTGAAACAAAGTGCGATCGCCCTTTACGACAAAAAGTGCGATCGCCCATTTCAATTCCTAACCAGCAATCACCTGACTCAAAAGATGAGCCTGAGAACCCTCAAGCCGAGGCCCGTGAATCTGTACCACCATAGAAGCCAAATAATTGCCCCAACGAGCCGCTTGTGCAGGACTCAAACCATTAGTAAGTCCAAACAAAACACCGCCCGCAAAAGCATCGCCAGCACCCACAGTATCGATCGCCTTTACCGGAAATCCAGCCACATCCACAATCTGTTTGTTCTCCACCACCATGCAGCCTTTATCCCCATTCGTGATAAAAGCCAAATCGGAAATTTCGCTCATTTTACGAGCGCACTCAGACAAAGATTCCTCCTTAAAAAAGCTCTTAACTTCATCAGCATTGCAAAAAATTACATCGCAATATTCTGAAACTATTTTGTGGAAATCATCAGCAAATTGAGCAACCAAAAAGCCATCGGAAAAAGTAAAAGCCACCTTCACGCCCAGACGCTTAGACTGTTCCATCGTCTCAATGCTAGCCTTTCTCGGATCGGGAGAACTCCAAAGATAGCCCTCAACATAACTGTACTTGCAGTGAGATAGGCGATCGACATCAATATCAGTCGCCGCCAAAGTAGTAGAAACCCCCAAATTAGTACACATCGTGCGTTCGGCATCCGGCGTAGTCAGCACTACACAAGTACCCGTAGGCCCACTCGACTCAGTTGCAGGATGCACGTTAAAGTCAATCCCCGCAGCTAGCAAATCTTGTCGATAAAATTCGCCGTTAGTATCCTTAGCAACCTTCCCCGAATAGTAGGCTTTACCGCCGCTCTGAGCCAAACCAATAATTGTATTTGCCGCAGACCCCCCCGATCGCATTTGCAGCGAATTGTGTTCTAAATCGTGCAAAATCCCCCCCTGGGTTTCCGAATCCATCAGCGTCATCCCGCCGCGATTCAGTCCGTGACCCAGTACAAATTCATCTTCCACTAATGCTAAGATGTCTACAAGGGCATTGCCCACGCCGAACACATCTACCGAGCGGGAATCTTGATTGTTTTCTGTCATGATTGCTCTTTTTTGAGACTAATTTAGGACTTGTGCGAAACAGCTTTTGCTTGGCTATCGATAGTGTAAGGTGCGCAGTGCGCACCTACGTTTTATGGAAATGTGCGCAGTCCGCACCCTACATTTAGGTGTTATGCACGATTTTTATAGTAACATTCAAATGTTCTGCGTGAGTTATAAGTATATTTGCTTTAATCCAAAATCTAAAATCCAAAATCGGTATGCCTGATACTTTTCTTCCCCCTTTGATTCAGCAAATGTTGCAACCCGGGTTTTACCCGCATCGGGTGACGGAACCTGTGCAGCTAATTCAGACTCATGCTTCCTTTGTTCTACTAACCGGAGATTATACTTACAAAATCAAGAAACCAGTCAATTTTGGCTTTTTGGACTATTCAACTTTGGAAAAACGCCAGCACTTTTGTACCCAAGAATTTCTGATGAATCGACGGACAGCACCGGAAATTTATCTGGAGATTTTGCCAATTGTTCAAACTGGCAATTTGTTTAAATTTGGTAGTAAATTGCACAATACAACTTCTACTGAAATTGCTGTAGAGTATACGTTGAAAATGCGGGAGTTCCCTCAAAGTTCGCTGTTTCTCAGCTTGTTGGAACATGGATTGTTGACTGACCAACTTATGGCAGACTTAGGCCGGGAAGTTGCCATGTTTCACAGCACGACAATTAGTAATAGTTACATTCGTACATTTGGCGAAGTCAGTCAGATTCGTACAGCAATAGATCAGAATTACCTGATTTCGCAAAAGTATATCGGCGGGCCGCAGACTCAGACACAATATCAGGAAACTAAAGATTATACGGATGCGTTTTTTGCGGAGAATCAAGAGCTATTTAAGCTGCGGATTGCCAATAATAAAATTCGTGAGTGCCACGGAGATTTGCACTTGCGGAATATCGCCTTGTGGCAAGATCAAATATTGCTGTTCGACTGCATTGAATTTAATGAGTCTTTTCGCTTTGTTGATGTGATGTACGATATCGCTTTTACTGTCATGGATTTGGAATCGCGCGGGCGCAGAGATTTAGGCAATGTTTTTCTGAATACTTATATTGAGCAAACAGGGGATTGGGAAGGACTGCAAGTGCTGCCTTTGTATTTGAGTCGTCAAGCTTATGTGAGAGCAAAGGTAACTTCATTGATGTTGGACGATGCTGCTATTTCAACTGCCGAAAAAGCAGAGATTTTACAGACGGCAGCTCATTATTATAAACTGGCTTGGGAATACACAAAACCGCGCCGGGGAAAGTTAACTTTGATGTCAGGTTTGTCGGGTTCTGGCAAGAGTACAGTGGCTCGATACTTGGCTGGCCGCACTGGGGCAATTCACATTCGATCCGATGCTGTTCGCAAACATTTAGGCGGGATTCCTGTAACTGAACGCGGCGGGCAAGATTTGTATTCGGATGAAATGACGGCGCAGACTTATGGTAGATTGTTACAGTTGGGGATAATTCTGGCTGACCGAGGTTGGAATGTGATTTTAGACGCAAAGTTCGATCGCCAATACTTGAGAACCAATGCGATAAATTTGGCTAAATCTCACGGCTTACCCCTGCAAATCATTTACTGTACAGCACCAATTGAAGTATTGCGAGAACGGCTGCAACAGCGCAGGGGCGATATTGCAGACGCGATAGCGGAATTACTGGACTCGCAGCAAGCAGCTTTTGAGCCTTTTACAGAAAGGGAGCTAATTTCTGTAAACATTGTAGATACCGTACAAGATTTAGATGTACAATTAAAATTGATTTGCGCGGAATAGTTGCCGATCGATCGCCCTAACAAATTTGATTGTCTGCTAATATTGTTCCTATCTTTCTGTATTATTACAAACAAAACTTGCAGCTCATGGCAAAATTTAACGGAGACTCCAAGGGGTTTAACCCCGCGCTGATTTGGTTTGTGTTATTTACCGTTGGGTTTCGCTTAGTAGGATGTTCGCTACCGGTGAGTATCGGGCTTGGCGTTGTCGGCGGTGTCGCAGCAGGTTTAATTGTCGCTTGGTGGCACAACGAACTACTGCTGAACCCGAATACACGCTCTAAGGAGAAAACTTCGGATGCTATCCTCAATAAAGAAGTAGTCCAAACGGATGGGCATAAATATAGAAAAACCTCCAGGGGTGATGCTAATTCACTGTTTGACTGGCTGTCGAACTCTGATGACCGCCGCTAACTTTAGTCATTAGTCATTAGTCCTTAGTTAACAGTTAACAGTCACTAATGCCCAATTCCCAATTGAATGTTTGTATTTCTGTCGAAACTCCTGCCGCTGTTTATTTATCCTTTGGGGTTGAGTTGCCTGTTAATGATGGCGGCGTCGATCGCACTTTGGAAGCGTCCCAAATTGGCGGCGTTGCCAATGGCTGCGGCTCTAATTATTTTACTACTCGGAAGTAGCGGTTGGGTCTCTAAGTCGTTAGTTCGATCGCTCGAATGGCAAAATTTACCCCCCGCCCAATTACCCCAAGCTGAAGCGATTATCGTCTTGGGCGGCGGTGTCAAAGCAGCTTTGCCGCCCCGCCCTTGGGTAGAATTGGGTGAAGCGGGCGATCGAATTATTTACGCTTCCCGACTTTATCGGCAAGGCAAAGCTCCCCTGCTAATTCTCAGCGGCGGTAGAGTAGATTGGAAAGGCGGCGGGCCTCCCGAATCGGCAGATATGGCAGAAATTGCCCAAACAATCGGCGTACCGGCATCAGCAATTCTGCAAGATCCCGATTCGCACAACACTCATCAAAATGCCGTTAACACGCGCAAAATTTTAGATTCTCAAGGCATAAAAGGGTCGGTTTTGCTAGTAACATCGGCGATGCACATGACTCGATCGCTCTTAATTTTCCAGCGTCAAGGAATCAAAGCAATTGCCGCACCCACAGACTTTCAGATAACGCAGCAGGATATCGCAGCATCCCAAAGTAACTGGCAAGCCGTAGCCTTGGATTTATTGCCGGATACGTATTATTTACATCAGTCAACTAAAGCCTTAAAAGAATACATCGGCTTAATTGTATATCGGCTGCGGGGATGGCTGTAATTGTTAATTGTTAATTGTTATTTGTTACTGCTGACTGCTGCCCCCTGACAACTGTGTTACCTTAAACTAATCCCAGCCAAGATTTGCCACAGTCGCCCCCAAACAATCATGCTGCCCCACGAGTTGCAAAACATTGTCCCAGAACCGACTGCCGCGGCCGAAGTTTTTCAGAGACACCAAATTGTCCGCGAGTTTTATGACGAAATTAACTACCGTCAAGAACTAGAACTTCATTGCCAGTGGTATTACGCTACAGCTAAGCAGCATCAGCAGGAATTGCAGAAAATGCAGGGGGATTTGAATATTTTTAGTTGGTTCAGCCGCCGACGGCAAAAAAATTAAGAATTAAACAAATTGCGAATATTAAGTTAAGCCCAGTTCAAAAAACAGAATACCAAGAACCCCGACTTCTTCAAGAAGTCGGGGATAAAACAGCTAGGCTTCCGAAGAGCTCAATTCAACCTCATCTTCTTTGAAATGAGCTTTAAATTTTTTGTCAAACTGAACTAAAACAGGCCAATTGGCACTGACAGGTCTGCCCTGCCATTCGTGAACGATCGCCACGACTTCTCCTTCCATACCCTTAATATCAAATGGTTGACTCCGATTTTCCGGGTGGTGGTAGACAACAACAGAGTTTTTAATGCAAACGCGATCGCCAACTTTCATAGAATTTAAAATTTAGTGTTCTCTCTTCACAACTCTGCAAAGCGCCCAAGTGCAGAACACCTGTACGCTTTGGGGACAGTCTTTCTATCTTCCCACACAAGTAGAACGAAAACTCAAACAAAGCTTTGATCTCAAGCGGGGGCGGGTTTACTCTGATTGTGGGTTTTAGGCAATTATTGTCTGTGAACCCGCCCCTACAGGATATGGGGGTTAATCGATCGCCGATCGGCTTAACTGGTTCAACCAACACTCAACATCAACGGCGAGAGTTTGACCCAACTCCAGCAAGTGCCGGATCGAAGGCAGATCCCAGCCGCCGTCTGAACTGGTGATATCTAAGTCAACAAGGTCGATCGAGTTTTCGTTAGTCGAAGCAGCTTGCCGTTGCAGCCAGCCCAAACACAGAGGCACAATTTGACTGTACAGAGAATTGAAATACAGTTCCTGCGATCGATCCAAACACAAATTCAGACGCAGCCGATCGCCCACAGCAATCAAACGCTCGATCGTGCGGATATCAGCTTCTAACTTCACAGGTGAGCGTTCCTCCACAGCAGATCCTGCTTGTAGCATGGCGTCAAGTTCGCGCCAAACCACCTTTTCCAAAATTTGCTTAACTTCGGGAACCTTCAACTGGCTGCGGAGATTGCTCGCTTCAGTGGCGATCGCCTCAATGTCCGCCAGCAGAGAGTCCGAGTTCCCGGTTTCCTGTTCCAGAGCCTTAGCAGCCGTCAAACAGCGGTGTCCCAAAGCCACTTCAGCAGCCACCTGCAACTCCATAGGCACCGGCAAATCGTCGCGGTGGAACGCCATCATCACGCCATAATTTTCCCGGTAAACCTGAGTGTAAAGCTGATCCAACCGAGTCAAATTTTCCTGACTCAGCAGCCGGACAATCCGGTGACGTTCCTCAGCGAATAAGTCCCGCAAGCTAAAGGATTGGTCTCCAAACAGTCGCACCATTTCCAGAATCGCGTGGGCCGCCGAAGCTTCTTGCAGAACTCCAAACAACCGTTCTTTGAGCATAGTGTAAGATCGATCGCTACCAAAAGGCTGAATGCAGCAATGGAAATCCCAGCCGCCGAGGTGGAACGCCGCAAACACAAATTCTTCTGTTTCCCGGGTAATTTCCGAAGTTAACTGCAATTGACCTACAGCCAGAGTCATTGAACCCATGCGCTGAATTTGGAAATCTTGCTGCTGGGCCTGATAGCAATAAACTCGCTGTTCGCGGGGATATTTGGCAAACAAAGAACTAATGGCGTAGTGGGCGGCGACTTCTCGAAGGCTAATTTTTGCCGTCGTGACCAATTGGCGGTAAACTTCCGCCCCTGTTTTGAAGGATTCAACGTTGCTGGGTGCAAAATCGAGCCGATCGACAAACTCCTTTTCTAGCTGTACGCCAGCAACTTCCCAGGCTAATTCCACCGCCCTAGCTGCGTAG
>JANNOR010000169.1:0-13558 GCA_031399265.1 Cyanobacteria bacterium SOY_34_metabat_3 | reverse complement strand
CACCGACAAGGCCAATGGCGATCGCCTCTACAGAATCTTTGACAGCATCTCGCCAGCGGATGTCCTTAGTTTTGCGAAAACCTTCCGTGCGCACTAGCAAGAAAACCACGGCAAAAGTAGTTGCGATCGCGCTCAACATTTCGATCGGTTTACTATGGGAACCGATCCACCAAACCTCCATCGTATAAAGCAGCGGAATTCCGAATAAAAAGCCGCCAGATGCACCTCGAATGATGTCGTTTAGTTCATTTTTCCACTGATTTTTACTGTTTTTTTTTCCCTTGTTCATGTTTCGTGAAAACGCACCTCAAAAATTGGAAAAGTAAATAATTTTTTAAACCTGCTCAAATAGAATACCATATTTGTCGTATTCTTTCTCTAACTTGCGTCCAGTCGCTAGCGGTTAAAATTCCCAATCGACGATTGACTAAACGCTTTTCTATGGTGTTCACTTTATGCAGCCGAACCACTGAAGATCGCAACAAACCTGCCTGCTCCCATTCTATAATATCAACATCGAAAACAGTCCTAGTTGTTTGACTTGTCACTCGTGCAACAACAATATCTTCATCTCCTGTATCCAGAAGTACCAGCACTGGACGGAGTTTTGATGTTGTTACATCAGCAAAAGGTAGTGCCAGTAAGAGAACTTCTCCCGATCGATAATTTGGCATATTTCAAATATTGTCATAGATAGCATCTTCGTCGCTGTAGCCAGCCAATAATTGCTCGGCAGCAAGGCGGTGCCAAGCAGCATTTTCCTCTTCTATGTCCGTTGGTTCTTGCACCAGAACAATAACTCGGACTTCTTGGTTAGCTGCCAAGTATTTTAAGAGAGTATCGGGAAATTCTATTTTCCCTTCATCTGTGACTTTTGCTGGAAACTCGTAGGCTTTCATGATTCTTATATCTAATTTTTTACAATATTACGCAGTTTGTGATTTACTTTCTAATTCCTGGATTTTGTTTTGCAATTTTGCCACTTCATCAATTAACTGCAACACTGTAATTGCAATATCTGGTCTAACTTCTGGTTGTGCAGTATTGTCAATCTGTGACTGTGCCCACTCTTGCAGTTGCTTTAAATTTCCTAGTTTGCTAAAGACAGGATTGCCATCATGTTCCGCAATGCCAACAACTTCTTGACTGAATGCAGCTAACCTAGCAAAGAGTTCATCCTTCCGCGAACCTGCCAAAATGCGTTGATTCACTTTGTAATGTGCTAGGTTAGGAGCAATAAATGTCACATTAGGCTTAGCTAAAAAGTTATTATCTAAACTTGGTGATGAATCCAAGGTTTCGCAAACAATCTTTAATATTTGTGTAAATTGTTGCTGTTCTTCAAGTGTAAGCGGCCGATCGAACAACACAGTATGAGTATGTGCAGTAATGCCATTATCTGTAGTTGGGCGATTTGTAGAACGAATTGTTAAATCCTTCAAATTGTAATTTTTTTTCATTTATCCAGCTTCCTGGTAAGGTTGAAACTCAGCTTTTTTATTTAAAAAGTCAAAGGCCTTAATTGAAAACCATATTTGCTGTGCAGAGAACATCACATTGGCAATTGGTTGAATGCTAGCTTGTTCTCGATCCAACAGATAGTTTAATTCTACCACAGGCAAAGACATTTCAATAACTGTGCAGCCTAAAGCCTCTAAACCGGGTGCTAGAGTAGCAAAGAACCAGGCCACTTCTAGATCGAATGCAGCATACCAACCGCAACCTAATTGTACAGGCTGAGTTTGCAAAGCTAGCAAGCGAGATCCGTTTAACCCGTTATTCAGAATATCCAATGCACTCTCAATATCTGTACCGTGATAGAGTGTTACGATTGCCATAACTATCCCTTAAATAAGTGTGGTTATTCGCAATCGTCTCATAGTGTTTGCTACTAAACAACGATATTTTTTTGGTTCGATCGTGGTTTGAAATGAGTGTCCAACAACAACCTCATTCCATATACTCCTTAAACTCCTCTAACGGTTTGTCAAAATCATCGGACATCCAAACCATTCCTTTAGCACTTCCTGCTTGCCGATTGGGTTTAGCTTGTTTTGGAATTACTACCAATTTTACAACAGGCTGGTTATCTTGAGTAATCGCAACCTCTTCGCCTCTCATTGCCGCTTCGATTAATTCCGAAAGCTTTTCTTTTGCCTCAACAATGTCTACTTGATACATAATTTGTGCCTCCTTATTATCAATTTCCAACATCACCATTATAACTCAATTCGACAAATCCTCCTCTTCCTCCAAGTCAACAGAAGGCAATTCCATATCATCAGACTGCAACTGAGCGGGAGTCGCCGGAATTGCTGCAATAATTGCATCAATCACTTTGGCCACTGGAATAATCTCCATCCCCAAATCTGGTACAGCTTGATTCTTCGGAATGATTGCCCTTTTGAAACCCAATTTCGCCGCTTCTCTCAGCCGCAATTCCAATTGCGACACTGGGCGTACTTGTCCGCCCAAACCGACTTCTCCGAGCAAAACTGTGCGTGCATCAATTACCCGATCGCGAAAACTGGCCACAATCGCAATCGCCACTCCCAAATCCGCCGCCGGTTCCTCCACCTTCAACCCGCCCACCGACGCCACAATCACATCTAATTTCGACAAAGGAATCCCGACTCTCTTCTCCAAAACAGCTAGAATTTGCTGCAATCTGCTGTTATCAACACCCGTAGTAGAACGGCGCGGCGAACCGAAACTCGCAGGACTGACTAACGCCTGAATTTCTACTAAAATCGGTCGAGTTCCTTCGCAAGCAACAGTCGTCGAAGTACCGGGCGAAAATTCATCTTTACTACCTAAAAATAACTCCGACGGATTATCTACCTCTCGCAAACCGTTTGCTACCATCTCAAAAACACCGATTTCATGAGTCGCCCCAAAACGGTTTTTCATCGATCGCAAAAGCCGGTGAGAAGCAAAGCGATCGCCCTCAAAATAAAGTACAGTATCTACCAAATGTTCCAAAACCCTCGGCCCCGCCAAAGATCCATCCTTAGTAACATGGCCCACCAGAAATAAAGTAATATTTTCCCGTTTCGCAACCTGCATCAAAGCAGACGTACATTCCCGCACCTGAGCCACCGAACCCGGAGCCGATGTTAAGCTAGCAAAATAAATAGTTTGGATGCTATCAATCACAGCCACATTCGGTTTCAGCGCTTCCAACTCCCGCAAAATAACTTCTAAATCCGTCTCAGGAAGCAAATAGAAATTGTCCGCTGAATTGTCCTCGGAATCCGTTTTAGCTTCCCCGTTGCTGCCAGATTTATCTGCGCCATTGCTTGACAAATCAACCGGATTACCGACGCCCAAACGCTGCGATCGCAACTTCACCTGCTGGCCAGACTCCTCCGCACTGACATACAGTATCCGATCCTTGCGGGCCATCATATTCGCCACCTGCAACAGCAGCGTCGATTTCCCGATTCCCGGTTCCCCGCCAATCAACACCAGCGAGCCCGGAACAATCCCGCCTCCCAAAACTCGATCGAACTCCCCGTAACCAGAAGGCCAGCGAGACTGAGTTTGGTCAGAAACCTGCGATAATTTAAAAGATACCTTTGGTTGACCTTTCGACTTATCAGGAAGCGAACCGCCCACTGTCTTAGTTGTCACCCCAGTTAAACCAGCCCGTGGCCCACCACCAGTATGTTGTTCTACCTGCTCGTCAAAAGAATCCCACTTGTGACAGCTAGGACATCTGCCAAAATATTGCGGTGAATCATACCCGCATTCCCGACAAATATATTGGATTCGAGGCTTAGCCATTGTTTACAGATATGATAAATAGTCAACCTGAACATTTGAAAAAGTCTGAGTAAAAGCAATTATCAAGCTTTCAGAGCGATCGCACTTCTGCCAATCAGTTTGTGTCTTCTATGATAGGGTGAAAAAAAATAACATTATCTGAAATGTAACTTAAGGAGTGCTCGGTAAATTGGAAAATCATAAAGAAAAAATTCTAGTAGTCGATGACGAAGCCAGTATCCGGCGCATTCTGGAGACTCGCCTGTCCATGATTGGCTACGATGTCGTCACCGCTGCTGACGGCGAAGAAGCTCTCGAAACATTTCGGAATACCGAACCCGACTTAGTGGTTTTGGATGTAATGATGCCAAAGCTCGACGGTTATGGAGTCTGTCAAGAATTGCGCAAAGAGTCAGACGTTCCCATCATCATGCTAACCGCTTTGGGAGACGTAGCCGATCGCATCACCGGTTTAGAATTAGGCGCGGACGATTACGTCGTCAAACCTTTCTCTCCCAAAGAACTCGAAGCCCGCATCCGTTCGGTACTGCGCCGGGTAGACAAAAACGGCGCATCGGGGATTCCCAGTTCGGGAGTCATCCACGTCACCAATATTAGGATTGACACCAACAAGCGCCAAGTTTACAAAGGCGACGAACGAATTCGGCTCACGGGCATGGAATTCAGCTTGTTAGAACTCCTCGTGAGCCGATCGGGAGAGCCTTTTTCGCGATCGGAAATTTTGCAGGAAGTCTGGGGATACACGCCAGAACGCCACGTAGACACCCGCGTCGTGGACGTTCACATCTCCAGGCTCAGGGCAAAATTGGAAGACGACCCCAGCAATCCCGAATTAATTCTCACCGCCCGCGGCACCGGCTATCTCTTCCAGCGAATTGTCGAAATTGGCGAAGTCGGTTGACAGTTGGCAGTTGACTGTTGGTTATTGGCAGTTGACTGCCAATAACCAACAGTCAACAGCCAAGACGGTTAAGATATTCTCGATCGCTGAAGATATTGCTGTGATTGCATTTACCTTCTTCCTTCTTCCTTCTTCCTTCTGCCTTCTGCCATAAATGACAAAATCCGATCCAAATAAAGTTTTGCGACAATTGCCCTTAGTTGCAGGAGGGTTAGCAGGTACGCTGCTGATGGTCAACCGCTTGCTGACAGAGCAAATTACAGATTCTCAAGCTCGATCGGACGCTTTGGGAGTAATTATTAGCGCTCTGCTGATTTTAACAGGTTTGCTGTGGCAGCAGGTGCAAGCGCGATCGCCCGATTCCGTGCAGCTTATCGGCTCTGAAGGTTTTGAATTTGCGCCGGATTTGCCGGATGTAGTCAAGCTAGAATTAGCTTGGGCGTCGCGTTTGCTGCTGACAAATACCGCCACAAGGTCGATCGTCATTTTGTATCAAGGAAAAGTCCTGTTGAGGCGCGGCATTTTAGGCATCAATCCCGAAGTCAAACCAGGGCCGATATTGCAGCGAGTGCTCGACAAAAACAAACCAATTTATTTAGTAAAGCTCGATATTTATCCCGGCAGAATTGAATTTGACTATTTGCCAGAAAATACCCAAGGAGTCATCTGTCAGCCGCTGGGAAATCAAGGCGTTTTAATCTTAGGTGCTAACGCGCCGCGCAGCTACACAAAACAAGATGAAAACTGGGTAGAAGGAATTGCCGAAAAACTAGAAAATACGATCGCTCAGCACCTAAATTCTTAATTTTGTAGGGGCGGGTTCACCAACTATATAGATGGAAAACCCAAAATTCCATAAACCCGCCCTAACCCCACCAACAATCTAAATGTACATTCATATTTACCGTGGGACGGGGGCGAGTTTTTGAAATTGTTTGGGGCGATTATGGTTTGTGAACCCGCCCCTACGAAACGATATTTTGTAGGGGCGGGTTCCACCAACCATATCCAACGATTACCAACCATTTAGATAAACCCGCCCCAATCCCACCAACAATCTAAATGTAAATTCATATTTTCCGTGGTGCGGGGACGGGTTTATTTAGATTGTTCGTCATTGTTATATATGGTTGGTGATGCCCGTCCCGACGAATATTGAAATGGCTGGACTACTATCGAGCCCAATCAGTACCCCGCCAGATCGTAAAAAACAAAACACTAGAAATCAGCGCGCCCAACAACCACTTAACAGCATTTTTTAAGAGTCCCAAACGCTGATTTGACTGAACCGCTGTGCTTTGCGCCTGCAAACGTTCCTTAGCCGGAGTAATTCTCGAAAGAATTTGGGTTTTCAATTCCTGCGGGTTTTGCGTATCCGCTTGTACCCCCAGACGGGTAAGTTCCCCCGCCAAATTCTTTAAATCTTCAGGACTGCCCTTATTCAGCCGTTCTTCCACTTGCTGCAACTGAGCTAATTGTTGGTTTGCTTGAGTAGTAATTTGCTTGTCGTTTTGGTTGTTGACGTAGATAGTGCCAAAAATTCCCAAAGGTAACATCAACAGAAAAACCAGCGCCAACACCAGACACACCCAAGACAAAACCTTCAAAAAAATGTCTTCTAAACGTCTGCGATCGTACCCTTCGCCAAAAAATATCAGCGCCATTGCTAGTAGGGGAACTGGTACTCGTTCCACCACAGCGCCAATCGTCTGCAATTCCCAGACGCGATTGCCAAAATTTGCTGGTATCAGAACTGCGATCGTATCTAATAAAGACAGAATTAAAAGACCGTAGCCAATCCAACGCAGCCTGTAGATCGAAAAACCTTGTTCGCCTTGTACGTCATTCATAAACTAATTACAATTGTTGTTAACAAAAATCTCTGTTGACCCGACTTAAGGTTCAGGAAATTTAGGCTGCCACCAACCATACCAAGAAACCCAAGCATTCTGTAGAATTTTATTGGCCTCTTCTGGAGTTATTTTATCCAAAGGCACAGACATCTGAGTCCACAAACAGCGCCGGTCTTGAATATTTCCCCTACCCAACAGCCAAAACAGAATGCGGTTCGGCTGCCAATCGCGAGTATTACGATTGTATCTAAACTGTTGGGAAGTGACTGTAGCACCGCCGCGAGGATTGATACACGAACTCAAATACAGTCGATTTTGCTGTTGCAAAATTCCGTGAAACCCCACGCCTTGAGTGCTTGCTAATGCTAGTTTACCAGGAGACGACTTGAGAACAGTATGTCCCTTCATCATACCTTCCACATCGCCAATGGTGTTTACCGCATAGCGCATCTCTATTTCTAGAACAATGTTATTTTTTTGATATTCATATTTCCTGGCAGCTTTGAATTCTGAAGTATCGATAATTTTCAGCGGCGCGCTCTTTTGCAGTTGCCAATCTACTAGAGGCACTGACTCGGGAAACTCAAAGGGGGTTGCAGCAAGATTGCCAGTTGATGGATATAATGTCAACTTTCCTGCAACTAATAAAACTGCTCCCAAAGTAACAGCTAATAGGGAAATTCTAACTGGTTTCCAGTAGGTAATAGTCATTAGCAGTTTTGTTTTTTATTATTTTCTGGTTCGTTTTTTAAGATAGCAAACCAGCAGAATATTCCGAAAATCAATACAGCAATCATCGAAAAGACTACCGATCCACTTCCTTCATGCCAGTATTTAAATGCTTGGGATTGAGATAGGGATACCAGCACTGCCAGGAGAGCTACTCGGGCTGCATTTACGCTAAATGCAATTAGAACGGCTACAATCGGCACTATGATTTTCTGTCCCGTAGTTGTGGGAAACATCAGCAGAAATACTAAAGCAAGTCCTAACAATTGTAGAACTGCATTTACTCCGGAACAGCCGTGATTAACTTCGACGCTGCCTTTTTCTAAAATCAGAAAAACCCCTTGGCGGACAACTTCAAATCCTAAATAGTGCAGAATGAAAGCTGAAAATTTGGCTGTTAATTTAGGGACATCAACTAATATTCCGATTAATCCAGGAGGAATAGCTGTATAGGCAAGAATTAGAAGTTCCTGCCAATATTGTTTCAGTCCTTTTGTTCCAGAAGCCATCAATGCGAGACTGATTCCAGATAAAAAAGGTGTTGCTCTGATAAAAAAATCGTATCCATATATTGAGGAACTTTTGAGCAATATTAAAGCAATTAATGATGCTCCAAAAAAGCTGGCGAAAACTCCGCTTTCAAAAGTTAAGGATTCGTGCCTTTCCCAAATGAGAAATGCTACGACTCCCCAAAACAGTAACATTGTGCCGAATAGGTCGGTGTCGTTTGTTCTAGAAGTCAGAGTTAGGTGCAGGCCAATCAAACCTGCTCCGATCGCTAACAGCCAGTATTTGGGTTCTTGGATCTGCTTGAGCCAGTTGATTTCGGTCATTGCTTGCTTTCTCTTTGTAGTAGAAACTTGTGAAAGGCTTATTTTGATAACTCTATTGAAATTATCAGCCAGAAATAGTTGCTTTTATCCGTTATGGATCGAGTTTAACTAAATCTTTACATAGATTGACAAGTGTCAATGTATGTGATATTCCCGAAGTCAGAAGGAAGAATGCATAATTTCAGAAAAATTGAGAATTTCAGAATTTTCATTGTTAGTTAGTTAGTTTAAACAAAGAAATGTTTATCCTTCTTCCTTCTTCCTTCTTCCTTCTTCCTTCTTCCTTCGGACTAATTGGCGTATATCTTGCTGTAGTAAGTTTGATATTCCTCCGACAGCAGGGGTTCCCACCACTCGCGATGGGCTAAGTACCATTCCACTGTCTGCCGCAAACCTTCTTCAACTGTGACTGAGGGAGTCCAACCTAACTCTGTTTTAATTTTGCTGGCATCGATCGCATAACGGCGATCGTGCCCGGCTCTATCTTTGACAAATGAGATCAGTTGTTCGCAAGGACGCGCGGGCAAATCAGAAGCTAATTCGTCCATTAGCTGGCACAGCATTTTGACTAAATCGAGATTTTTTACCTCGTTGTTGCCGCCCACATTGTAGGTTTCCCCTGGCTGGCCCCGGTTGATAACGGCATCTAAGGCGCGGCAGTGGTCGAGCACGAACAGCCAATCTCGGACGTTTTGACCGTCGCCGTATACTGGCAGCGGTTTGCCTAACAGCATATTGATGCACATTAAGGGAATCAGTTTTTCTGGGAAGTGATAGGGCCCGTAATTGTTGGAACAGTTGGTGATAATTGTCGGGACGCCGTAGGTGTGGAAATAGGCGCGGGCGAGGTGGTCGCTGCCGGCTTTGGAGGCTGAGTAGGGACTGTTGGGGGAGTAAGCGGTTGTTTCGGTAAATGCCGGGTCGTCGGGGCCGAGACTGCCGTAAACTTCGTCGGTAGAAACGTGGAGGAAGCGCATTTGTGCTTTGAGAGACGCGTCATCAATTGTTTCTAAGTGCTTGCGGAAGGCTTCTAAAAGTGTGAAGGTTCCGACAACGTTTGTTTGGACGAAGGCTGCAGGGCCGATAATTGACCTGTCAACGTGGGATTCGGCGGCAAAGTGGGCGACAGTATCGATGTTTTCTGATTTCAGCAAGCTATCGACTAGGGCTCGATCGCAAATATCGCCTTGTACAAACCGAAAATTTTCTCCTCCTTCCAAAGTTGCCAGGGTTTGTCTGTTGCCGGCATAGGTTAAAGCGTCGAGTACGACTACTCGATCGCCCGGATAGCTGCTGCACCAGTGATGCACAAAATTCGAGCCGATAAATCCAGCGCCGCCCGTCACCAACAATCGATGAGGCGATCGCAAATTGCCTTGATTCCCGCTGTCTGTCATAAAAATAAGAGTTTTTCCAATCACCAAGTCTTTTCAAAAGTAGCCTTAAAAGTAGTTTCTCATCAAGTGTTTGCCGCCTTGCGATTGAATTTTCTACTGTCTGACATCAGAAAATCTGATTCTGGCGCGATCGAAATATGAGCTTGCAAGACTTGACCACTACGGATTTGTCAGTCAAAATGCCTGCCTAACAATGGTTTCAGATTTTTTAACGGGCGATTTTAAATTTTTATTGCGTTATGCGATTGTTGGGAGTTGCGATCGATCTGTGACGCAAGGCCGCGCTGCGAGTTGATACATTTGTAAAGAGCTGCTACCATTAATTTTTTAATTATCCTTTACAAACTTGGCGGGGCACCATGAAAAAGCTTCAAGTGTTAGCTGGCATTGTTTCCATCGTCACGATCGCGAGCAGCATTGCACTCAGCGACGGCGCATCTGCTTATAACTGCTCGTACGGCAAATCTAAGGCCGGTCAATCTGGTTCTGCGACAACTCTCCTGGGTTCCGGCGGATCGGATGGAATGAATCCGTGGAAATCCTACAAAACAGCAGCCCTCGGTTTCCTGGGTTTGGCTGGGGTTTTGGGTGCAGGTGCGGGGTACATGAGTTACCGCGCCGGCCTTCGCGCCTCTGCTGCTTGTGCTGCGATGAGCGATAATTTTGAAGTTTTTGAAGAGACGATCGCAGATGCGGTTGTAACTGATGCAGCAGAAGCCGTTACAGACGTTCGCGAACACCCGGAAGCTCCGGGCGGCGAGCTGGATTTGCCGGTTGTTGAAGTTGCCGAGTTGAGTTCGGAAATATCGATCGAGCCAGTCGAAAGGACGATCGTCAAATAGTTATCTCAAACCAAAGTATTCGCTCGCGCGTACCTCCAATCGAGATTGATTGGAGGTTTTTTGAGTTGAAATTATGCACTAGACAATTTTCTGTAATTGCGATCGCCAAACACAACAAACAATTGACAGATCGATCGAGAGCGCCCAATTCGATCGTCGGATTCAAAAATGCTATAAATTTAGATGACTCAAAGCAAGGCAGCAGGCTACCGAGGTCGCTAAAAATACTGTTCAGATCAATCGGAGGGTAGACGGCAAAAGTTCCCATCGCCTGCTACGGTTGAAAATATAGCCCTACAGATTGCAACTATAGGTAATTATGAATGCTTGGCGCGATCGATTCAATCAATTTACAGGTAAAACTCGACTGGCAGTTTGCCGCGTGTTCATTCAACTAACAGGCCAAGAAGTTGCACCGCTGTTAGGAGTTCTCAACCACACCGCCAGAGAAGGAATTGATAAGGGTGGCGACCTAACAGTTTTAGGAGAAGGTCTTGTAGAAATTTGCAATCACCTGTTGCAGTACGACAACTACTGGCAAGCAGCAGCCAATGAAGGCGATGTTTTTTGGAATGAAGGCGAAGCCGGCGATTATGTGGATGAACTTTTTACTGATTCAGCCGATCGCTATCTGAGCGAGCCTCAATCCAGCTCATCGGTTTACGATAAAAATTCCCCGTTATCTTTGCCTGTCACCAGAAACGTAGTGGTGATGATTGCAGTTGCTTATGAAGGCGAAGTTCCGGCCCTAGAAACTGACCTCGCTGACATCAACGCGCTGAAAGTCGGTTTAAAAGCACTAATTAATTTACATTACCAGCAAGGGCTCCGAGCTGTGCAAGTTCACTTTTCTCCCGCACAGTTGGGTGACGAATTGACTGACGAACAAGTGTTGGTCAATTTCCCAGAACTGATTCCTCTTTAAGGAAGGAGTAATTAGTTATTAGTTATTAGTTATTTGTTATTTGCTACCGATGCCCGATGCCCGATGCCCAATTACCCAATATTATTTATGCTGCGAAGACTGACAATTTATTTAATGACTTTAACTTTCTTGTGGACGGCAACGGCTTGCGGTTCTCCTGAGCCGGAAACTCGTGCAAATGCTCCTGCAAATCCTGCTGCAAATAGAAATGTAAATACGGTGCGTCCTGCACCTAACAATAACTTGGCTCAAGGACAATATCCCGTACAGCAAGCTACCTACGATGATGCTGAGGGAGAATACAGTTTGATGTTGCTGAATACTCCCTCCGGCAGTCCCCCGGTTTACCGCAGCAGGGATTTGCAAATGGCTCGGTTAACGAATGAAGAAATAGCCGCAGGTAAGAAAAGTTATCTCAATATCGAGAACAACAAAGCAAGCTTGCATTTGACAGAAGATTTTAAAATAGAGTACGTTCATAACGTGACCGAAACTGTCAACAACCCTCAAACCGGGCAACCGCAAACGGTGGTAGTGAGACAGCAATCAGGCTTCTGGGCGCCGTTTGCTGGGGCTATAGCAGGTCAGGCGATCGGCAGTTTGTTATTTACACCGCGATATTATATGCCGCCAGTCTATCAGCCGGGAATTATGACCGGATATGGCGGGTATGGCAATACTTACGGCCAAGCTGTCCAGCAGTATCAAACTCGCTACCAAGCCCCGCCTGCTGCTGTGAGAAACCGTCAAGTTTTAAGGACGACGGGCCGCTTGCGATCGCCCTCCTCGAACGTACCAGCAAGACGCCCAGCAGCGCCAGGGGCGAATCGCTCGACCGGTTCGGGTTACGGCGGCAGCACTTTGCGCCGATCGCAAAATCCAACTTCCCCGCAAAGGCGCAGTCCGAGTTTTGGTAGCGGCGGGGCTTCCCGCCAACCGAGTCGGAGTCGCTCTTCTGGCGGGAGAAGGCGCTGAGGAAAGAGATGGCAAAAATCAGCAACTTCGATCGCTAAAAGTTGATTTTATTTATCCTCCCGATGCTACACCACCGCAGGTATTGACAGTCAGAACTTGGGAATAGTTGATTGAGGCCTCTCTGTTTCCCCCAGACCTAAAAAATATGTGATTTAATTTCTACATTGATATGTAGGTGACAAGTATGTCTTCTCCACAACCGCCGTCGGGGGAAAGAAACCCTCTAGGATTTGATGAATTAATTGCGATCTTGGTTGCATTCGGCACGATAGGAGCAATTTTCTTTTGGGTAACAGGCAGAAATCCCAGTCAATTCCGTGCTGCAAATTGGCAATTTCCAGCCGTATTCTCTCAACCTGCTGTCACGCCCGCTAGTCCAAGTATATTAGTACCCGCCGCGCCAAATTCGGATGTGCAGTCGCCCGCTACAGTGCTCATTCCGCGCGAACCAGATGCCGCCCCTGTTGCACCTTTAGGGCCGATTTTACCGCCAATTGCTCCGCTGGGGACGATCGTTGTTCCCCAAAAGCCCATTGTGCGATCGAGCCCCGCTCCAGTCATTACCAAACCGAAAGCGGCTAAACCCAAAGTTGGGCCCGTTCAACTCTCCGATGTTCCCGATAAATATTGGGCGCGTCCGTTTATTGTCGCTTTAGTCCAGCGGCAAATTTTTTCGGATTTAACCGACAGCAAATTTCGTCCCGACGAACCGATGACGCGAGCCGAACTAGCGCGCTTAATTGAGCGGATGTCCGACAAAGAACCGAACCGAAAACCGATTGATTTTAAAGACGTAAAAGATCAAAGTCCGGCCGCGAGTGCGATCGACCGCAGCGTCAAAACTGGATATCTCAAAGGATACCCAGACAACGCGTTCCGTCCCGACAAAGAAGTTCCCCGCGTCGAAGTCATCGCAGCTTTAGCTAGCGGTTTAAACCTGAAACCGTCAGCGAAAGCCAGCAAAACTTTACAAGTTTATACAGATAGGAAAAAATTACCAAAATGGGCAGTTGACAAAGTAACAGCAGCCACGGAAGCGGGGATTGTGGTCAACCATCCGAAGCCCACACTTTTGCAGCCAAATCGAATAGCAACTCGCGCAGAAGTAGCAGCCATGATTTACCAAGCGATGGCCAAAGAAGGAAAAGTACCTGCTAAACCTTCTGAATACGTTGTGCGGCTTTAAAATGGGTTGCTGAATTTAGGTATGATTCACTGGCTATAGCAATCCCTGAAATGAGTAGGGGCAATTCATGAATTGCCCCTAAATTTTACGGATTCACTAGCCGAGTGAATCATACCTAAATTCACCAACGC
>JANNOR010000113.1:0-9753 GCA_031399265.1 Cyanobacteria bacterium SOY_34_metabat_3 | reverse complement strand
CCGGCTGCGCCGTAATGATAAAGCGGAGACGGCAGTGCCGTGTCCCTAAAATTGATCGCTGTAGGGACACGGCACTGCCGTCTCCTCCGTCTCCTCTGTTTATATCATTCCGATGCAAACGGATTTGATATTACAGCCTCGGATCGACTGGTTCGCTCTCCATCGCTAAAACTCCGAAAACGCACTCATGAACTTGTCTCAACGGCGCACCCGCCACAAATCGCTCCAATCCTTCTATACCGAGAGCAAACTCTCGCAATGCTAAAGAACGCTTGCGAGACAACCCGCGCGATCGCAATTTTTCCAAATGTTCCGGCAATGAATATTCAAGACCATAAATAATCCGCAAATACTCTTTACCGCGACATTTTACCGCAGGCTGCACCAGTCCTTTGCTATTTTTCACAGTAAACTCCATCGGTTTGACAACTATGCCTTCGCCTCCCGCCTCAGTCAGTTTTTCCCACCATTCAATCCCCGCTAATTGGCTGTCAGAATCGCCAATTTGAACTACTTTATATTCAGTAGCTAACAGCAATTCCGGGTCAGCTTCACAAAATTGTGAAATCTGTTCCATGTGCCAGCAGTGATTTTTGTCAGCGTGTACAGTTCCCTCGGTTGCCAAAATGTGGAAAGGTGCTAACTTGAAGTCGGAGATTGATTTTACAGGCCAGCAGTAGCGCTGGTAAGCTTTAACGTATTGATGCGCTAATTGCGATCGCTCTTGGTAGCGACTCAACAGATCGCTAACTTCAACTCCCCGCTGGCTAGCTTGTTCTAAGTTGGCGATCGCACTTGCAAACCCATGACTAGAAGCTGTTCCCACTGCGGCATATTGTTCTTGCAATAAACCTTGAGCTTTGACAGACCAAGGCATTAGTTCGCAGTCTAAACAAACCCAATTAGTTTGAAATCTATTCCAAAAATTGCTAATAGTTAAAGCAGCATTAATTCGGTCTAAAAACTCTGTTTCTAAATCACGATGGTTGAAGAAATGTCGTCCCGTGCGAGTGTAACAAATACCGATGCTGTTGTTGAAAATGCCGAAGCGACGTTTAGCAGCAGATTCATCGCGGCAAACAATGACCACGGCGCGGGAACCCATGTGCTTTTCTTCGCAGACAACTGTCGATATTCCCTGCTGTTGGTAGTAGCTAAATGCTTCGGCTGGATGTTCTAAAAGTCCCGGTTCTTTGGAAGTAGCAACGGGAGACATTGTGGGCGGCAAATAAATTAGCCATTTGGGATTTGCGGCAAATCGACTCATTACTTCCAGGGCGGCGATCGAATTTTCTGCTTTAATCGTAATGTTGCTTTGCAGGCGAGTGGAAATGATGCGTTTTCCCAGCACGTCGGCAATGTCTAATACGTCGTCGCACTGCTGTTGGGCGGTAAAGGGAGTTGCAGCAATAAGGGCGATCGGCTTTACAGGTTCGCAGTAAACTCTAGCAGCCGCAACGCTGACAAATTGTCTTTCGGGATAGCGCAAAGCTGTTAGTTTGCCGCCGAAAACGCAGCCTGTGTCAATATCAACTGTATTGTTCAACCATTCTGTTTCGGGGACTGGTGTGTGTCCGTAAACAACTGCTGCTGTGCCTCGATATTCTGCGGCCCAATTGTATCTGACAGGTAAGCCGAATTCATCGATTTCGCCGGTTGTTTCTCCGTACAGTGCAAAATCTCGAACGCGGCCCGATGCGCGTCCCTGCAATTCTGCTTTCATCCCCGCGTGGGCGACGACTAATTGCCCGCCGTCGAGGACGTAATGACCGATTAAACTGTCTAGAAATCGGCGGATTTCTGTTTCAGCAGATTCGCGAAATTCGTCTGGCAAAGCTGCTATTTCGGCTAAGGTTTGTTCGAGTCCGTGATTGATTTTGACGTTTTTGCCGTTGAGTTTTTTCAGCAATTTAATATCGTGATTTCCCGGCACGCACAATGCTGTTTCTGCAACTACCATGTTGCGCACGAGTTTGAGGGTGTCGAGAATGCGCGAACCCCGATCGACCAAATCGCCCAAAAACAGGGCTTTGCGCCCTTCTGGATGCGCGTAGGTGGGAAAATCCCAGAAAGCAGAGTCGCTGGTTTTGTCAACAATTTGATAGCCCAACTGTTGCAGCAATTGTTCCAATTCGTCGCAGCAGCCGTGCACGTCGCCGATGATATCAAAAGGGCCGCGATCGCCTTTGCGATTGTTCCACAGCGGCTGTCTGGCGACTTCTACCGCGTCGATTTCTTCTGGCGAGCGGAGGATGTAAACGTAGCGAAAGCCTTCGCGTTCGAGGTTTCGCAGGGATTTGCGTAAACTTTGGACGTGCCGCCGAACTACGTGACTGCCGAAATTGCGGTTTGGACGTTGTTGATTGCGATCGGCACACAATTTTTCGGGCAAATCTAGCACAATTGCCGCCGAAATGCAATGGTATTTTCGAGCCAATTCTAACAAAGGTTTGCGGCTTTCCGGCTGAACATTTGTGGCGTCGATAACAGTTAATTTACCTGCTGCTAGCCGTTTAGTAACAATAAAATGCAGTAATTCAAAAGCATCTGCGGTTGCCGCTTGATTGTTTTCGTCATCGGAAACCAGCCCCCGGCAATAATCCGATGAAATGATTTCTGTAGGTAGGAAATGTTGGCTGGCAAAGGTGGATTTGCCGGAACCGGATGCACCGATGAGAACGACTAAAGATAGTTCGGGAAGGGTAATTTTCATTGTTTAATAATTGTGATTTATATCGTTTTCGGTTGCATCGGAATGATTTAACCACAGAGATCGCAGAGAACACAGAGAGAGACAATAGAGATAAATAATTCCAATGCTAGCGGAATTGATATTATTCGTTGCTAGGCTCGTCAAGGTTAACTAAAAAAACATCAAAACGTTTGATTACCATTGCCACTCAAGCTTCTCCCACTCCGTAGTGGTGACATCATCCAGCAGGACATCATGTTGCTCTGCCATTTTTGCGAACGCTTCCTCCCAGCCGGCACGCGGTTTTATAGCTGCACGAATAACGATCCGATCGCCCTGAACTTCGATTTCTACTGCTTCGCTAATACCAATTTGCTCTAACAACGATCTGGGAATGCGAATCCCCTGAGAATTGTCAATTTTCACTATCTGAGTTTGAATAGATTTACTCATAGCTGAAGCCTGCATTTTTCCAAGTTTAACTATATTGTAAGTACAAACAGACTCTCGGTATTATTGGTCTTGGGTAAATATTGCCATTTGCGTAGGCGAACCTACTTCTAAATCTTCGTTTCCGACAGAGCGAAATTCTACCGAAAAGCCAAACCTTTCTGCAACCCCATTCGCCCAAGTTTGAAATTCTGCCCTCGTCCATTCAAAGCGGTGATCGCGGTGTCGAAATTTTCCCGCAGGTAAGTTTTCAAACCGCACGTTATATTCAATATTTGGAGTTGTGACGATCGCACTTTTGGGCCGGATAAACTCAAACAACACCCGCTCGAAAGCCGCCAATCGGTCTAAATCCAGATGTTCGATCACTTCAATTACCGCCGCTGCGTCAAAATCCGTCAAGCGACTATCCCGATAAATCAGCGAACTTTGAATTAGTTGAATGCGAGATTGTTGGGCGGGAGGCAAGCGTTCTATTTGCAATCTTTCCGTGGCTATTTCCAAGGCGCGGTGGGAAACATCGACTCCGGTAATTTGCTCGATCGCACTTTCTTTCAAAAGCAATCGCAGTAGTTTTCCCTCACCGCAGCCCAAATCAACAACTCGCTTAACATTGCTAGCTTTTAAAACCTCCATCACAGTATCTAAACGCTGTTGGTTCAGACTAATTCGCTGTTCTAAAACTTCCTCTTCTTGCTGGTGAGAAACTTCGATTGCATCGTCGATATTATCTAATTCTGCTAACTGCGCCACAGCAATACGCGTCAGACGGCGCTGGCGTTTCAGATAGCGATCGGCAATTTTTTCGCGCGCCGGATGCGCGTTCAACCAACCTTCGCCGTGACGGAATAACTTCTCGATTTCTTCATCCCCAACCCAGTAATGTTTGTCGTCATCTAACACCGGAATGAGCACGTAAAGATGGCTTAACAAATCCGCCAACCTAATTCTATTTTGTAGTTCCACAGCAAAGTAAGGACTCGCGCCCCATTCGGGAAATTGCGCGTCAAGAATCAGCGGTTTTGCTGTGACTTGATAGCCGAGTGGCTCAAACATTTCGCGCAGAAACTTTTCGCCGCCGCGACAGGGCAAAACTGACAGGTTAACTGTCAGAGGAATGGGGGTTTCTGCAAGTTCTGGGCGGTCTTTGCAGCGACCGGATAGAGCTGTACTAAAGACCTTAGCAAGGGCGACAGACAGAAACGAAGAGGCAACGTAGGGGCGATCGTTGACGTATTGTTCGAGAGGGCGATCGTCCGATTTCGATTTTCCCCGCACCAAACCAACCGGATCGACATCTAACAGTAAAGCGGCTGTACACCTGTCTGCGCTTGCTTCGGGATAGAACACGCTAGCATTGCCGAAAGTCATCGGAAAACATTGATGGCGATCGGGATGTTTGTGCAGTAAATAACCTAAATCTGTAGCTGGGAAGCGATTTGTGGAAATTGTTAATAGCATAATATTAGGAATTGGGCATCGGGCATCGGGCATTGGTGGGAACTAACAAATAACTAATAACTTCTTCCTTCTTCCTTCTTCCTTCTTCCTTCTTCCTTCTTCCTTCTTCCTTCGTCTCCCAAATTCAACTTTGCCCGCAATTCATCCTTAATTCGATTTAAAATAGAATCATCATCCAAAGAAGCCAAAATCTTGCTGACAACAGCCTTCGGCCCGTCATCTCCCCAAGAAGCACCGTTAGCCAAATAAGCCTTAGTAACTTGACCGATTCCGTAACAAGAAACCCCTCCGATCGCAGCCTGTGTCACAGCAACAGACAAATACGGGCCCAAAGCCAAACCACCCGTCGCCGGCGTCGCCAAACCCAACAATCCTTTCAAGGAGCTCAAACCAAAATTAGCCACCAATTCGCCAGCAGTAATTCCGCCCATACTAATTGCAATTTTTTGCAGCAATTCCACAGCGCCCGCTTCCGTCATCGCAATGCCGTAAACTTTAGACAGAGTTAAGATCATCACCACATCAATTACCGCACCGCTGAGGATATCAATTACAGTAACTGGATTCAGGGCGATCGCTACTGCTTTCGTCATTACCCCATTCCAGATAATCCGATTAGCAGCATCCTCTCGAATTTCCATTTTGCGCTGCACTAACTGTTCGTTAATATCACCCGCACACAGCATCGTATTCAGCGCCACCAAAGACTTACCTTCCCTGTCTAGAATTTCCAAAATTTTTAATTTTAAATCCTCAACTTGCGGCAAACCACGAGTCATTTTTACCCCCATAGTTCCATCGGGACGGCGCACCGCACTCGCCGTCAAAGGCGACGCCGCCGACATCACAATTTCATCGGGAGATAACAATTCCCGCACTCGCTCGTCGCGGATTTTGTGATAAATTGCCAATCTGTCTGCATCGGGATATTGGTCAATTTTATTAAACACTAACAGCATCGGTTTTCCGGCTTCCCGCAACTGCGAAAGAGCTTCGTATTCCACCTTTGTAATGTCGCCAGCCACCACAAACAAAATCAAATCAGCTTGTTGAGCAACGCGGCGGGCCAAAAGTTCGCGAGTTTCGCCGTCAACTTCATCAATTCCAGGAGTATCGATTAATTCTACTTGCGACAAACGGTAAATAACTGGCGAAAGCCGTAGCGTAGCGGGGCGTAAGCCATCGGGCAAATTGCCATCAATTCCCTCTCCTACTTCCCATTGTCCGATCGTTGTCGTGCGAGTCACTCCGTGAGTCGGGCCAGTTTCAAACACATTTTGACCCAAAAGCGCGTTTAAAACCGAGGATTTGCCTCTTCCCACCATCCCAAACACGGCGATTTGCACGCAAGCGCGCTCTAGCTTGTCGAGCATTTTCTCCAACCCGCCAATTTCCGGCTCCAGTCCAGTTCGCTCGCTGGGAGTCAAGTCGAGATTTTCGACGATATCTCGCAAAGCATCTTTAGCGTGGCGCAGGTTTAGTTCTGCTTGAATGTCTGAGAAGCTTAAAATTGTGTCATCTAATTCTCGATCGACATTTGCAAAATCGGAGGCTTCAGTCATTGTTCCCTTATTTTATAGCTTTGTTTTATCTAAAGTTGCGCTCTATACGATGCTATTCTAGCTTTTTCTGGCTGCTTCGTACAGCCCGCACCAGTTCGCAGCCGCCAAAAAACGGTATTGCACAATTAGGAAATAACCGCCAACTGTCAATGTTCGATCGAATGTTGGATCTGCGAGTTGCTAAAGCATCGGCATCTCTTCCTTGGATGCTCGCAACTCCATTTTCCCCTCAATAATCCAGACATCAACAAAAGGAGTCTCTTGCACCCTGATTTCCTTTGTTTCCGTCTCACCGCCCTCCACTGCAACCTTCAACTTAACTATCGATTTCTCCACAGGAATTTCCACGGCATCCGCGAAGGAAATCGTCAAATCCGTACTCACCCCAGACTTGTGGTAGACTTCTTTTTCATTCACTTCTACTGTCACGGTGTTATTGCTGAAACCGTCGCGAAGTTTGACAGATAAACTCATAGTGGTACTCGCTTGGTAATAGTAAGGGGTCAAAAAATCTGCTTGGGGGCGATCGGGTACGCAGGTAAACCCGATCGCCAAAATTGCCAACAGAATTATCAAGTATCGAATCAACAACAGACTTATCCTTAATGCTGTGAAGTTTTTGCCGGCAGTGTTTTGTACAAACTAACAAAAATTGCTTTACTTATTTAGTTTAGGATAAAGTAAAGCAATCTTCAGGGTAATTCAGCAATTTAATGTTTAGTTCTTGTCTGCCGATCGCAATGTCTTGACTTCCATTGCTGAGATTTTGCTCAACGTCTTGTTGACAGCATCCTCATCCCCAGTTTTAGCCTGAACCTCAGCTAAACACGAAAGAGACATCAGTGCCGAAACAGGATCGAGAATATTGGAGGCGGCGACTGCTGTCAGCAACTTGGCGCTTTCATCCAACTTGGCAGGGCGTACGATCATCGCCCGGGTTTCGCGATCGTCCGCGATCGTCTTAAAATCACGGCTAGCATTGATTCCCTGCACCATCCGAACATAGTTTGCCATCGCGTGTTTCGGATACTTTTCTATAACTTCCTCAAAAGCATCGTTACCACTTCGTAAAGACTCATCATCCGAGCCCAGCAAATAGAGCAAAGTACCCTGTTCATCGCCCATAAACAGAGCGGCCAGTTCTTCCTCAATTGACGACACAGGATAGCGAACCCGAATATTGATCGTCTCGGAGAATACCTCCGAACCGTCCATAGCCGCATAGACCGCCCGTACTCGATAATTTCCGGGTAAATCGAAATAAAGTCCATCTTTGCCATAGCCGATATAGGCGCTTTCAGGAATCACATCATCGCGGGCGATCGTACTTTCTCGCTTACCGACTAAATGATCGATTAGCGGTTCATAAGCAACGACTGCGCCGCTAGGCTTGCGAATCACGATTTTGACCAAGCCGCAATTAGGATGCAGCCAAGTATGCACTCGGCGCCCGTTCTGGGCCGTCGTTCCCAGCATTAATTGCAGTACCACAGGCTCACCAAGCGCAAAGCTCTTTTGGTGAGTAGAGATACGGAATGTCAGTCCCGACTCATCGCGAATCGGGTCGGCCATCACTTCCTGGCCCAAACCAGAGCCGATCGCAAAGTCGTTTCCACCCACAATAATATTGTTGCGGAACGCATGGCGGAGATGGATGACTTCCTCATTGTCGAACTGGAACGCAAACTGGCTCCAGTACGTAGCTTCGCCGCCCGGTGCTGGGTAATTAAAAGGATAGTTCATCCAAGACAAAGCCTGCGGGCGATTCGTACCAGGGGGCGTCGCCAAGGACTTTTGCCACGAGTGAAGTAAGTTAAAACTATGTCCGAGCTCGTGAACATAGGTATAGAGCTGCAATCGCAGCATTTCGGGAGTTACCCCGCCAATACCTTGATGAAATACCGCGCAACCTTGCCGCTGCTTCCCTTGCTGGTCAAACATGATGCCGTACAGCCCTGGGCCGATGTCGTGAAGTTGAGCAACCACCTGCCAAACAGCCCACTGCGGCAAATCCTGCCACAAGGTGAAATGTTTTTGCATCGAAGCGTGCAGTTCCGCGTTGCTCCATTTAGCGCCAGCACCAGCTTCATCGATGTTGATAACGTTGTTTCCTGCTGTTGCGATCATCTCGATCCCAGCTTCTGCATAGGAACTGATGACGCTGAGGTTGCGCGCTGGCCCCCCTGACGGCAGCGCTCCCGTGTTGTAGCTGCTGAATGCGGGAGTGACAACATCGGAAACCTGGTCTGTTTCGAGTCGCAGACTGCGGAAATAGACAGACTCAAAGGCACAAATGTAAGTTGCTCCCGCGACTCCGCCCTTTGTGAAAAATTGCACCGTCGCTGGTGCCTGCGGCTGGAAAATCGGCTTTCGCTGGATAGTCACCTGAACTACCGGAGCTCCGGCGGCAAAGGTAAAGCTTCCGAGGCCTTTGACGACGACTTGAGAGGCTGTCACCGCGATCGTCGGCGCATCGACTATAAAAGAGCCAAAATATGCGGTTGTACCGCCACTGACTTGGAAGAAGTCGCCGCTTAAGCGTTTCAGCGGTCGAGTGCGGTCAACGTCTACTCGGAGTTCGAGTTGAAAGCTGCCTAATGTACCCCGGTAGCGCCCGCTGACCGGCCGTTTGGCGATCGGAAATGGGATAGGTGCGATCGGCAGTGGTGGGATGCTAGGTATTGGTGCGGTTTCGCCCTGGATGGGATGCGTTGGATCGCTAATTCCGGCCTCTATTGCTGCGATCGCGGCGACATCATCGACTGACATTTCTCCAAACGAAAAATCACTACTGCTTAAATCGATACTTGTAGGATCTTGCTGAGACATTTTGATTTATCCTTTCATATTGTGATACTCCATATATAAGTGGCAGTGTTGGCGAATGCACAGTCGCTTTTTCGAGTGACGCTTATTTGTGTTACACCAAAGGAATGAATTCGGGGGCTTGTACCCTCAATGCTTTCGGTAAGGCAAGGAGCTATAGCCAGAGCGAGTTGATTGTTTCGCTCATGCCTCCGACCCGTGTTATGTTTATTTTCAATAAAAATTAAAATCTCTCAGCAACTAACTTGTAACTAATGACTACCCGGAGCAAAATAGCTAGCTATCCATTTTTTTTAAGAATCGCAATTTTTCTGTTAATTTTACTCTCAATCTGGTTGCCCTTAGCCGTTCCAATTTACTTGTTAGTTAAAGATAGTAACCTCGCAACTATTCTCACTATGGCGCTGTTGTTTACAGAGTTTTTGTTTTTGGTGCGGCTGTGGGGACAAAAGGTCTACGGAGAAAACCAAGTGCTGAAAAGCTATGGTTTGATAAATACTAGACAGAATGGTTTCGAGTTTTTGATCGGATTGGCGATCGGGCTTTTGCTCACTTTCAGCTTATTTGTGGTGCAAGGGCTGTTTGGTTTTGTCTCATGGCAAAATTCTGATAATTTGCCTAGAATCATCGCAGAAGGGCTATTAAGTGCTTTAGGAGTGGGTTTTGCAGAGGAGTTGGTATTCCGTGGTTGGTTGCTCGACGAGTTGCAACGGGATTATAGCGATCGAGTATCTCTGTGGGCGAATAGCCTGTTGTTTGCCG